>CALBYC010000163.1 GCA_937890135.1 uncultured Parabacteroides sp.
GAGGTGGTACTCTTTTTCCTCGTCGATGGTAAGGATGCCTCTGCTTTTGCAACGGATGAAAGGCAAGCGGTTGCCGGGTTCCCTGAAACATTTTTGGTAGAACGTTCGTTTTCTTGACCAGATTTCGTAGTCTGTCCAAGCATTGATATAGCGGTCGTCCGAAAAATCGAGGCGCTCTATGTCGGAATGGAACCATTCGGTTTCCCCCTCTTTCAGGATGATTTCTTTCACCCCGTACACGTTAGCCGTCCCGTCCATGTAATCGTTGGCCCGGATTCCCAGTCCGACCTTCCCCCATGCCTCGATGTGCGTTTGCACGACGGTGTTCCCATTCTTGTCCGTCGCCACGTTTATCTCCTGGCTGGTGCTTTTGCCGTTTACAACGCCCTTCCCGGGCTGAGGGGAAGCCAAAATGCCTGAGACCTTCGGCGGACGCGTGTCTTTGATGAGATGCCGGTAGTAGGGCAGGGCGTCAAGCAGTTTTCCTGTCGATGTTTCTCGCATCTCAAAGTGGACATGCGGGCCTCCGGAACTGCCGGTGTTGCCGCTGTAAGCGACGATTTCTCCTTCTTTGACTGAGAATTGTCCGGGGGTCAAAAACAAATTGACGGCGAACTTCTCTTGTTTGTGCTGTTGTTCCCATAAATATTGGGCCAATTTGGGGGCGAAGCGTTCCAAATGCCCGTAAACAGTGGTGATTCCGTCCGGATGGTTCAGGTAAAGAGCGTACCCATACCCCCAAGGACTGGCCGATATGCGTGAAACGTATCCATCTTTAGGAGCATGGATAGCTTTCCCGGTCGCACCTTGCGTCTTTAGATCGATGCCTGCATGGAAATGATTGGGGCGAAGCTCCGCAAAATTCCCCGCCAAGAGCAATGGGAACTCCAACGGATTCCGCCACGCCTCCACTTGTGCTTCGCCAAGCGAGGAGATGCCCAGGAGAAGCAGCAACACGCTTCCTGTATGTTTTATTGCCCGGTATAGGCCGTGACTCTTTTTTATTTGTCTGCTCATTGTTTTTTTGATGTTAGTTGTTCCAAGGGATGGTGAAACGAGCCGTCTTCCGCCTTCTTCGAAAGGAGCCGAGGTCGGATACCTCTGAAAGAATCGTCCCCATAATGATTTATTCAGCCTCCAAATATAGCTTGTTTTTCCTTCCCTCCCAAAAAAAGTCATGCCTCTTGTTCTACCATTGTTCGTGGAACGACACTTTTTTTGGCCGAACCAAGGATAAATGATTAATAATGCTTACTTTCGCAGAGTATAATAATGTGTAAAATGGCTGATAATTATTTGGAACGGAAATTTGAAGAGATGGAAAAGAGGAAAAGAGGGCATTCGGCTTATGGACGCTATGGAAGAATGCGCGCCTCTTCGGTCCGTACCTTCAAGCCCCGCAGGGCAGAAGATAAAAAAGACGAGCCTTGCCAGGACAATGATTGACTTAATATGAAACAGATGATGAATAAGATAACTTATGGTTGCTTGCTCTTGCTTTGCATGGTGGCTTGCAATACAGGAACCGCGTCGGTCAAACAAGCGACAAGTGCGCAGCCAGTCACGGTGAATCGTTTTGACAAGACTTTGTTGCGCTGGATCGAGCGGGGCGACTCGGCGGCGTTGGACTCTTTGTATGCCGTATACCCTGACATGTTGGATGTCTTAGGCAAGGCTGTGCTGAATCTGCGTTCCTTGGACGTGCCTGGATTTATGGATCGCATCCATGATTATTATGCCGAGCCCACGCTTTTGCAGCTGTATAAGGATGCTGTGGCCTATTATGCTACCGTGGACGACATAGAGGAACAATTGGGGCACGGCTTTTCTTTCTTGAAAGCGAATTTCCCGGACATGGTCATCCCGAAAGTTTATATGCATGTTTCCGGTTTCGGCCAGAACGTGCTGGCGGCAGACAGCTTGCTCTCTCTGTCGATTGACAAGTATATGGGAGTGGATTTCCCTTTGTACCAACAATTCTTTCATGATTACCAACGGGTGAAAATGCAGCGGGCAAGATGTGCCATGGACTATCTGGCCGGATGGATAATGAGCGAGTTCCCTTTTTCCGGGAATGAGAATGTGTTGTTGGACCGAATGATTTACCAAGGAAAAGTACAATATGTATTGTCCCTTGCGTTTCCGGGAATGGATCCGGCCTTCTCCATGGGGTATACTCCGCGTGCATACCAGTGGTGTGTGGAGCATGAAGGTGGCATTTGGCGGGCCATTATACAACGGAAGCACTTGTTCACGCCTGATAAGATGACGACAGACAAGTATTTTGAAGATACGCCTTCGGAATTCTTGGCGGATGAGGCACCCGGCAATATCGGCGTATGGATAGGATGGCAAATCGTAAAGAGATATATGGAGGAAACAAATGCCACGTTGGCAACGTTGATGGAACAAGGCAATGCGCAAGATTTTCTCAATATTTCCAGGTACAAACCGGAATAGCGTGAAAAGAGGGCGTTGTAAAAAATCAGCCGCCCTATTCTCCCGAACCGGACAGCATAACCTAACTTAATTCTAATACCATGAAAAACACTATATCCTTATAACAGATGATTTCATGAAAAAGTTCATGCTTAATCATTGTTTATGCAAAATAACTTTACTCGTTGGCGGAACTGAATGGAAAATATAAGAATCATGGCTCCGAAGGACAGTTGCCCCGTCCGATATCCCCTCATTGCATTACGTCCCCGGTAGGGAACAAATCCCCAAAAGCCTGCAATCTTTTTCCCAAAAGCCTGCAATCTTTTCGGGAAATGGTGGCGGGCATTTTCGAAGAACATGGCGGCAAAAAAAGACCGTCATGCCACACTTCGATTTTTCAGGGCGAGAGAGAAAAACGATAGTTGGTTAAGCCGAAAGAGTGAAAAAAAGAAAAATATTTGTATGCTTACGTAAGTGACATTATTTATTATCTTTGCATCAAATTTTGCTTTTTGAAATCCTACCGCAGAGAAGAGAAGGGTATGTCGCAAAAAGCAAGTGCATTTTTAGATTACAAAGCGAACAAAAATATGTACAGAACAAGAACATGTGGCGATTTGCGCTTGGCTGATGAGGGCTTGGTTGTCAAACTGGCCGGCTGGGTGCAGAAAACACGTAAAATGGGTGGCATGACTTTCGTGGATCTCCGCGATCGTTACGGAATAACACAGTTGGTGTTTAACCAGGAAGTAAATTCAGCGTTGTGCGAACAAGCAAATAAGTTAGGACGCGAGTATGTGATTCAGGTTACGGGCGTTGTGCGAGAGCGTTCCAGTAAGAACACTCATATACCAACAGGCGAGATTGAGCTGGTTGTGTCAGAATTGAATATTTTGAATACGGCTGTGACTCCGCCTTTCACGATAGAAGATGATACGGATGGTGGCGATGATTTACGCATGAAGTACCGTTATTTGGATCTGCGCCGTTCTGTGGTTCGTAAGAATTTGGAATTGCGCCACAAAATGGCATTCGAAGTGCGTAATTATTTGGACAAACAAGGATTTCTGGAGGTTGAAACCCCCGTTTTGGTTAACTCAACACCGGAAGGAGCCCGTGACTTTGTGGTGCCGTCTCGCATGAACCCGGGACAATTCTATGCATTGCCCCAATCCCCACAGACTTTGAAGCAGCTCCTTATGGTCTCAGGCTTCGACCGTTATTTCCAGATAGTAAAATGCTTCCGTGATGAGGATTTGCGCGCTGATCGTCAGCCTGAATTTACTCAGATTGACTGTGAAATGAGCTTTGTGGAACAGGAAGATGTCATTAATATGTTTGAAGGAATGGCAAAACATCTGTTCAAGACGATTAGGGGGATAGAGTTCAAAGAACCGTTCGTGCGCATGACGTGGCAGGATGCCATGAAATATTATGGAAGTGACAAGCCCGATTTGCGTTTCGGCATGAAATTCGTGGAATTGATGGATGTTATGCAAGGGCACGGTTTTTCTGTGTTTGATAATGCAAAATATATAGGCGGCATATGTGCGGAAGGTGCTGCCCATTATACCCGTAAACAGCTGGATCAACTCACTGAATTTGTAAAACGTCCTCAAATTGGAGCGAAAGGATTGGTTTATGCACGTATAGAGGCAGATGGAACAGTAAAATCCAGCGTGGACAAATTTTATACGCAAGACGAGTTGCAACAGATGAAAAAGGCCTTTGGAGCAAATCCCGGTGATTTGATTTTGATCCTGTCTGGAGACGATGCCATGAAAACCCGAAAACAATTGAACGAACTTCGTTTGCACGTTGCCGAGCAATTGGGCTTGCGTGACAAGAATAAATTTGCTTGTTTATGGGTGATTGATTTCCCATTGTTTGAATGGAGCGAGGAAGACCAACGGTTTTATGCCATGCACCATCCTTTTACCATGCCAAATCCGGATGATATTCCTTTGCTGGATACAGACCCTGGGGCTGTGCGAGCCAATGCTTATGACATGGTTATCAATGGCGTGGAAGTTGGTGGTGGATCCATTAGAATCCATGACAGCCAGTTGCAAGACAAGATGTTCAAATTGCTTGGTTTCTCGGAAGAACGAGCACAAGAACGCTTCGGTTTCTTAATGAACGCCTTTACATATGGTGCACCCCCTCATGGAGGTTTGGCGTATGGTTTGGACCGTTGGGTGTCATTGTTTGCCGGATTGGATTCTATCCGTGATTGCATAGCATTCCCGAAAAATAATTCGGGTCGCGATGTCATGTTGGATGCTCCTGGCATGTTGGATGATTCTCAATTGGAAGAATTGCATTTGAGAATTAATTTGAAATAGAATCGGATATGGTGAGGATAAAAGATGTGTTAAAACTTATAGAAGAGGTCGCTCCCGCTTCGTTGCAAGAAAACTACGATAACAGTGGGGTGCAGATTGGTGATGCCAATCAAGTAGCAACTGGAGCATTGCTTTGTTTGGATGTGACTGAATCTGTGATAGATGAGGCTTTGGATTTAGGTTGTAATCTGATTATATCTCACCATCCTTTGGCTTTTAGGCCATTTAAGTCTCTGACAGGCAAAAACTATATCGAAAGAAGTTTGATAAAGGCTTGCAAGCACGACTTGGTGATTTATGCCGCCCATACGAATTTAGACAATGCCTACAATGGTGTCAATTACAAATTGGCATCATTGTTAGGCTTGACAAATATCCGAGTTCTGAGCCCTAAGAAACATATGTTGATGAAACTTGTTACTTTTGTCCCGACATCTTTTGCTGATATTGTGCGTACTGCTTTGGCAAATGCTGGTGCTGGACATATCGGCAACTATGATTCATGTAGCTTTAATGTGTCCGGTAAAGGAAAATTTCGTGCGGCATCAGAAGACTGCAATCCATACTGCGGTGAAATAGGTTCGCTGCATACCGAGGAGGAGGTTCGCATAGAAACAATCATTCCTGTTTATAAGAAATCCAGCGTGTTACGTGCCTTATTGGCAGTCCATCCGTATGAAGAACCTGTTTGCGATTTTTATCCGTTGGATAATACTTGGAATCAAGTAGGTTCGGGGATAGTGGGGGAATTGCCGGAGGAGATGGATGAAATGGAATTCCTTCAGCGGGTAAAGAGTCTGTTCAAAGTCGGGGCGGTGCGGCATTCTTCATTGATAGGCCGGTCTATCCGGGAGGTCGCTATTTGTGGAGGTAGCGGCGCCTTTCTGTTAGATGATGCCATCAACTACGGCGCTGACGTGTTTATAACAGGTGAAGCAAAATATAATGATTTTTATGATGTGGAAAATCTTATATTGTTGGCCGTAATTGGACATTATGAGTCTGAGATTTGCACAAAAGAAATATTTTATGAAATAATATCGAAAAAATTGCCTACCTTTGCCCTATATTTGTCGAATGTTAATTCAAACCCAGTAAAATATTTATAGAATGGCAACAGAGAAACAAGCAACTGAAAAAGAGTATACAGTTGAAGAAAAACTTTACTCGCTGTATCAGCTTCAGAAGATAATGAGCGAAATAGATAAAATCAGGACTCTTCGTGGCGAATTACCTTTGGAAGTTCAGGATTTAGAAGATGAAATAGCTGGTTTGGAAACCCGTATGCAAAACTATCAAGCTGATATTAAACAATATGAAGTGTCTGTAAATGATCAAAAGCATAAGATTTCAGAATCAAATGGTTTGATTGAAAAATATAAGACGCAGTTGGACAATGTACGAAACAACAGAGAATATGATAACCTTTCGAAGGAAATAGAGTTTCAAGGTTTGGAAGTGGAATTTTCTGAAAAAAGAATCCGAGAATTTAATGAAAGTATCGCTCAAAAGAAAAATGAAATTGCTCAGCTGAAAGAAACATTAGAAGGCAGAAAAGCGGATTTGGCTCAAAAAAGACAAGAATTGGATCAGATCGTTGCTGAAACAAAACAAAGTGAAGAAAATTTGCGTGATAAGGCTAAACAATTGGAAGCGCAAATAGATTCTCGCTTATTAAAAGCATTTAAGCGCATTCGTCAGGGGGCTCGAAATGGTTTGGCTGTCGTTTACATCCAACGAGATGCTTGTGGGGGCTGCTTTAATAAGATACCTCCTCAGAAACAGTTGGACATAAAGCTTCATAAGAAAATCATCGTATGTGAATATTGTGGTAGGATTATGATAGACTCAGAATTGGCTGGCGTTGAAGAATAATTATTAAAAATATTAAAGAAAAGGAGCGCGAGGAGATACTCTTGTATTTCCTCGCGCTTTTGTTAATGTTTTTGTCATGTTGAGTAGGATTCGTTCTTTTATTAAAGAGCACAATCTCTTGGATATTAATGGTGGAATTGTGCTGGTTGGATTAAGTGGAGGTGCAGATTCTGTCTCTTTGCTTGATGTTTTGTGCAAGTTGGGATATGATTGTGTTGCTTTGCATTGTAATTTCCATTTACGAGGAGAAGAATCAGAAAGAGACGAGAGCTTTGCTCGGGAATTTGCAAAAAGAAAAAAAGTGCCATATTTTGCGATAGATTTTCAGACGGCTTCTTTTGCTGAAAAAAATAAGTTGTCTATAGAAATGGCTGCTCGGCAGTTACGCTATGATTGGTTTGAAGAAATGTGCAAAAAACTAAATGCTCAAGCTGTAGCTGTAGCGCATCATCGTGATGATAGCATTGAAACCTTATTAATGAATTTGATGCGTGGTTCAGGGATACGTGGCTTGGTGGGTATCAGGCCAAAGAACGGGTATGTAGTGCGCCCTTTGTTATGTGTATCCCGAGCAGATATTCAAGATTGGTTAGGGCAAATAGGACAAACGTATGTGACCGATAGTACAAATTTTTCAGATGAATATACACGTAATTATATTCGCCTCCGCGTGTTGCCCTCTATGGAGCAGTTGAACCCAGCTGTAAGAGTGACTTTGGCGCGTTCTGCAATGCATTTATCCGCAGCTGAAGAAATTTATTTGTCTGTATTGGAAAAGGCACGTAAGGAATTATGGAAAGGGAACAGTTTGTCTATACCGCAACTACTTGCTTATCCTGCATCGGAAACGATTTTGTATGAAATGCTTCGCCCGTATGGATTCAGTCGGCAAGTTGTATCTTCTTTGTTTATGTGCTTAGGACGAGAATCAGGTAAGTCTTTTTATTCCCCTTTGGGATGGAGGGTTATAAAAGATAGGGATTGCTTGTTGATAGATAAGGATGGAAAGACGGAGGAGACAATGGAATTTAAAAAGGACCAATTATTTAAAATTCAGTCGGATTTTCCTATCAAATGCCAATTGATTCAATATAACGAACATTTCCGTTTTG
>CALBYC010000164.1 GCA_937890135.1 uncultured Parabacteroides sp.
TTCACTGCGGCCTTTTCACGATTTGCTTGCCACCTTTCCCTAAATCGGATGCGACTGTTATAATTACATACCATATAGAAACATTCATTTGGAAAAAGAAAAAACAGGTTTGTCCTCTATCCATTTTCTCAATGGCACGTCATATACCTTTGCAAACCCGCAGCAAATCTCCAACCAGTTTTCATACATATCATTACTTTTCAAAAGTATCGGATTGAAATCTTTTATCAAAAGGAGCATATCTTTTGTAGGAGAATCAAGCAGGGTTTTAACGTCATTAGAATAATCCACGATCGTATTGAAAACTTGCGCTACGGGTTGCGGGAGTCGCTTGCTGTCCACATGAGTAATCTTACCTCCTGCAGAATACAAATCCCTGACATTTGGATTTACTACCTGGTTATAGGAACAAAGCCAAAGTGTCGTATTATTGTATTTTGTCAGGCTACGGGCTGGATTCAAGGCTTCCGGAAACAAAATCATACATTTCGTCTGTAGTTCCCTTTTCTCACTTAAATCAAGAGAATTCCACAATCTGATATTAAATGGACGAGGATCATCAACATTATCAGAAGTTATCCACCAAGGCATTTCTTGGCGATTCTGCAATTTTGCTCGTTTTCTATAATAACACCTAACCAAAGAAATTGAATCAGAAGAGGTTCTGAAGTCATCATAGATAGTGCCCATTTTGGAAAAAATAGTTTCTTCTTTTTTTAGCTCCATATTGATCAAATACCTTGGAGAATGTGTTACAGCTATATCATACAACACATCCTGATAAGGGCGACATTTAAACTGCGGAACATCACCGCCAAGTTTTCCGAACAACATAAAGATATCACCCACATTTTCAATTCGAGTAGTTTCCACTATACTACTGCCAGTCGATGTCCAACGATTCTCCTTTGTGGATTTGACCTCAACGCCATAATATTTATTTGCCACTATGTCCGGGAATCTTTGCCCCGAAACCAGCACTACCTCATTGGCATCAAAAGGAGAATCCGAACATGCCATCTTGATTTTTTCAACTGCACAAAACTCCAATGTTGATGAATTCAGCTTTTTATACTCATCCGGCCGCAAAAGAGCCTCATCATTTAGGATTTTTTCAGTCCTCCGCATTAAATCCACAAAAGCCTTGTGGGCAGAAGATATGTCTTCCTTTCTAATCGCAATAATGTTATTCTCTTTATCCATAGTTATCCAAAATATAAAGGCCACACTTCTTGGATTCTTTTGGCTATATTATATGCCAACATCGGAGGAACCGCATTCCCTATCACTTTATAAGCCCCAGAGGGACTGACCGCATAACGTTTCGAGCCATTTTTACAGAATACGAGGGGATAATCAGGCGGGAATGTTTGAATCAAAGCACATTCTCGGGGGGTCAAGCGCCTTTCTTGAAGCCCCCGATTAAGCTCATCCATAATTTTCCCTCCATGCTCTAACGACAATCTCCTAAACTCTATATTTCCATGATGCTCAGACCGTATGGTAGGAGCCAATCCATCTATGTTGATTTCCGTCTGACCTTGGCTACCATTCCCAAGGTATTTCGCACCCGAAAAAACCTGCTGCGCCAGGTCTTCCGAATCGGAAGGCTCAGGCAAATCCTGAAATATATCTCGGCAAGAAACTGGGGAAGGCAGTTCGTTATCGTGTACATTAAAGTCATGTGTCGGAGCAGGATATGGATTGTAAAGTGCAGGGATATTCTCCTGTTCCAAAGCCGCTATGGCATCCCGAGAAAGAGCCGACCGCTTAATGCCTATGAAAATCACGCGCTCCCTCGTCTCCGGAACTCCATAATTTGCCGCATGCAGCACTTGAGGCTCCAGAACTATGTAATCATTGCCATTGGCAGTCGAGAAATCACGCTGTATGATTTCCTTGACATCACCAAGACTTACCAACCCTTTGACGTTCTCGGCTATAAACATCTTCGGCCGGACGATATCGACAACCTGCTTCATCCATATATACAGCTTTCCTCTGGTTTCTTCAGACGGCCCATCTCTCCTCTTTTTTTCGCCATTGTGCGTCACTGAAGAATCAAACCCCCTTCGTTTGCCCGCAACGCTAAAATCCTGACAGGGGAAACCACCCGTCACAATATCAATATTACTGGGAAAAACATCATTCCCTTCCTTGTGCAATTTCACAAGGTCAACTATACTTTCCAAATGATATATATCGGGATTGACATGGAAACGAGACATATAACGCAACCAAGTCAATCGGGCTTCTTCCAAAATATCACACGCAAATACCGTGCGAAAGGCATTCCGATTAAGGAGAACCCAATTATCATTAACCTTGTGACGAACCCATCCCGGATTCGTCACTGAATGACGATGGCATATAAAGCCGCCTTCCAAACCTAAATCCATGCCACCACAGCCGGAAAAAAGAGACAACACCCTTAAAGCGCCTTCTTCATTACGTTCATTTTCGCCGTTATTGAAAAACAAATCGTATTGTGGTTCCGCCACAATATCCGAACAGTTCTCCATATCTAACTCTCCATATTCTTTCTGTTTTGCCATTTTACCAAGCGATTAAGTCACTTCCTCAGAGTTTGAGACCCCATTAACCCATTCATGAAATTCCGTGTAAACTTAATGAATCATCCTTGATTGTACAAGTTTTTTTGCAATAATATCCCTGAAACGGGATTATTGATGAAAATGTCCTATCTTTGTTATAAAAACAAACACAAAGAGGGATAGCATGAAACGTTTCATCCACATCATACGACTTATCGGACTCTTCTCCATCGCATCTTGCCTATTTTCCTGTCCAAGCTACGGGCAGAGGGACTCCATAACTGCAAATACGTTGGCGGCTTCCATCCAAAAGGCACATGTCAGCGGAATGCCGGAAGATTGGAGAATTGCCTTGCAGCAAGCGCAATCCCAAAATGACACGGCAGCCATCGGCCTCACGTACAGTTCCTACATACAGTCGTTGGCCAATATCTCCCCCTCGTCCGATTTGGAAAAGGAATCCAAAGAGGCATTCGCCTTCCTCTACAACACGAAACAGTATGTATATTACTTTGCCCTATACAATATATTTATAGACTGGATGTTTGCCAACAAATCCTACACAGCGGCACAAGAAGAAGCGAGGAAAATGTATCTGCAGGCCAAAAAGCTGGATCTTCCTATCGGGAAAGCGATGGCCCTCAGAGTGCAAGGCCAGATATTTTACAAACTGAGCCTCTACGACAAGGCTTACAAGACTTTATCCGAAGGTTTGGAAATCTGCCCTCCTTACCAGGACAACTTGAACAACTTCGCCACCGCACTAAGCATCTGCGAATGGCTCTTCTCGGTTTGCGTCAAAATAAAAGGGAAAGCGGAAATCCGGTCCGTATCAGACAAATATAGTGAAATCTTCAGTTACTGGCAGGATAAAGGCTGGAAAGATGCAAGCGGCCATTGCCCGGTCACCGCCCTCGCTTTCCGGTCAATCGCCTTGCTGAAATCCGGGGACATAGCCGGGGCGGACCAATGCCTGCGCCAAGCACGTCCCTACATGCGGAACGACCTGCCGGCGAGGGCATACGAACATTATTATGAAGCCGCCTACATGTTGTCCGCCGAACAAAAATCGCATGAGCAAGCCATCGCCTACATAGACACCCTCTTGGACATGCACCAATATTATTACCCATTCTACCTGAAAGATTTACATATCAAAGCGGAACTGCTTTCGTTGAGCGGCGATGCCAGGCAAAGTGCCAACGCCTACAAAGAGTATATCCACGGCAAAGACTCCCTCCTGAAAGCCGAAAACATCCGGGAATTGGACGAGCTGAGGGTGCAGTATCAAGTGGAGAGGGCGCAACAGGAAGCAAAACAGAAAACATATTCCCTATACTGGGCGTATGCATTCCTCACTTTGATAAGCATCCTGCTATTGTCGTATATCCTATATGCGCAGAGGCTGCATGCCCAAAACAGGCTTTTGGTAAGCCAATTGGAAGAGATAGACAAACTGACAAACAGTTTATCTTTACAAGCAAACAAGGGAAAAGAGGATGCGTGGGAACCGACGCCGGATGATGCCGGGAAAAATATCCTGAACCAAATAGAACAATATCTGCTGGAAAATCATCCTTTCCAAGACCCGGGATTAAACAGGGAAAAACTGGCAAAGGCATTACAAATCAGCGAAAGAGCCATTGCCAATGCCATCAAGGAAAACAAGGGGATGACGGTGGTCGAGTATATCAACGCAGCACGCCTGGACTATTGCAGGCACCTGCTATCGTCCCCCCATCCCATCGTATTAAAAGAGATTGCCGAAGAGAGCGGGTTCGGAACTCCTCGTACTTTTCAACGACAATTCCGAGACAAATACGGAATGACTCCTTCCCAATACCGCAAAATCATATTAGAACAAGAAGGCAGAGGTTAGGCACAAAGCACTGATTATTAACCGGTACAAAATTGTCGCCACTGGTTTCTGTTATTGTCGCTCCGCTTTAAACCCGAACATCCGGAAGTTACCTAATTTTGCATGGAACTAAGGCCTATGGTCGGGCCGTTTAAATTAAAAAACGCATATAATCATGAAACAACAATTGGAAAAAGCATTAAAAGCCTTCGCTCTTTTGTCATTGACTATTTATTTGACCCCGGCATGCACAGACAACGGGGATGAGCCGACTCCACCGGACCCTTCCCCCTCGGAGTTAGGCACTCCTCCTGCCAATCCCTATTTAGCCGCAGAGCATTACAGCGTCACCCACTTCAATTCCGCACAAACAGACGCATTCCCGTATGCGGTAAAAGGGGGCTCTTTCCGCATCGACACGTCCTCCTACCATCTGAACTGGAGCGGTCCCGTCAACTTGATGACCCTCGCTTCCACTCATAAAGATTACATGTGGGGCATGTGCAGCGACCGAGTATCCTATATATGCATAGCGGATGGGAAATACGAGCGTGTGGCGGAAGCCGCATTGCCCAACATCAACAAACATACGGAGAGCGACTTGCGCAAATTGGTAGACACCAACTACAAATCCACCACTGAATTGTATGCCGCCGCCGTCAATACCCTTGGGCCGATTCCACAACTGGCAATGGCAAACGGGAATTATGTCCTCTGCGACAAAGACAATTACGCCTATACCAATGCCCGCACAGTCATCTGCCGATATAAGCTCAAAGAAGCAAATAATCCCGCTGCCGGGATTGAATTGGACAAGCAGATAGACATGGCACCATACATGGGCAATCCACAGACTTTGGTCGGTTTGGTCATGACATACGACGGATACCTCGCCGTATTGTCACAGAACGCCATCGCCATAATTGACCGCGAGCTAAGCATGACTCCGGTCGTACAAACG
>CALBYC010000165.1 GCA_937890135.1 uncultured Parabacteroides sp.
CCCCTTCTAAAACTTGAGCTCGGCACTGACCACATTTACCGCCACCGCCGCACGCTGATGACAGGAACACACCGCCAGACTGAAGAGCACTCAGCAATGTTCCACCTATGGGAGTTTCTATTTCTTTCTCTCCTCCATTAACCGTCAATTTGACATTTCCTGACGGAACCAATTTTGCTTTAGCGTACAACAACGCACCCACCAATATCATTGTCACCAGAAGAAAGACAACGGCACTGGCTATGATTGTAAGTCCGCCCGACATTAATAAAGTCATATCTTTACTTAAATCTTTATGCGTTAATATTAAATCTTCAAACCTGAAAAACACATGAATGCCATGCCCATCAAGCCTGTGATGATAAATGTGATGCCTAATCCTTTCAATGGCTTAGGAACATCTGAATAGGCCAATTTTTCACGGACGGCAGCCATGCCTACGATAGCCAACATCCATCCTATGCCGGAACCCAATCCATAGACAGTTGCTACACCTACATTAGCAAAAGCTTTCTGTTGCATGAACAGAGAACCACCCAATATAGCACAGTTTACAGCAATCAAAGGCAGGAAAATGCCTAACGAGGAGTAAAGCGCGGGGGCAAACTTCTCAACAACCATTTCCACTAATTGAGTAAAAGAAGCAATGATGGCAATGAACAGGATAAAGGCAAGGAAGCTCAAATTGACATCCTTAAACTCTGCGCCCAGCCAAGAAAGGGCTCCTTCCTTCAAGACATAATTCTCAAGCATATAGTTGATTGGCAATGTACATACCAAAACGAATGTCACAGCCAAACCCAATCCCATAGCAGTCTTCACATTCTTTGAAACAGCCAGGAAGGAACACATACCTAAATAATATGCGAACACCATGTTGTCAACAAAGATTGAGCGGACAAACGTACTTAATATTTCTTCCATTCTTTTCTAATTTATGATGGTTATCATTAGTTTTCTTGAAGTTCCTTGTTCCGAGAACGATGAACCCAAATAATCACTGCGATGACAATTAATGCCATTGGAGGCAAAATCATCAAACCGTTATTTACATAACCCCAGTCATAGAACACTTGCGGGATAACTTGTACCCCAAACAAGGTCCCCGATCCCAACAGTTCACGGAAGAAACCGACTATCACAAGGATTATAGCATAACCTAAACCGTTACCAACACCGTCCAGGAATGATTCCCATGGACCATTGCCCAGTGCAAAGGCTTCCAAACGACCCATCAATATACAGTTGGTAATAATCAAGCCAACGAACACGGATAATTGTTTGTTTACATCGTAAGCATAAGCCTTCAATACTTCACTTGCGATAGTAACCAAAGCTGCAACCACAACCAACTGCACGATGATACGGATACGGTTAGGAATCGTGTTGCGTAGCAAAGATATAATCACATTTGAAAAAGCTACGACGGCTGTTACGGAAATGCCCATAACCAAAGCTGGCTCCAACTTTGAAGTCACGCCCAACGCCGAACATATGCCAAGCATCTGGACGATGACCGGGTTGTTGATGCTTAATGGGCCAACTAATACTTCTTTATTTTTCTTTGATAATAATCCCATTTTATTACTGCTTTGAAGTTAAAAATTTCTCATAACTCTTCAAACTGTCATAAAGCATTTTGCTGACACCTTGGCTAGTTATCGTGCCGCCCGAGATACCATCGACATAATCTTGCCCTTCTGCAGATTTGCCTTTCTTTACCACAGCGATTGATTTGAACACTCCTCCTTTGAACAACTGCTTGCTTGCAAACTGTCGGCTGAACTCCGGCTTGGTTATTTCTGCACCCAGCCCAGGGGTCTCGCCTTGATGGCTAAAGTCAGTACCAAATACGGTATTCTTGTCGTCATTCACTGAAATGTATCCCCAAATCGGCCCCCAAAGTCCTGCACCATGCAATGACATGATGTATTTGGTCTGACCGTCAACGTTCGCCACGAAAACGGGGTAACCCTCTTTGATGCCTTCAAAAGCGTCTTTTGCATCACCTACTTTGTTCCCATTCCCATCAATCAGATAAGCATCTTTGATAAGCTCATTATATTTAGCTTCTGCCTGATTTGCCGGAACTTTCACATTTATAGATCGTAAAATTTGCTGACGTTTATCATTGTCCTCATTCTGCTTTTGAGCACTTTTCAACGATTGTGAAGTAAATGCCAAAACTACAGCAACCAAAATAACCATTACGGCTGCATAAATAATCGTATAACTATTACTATCTCTATTCATAATTCTATGCTTTATTCAGTTATTTGATTGCTCTCTTCAGACGGCGGGTAACGTTCGCTTCAACTACGTAGTAGTCAATCAGCGGGGCAAATACGTTCATTAGTAAGATAGCGAGCATCATTCCTTCCGGATAGCCAGGGTTCAATGCACGGATAATAATAGCCATGGCTCCTACTAAGAAACCATAAATATATTTGCCGGTTTCTGTACGGGCTGAAGTAACCGGGTCTGTTGCCATAAACACTGCCCCAAATGCAAATCCTCCTAAGAACAAATGGTCAGCGGGAGATACGGTCATGACCACCGTAGTTCCTATCATGTTGAAAATAGCGGCAACCACTGCTCCACCTACAAACACGGAGCCCATTGTTTTCCAGCTTGCTATGCCTGTGAACAACAAGATGGCAGCACCTATAAGGATGGCGATTACCGAAGTTTCACCTATAGATCCAGGAATCAATCCGACAAAGTAGTCCATTGTCGAAATGACCTTTCCTGTCACGTCCGTAACATGGAAGTTCCCTATCAACTCTTTACCGGCAACAGCGATTTGTCCTAACGGGGTTGCACCCGTAAAGCCATCCACCACGCCGTCCGCGGCACCAATGCCAAAAGTATCCGAAGTACGGACAAAGACCTGGTCTCCAGACATTGCGGCCGGATAGGCAAAAAACAAGAATGCACGTGTCACCAACGCCACATTGAATATGTTGTAACCTGTCCCACCAAACACTTCTTTGGCAAATATGACAGCAAATGCTGTGGCCACGGCAATCATCCACAACGGGGTGTCCACTGGCACAATCATCGGAATCAGCATGCCCGAGACCAGGAATCCTTCCTGGATTTCCTCCTTCTTATACTGAGCCACGGTGAACTCTATGCCTAAACCGACAACGTATGATACGATAATCTTAGGCAATACGGCCAAAAAACCAAAAATAAATGTCATCCAGAATCCCGGATTTATACCTACTGCCAAGTTATGCTGATAACCGACATTGTACATGCCAAAAAGTAAAGCAGGCAACAAAGCGATGATAACCACTGTCATGGTTCGCTTCGAATCAATGCTGTCGTGAATATGCACGCCTGATTTTGAGGTTGTGTTCGGAACAAACAAAAATGTTTCGAATCCTTCGAAAACAGAACGGAACATTGCCAGCTTCCCACCTTCCTCGAAGTTTGGTTTAATCTTGTCGAGATAATTCCTTAACGCTTTCAATGTTTTATGATTTTAATGTTATTAATTCATTTCCTTGTACAACAAATTCAAACCGTTACGAACAATCTGCTGTATCTCAATTTTAGAGGTATCCACGAACTCACAAAGGGCGAAATCCTCAGGAGCCACTTCATAGATTCCCAAATTCTCCATCTTATCGATATCAAATGTGATGATTGCCTTCAACAGATATTCGGGCATTATGTCGAACGGGAATACTTTGTCGTATTCGTGGGACATAATCATAGCACGCTTTCCGCCTTTGATTCGAGCATCTATTACGTACTCCTTGTTTCGTCCAATCAGCCAAGTTAAATAAGAATGGCTTGTGCTATATTTGTTGAATCCTATGGTAGCCCAGCCTAAAAATTCGTTCACTTCGTCACCTTCAGGAATCGCTGTAATTTGGCAATCGTATGCGCCTAAGTAATTCTCCATCGATACCTTCGTTCCTGTCAAAACATTGCCGCTGATAATGCGAACGTGCTCGCCGTTCTTTATCCTGCCTCCGACAAGGCTTTCTATGGTACAACCTGCAAGGGCTTTCACGTAACCTTGTTCTGTCGTTTCCGAACCTGTGACAGCGACCAACCGGGTGAAATCCGCAACTCCCTTGTTAAAAAGGCGTCCCATCAAAATCACGTCAGTCGCATTGACGGTCCATACCACCTCTCCCTTGTTTACGGGTTTGATATGATTGATCTGCACCCCGACATTGCCTGCCGGATGAGGGCCGGCAAATTCAACTGTTTCAACATTGTTGATTTTTACTGAAGTGCCTTTTTTTACTCCCACGTAGACTTTTCCTTTGGTCAATTTTGCCAATGCATCCAGACCCGACTGCAAATCGGCTTCATTCCCTTTTACCAAGAAATCGAAGTCGGGGGCTAACGGGGCAGAATTGAATGCAGTAACAAAAATGTCACGGGGAGAATCACTCGGAGAAGCAACGATGTCATACGGACGCTGCTTGATAAAAGGCCACATTCCGGCGTTCAACAATTCTGTTTTCACCTCTTCGGCATTCAGAGATGAAACATTTTTTTTGCCGAAATCCTCGTATTCGATTTGCGCATCCGGTGTGACAACAATGCTCAACACCTTGCGTTTTTCTCCACGATTAACGGCAACGACTTCACCGCTGACGGGTGAAACGAACTTGATTTCAGGACGGTTCTTGTCTATCATCAAAGTAGAACCTGCTTTGACCTTATCTCCTTGGTGCACAACCACCTTGGGAACAATGCCTGTGTAATAATCCGGTACAATTGCATAAGTCGCGCTTTTACCGGCATTTAGCATTGTTTCGGGGGCTTTACCTTTCAGATTAATGTCTAAACCCTTTTTAATCGTAATCACATTTGCCATGATATAACTAAAATTGTTTAATGTAATTTTCTGCAAAAATAAGAATTTTCCAAGTTCTTCAGCTGTTTCTGCTTAATTAATTGCTGAAAAAAATCTTTAATCATGCCGGTTTTCCTTCAACCATACCAATTCGTTAGGTTCATATCATTTCGGGAGACCCGAAATATCAGAATCTCCTGAAATAATATTTTTTCCCTTCGCTGGACAGAATTAGAGCATTGCGATTTTTCTTTTCTACTATGAAGTCTCTCACGGAGGTGTTCCAATCGGTATATGGAAGGATGTTTTCCGAGAAGAGCCTTAATACCAATTTGTCCTTCTCGTAAGTATTAAATCCATCCGAGGTTCGATATGAGCGGGTCGATTGATCATAAATCTGATATTGGAACAATGAGGTCTGGAAATTATACCATACAGTATCTACTTGGCTTATCCCACTTTCTGATTCAATGCGTTCCAATTGCCATTTTCCCTCCATATCTGTCGTATAGGAATCACAAGAAGTCAGTAAGAAGCCAACAAGG
>CALBYC010000166.1 GCA_937890135.1 uncultured Parabacteroides sp.
GGGATGCGCCTTAGTTTTGACACAGCCCCTTTGCTTATTGTTTATTATGTGTTTTCTTTTCGGCACTACTTAACCTCTCATCAAGCAATTCCGCCAACTTGTCATTATTCAAATCCTGCATCAGAAAATGCGTATTGCCATAGATGCCGATTTTAGGCAACTCTACCAAAGTGGCATTTCCTCCGTGCCTATTGATGGTTTCCACAAACTTGCGAGCCATCTGAAGACGGACACGCCAATTCTCATCACCGAGGTTTTTAGAAGGTGTTTCGGCGCAACATCAAAGTGGAGAAGCCGTCCCTGCCATCGGGAGTCATCTGCCAACAAACGCCCGAGCCTCCATAACCATGCACATAGACAAGCGGAAGCGGCTTGCTGTCGACAGGAATCTGATAATCCACGAAAGCATGGTCGGCACGATAGCTTTGTCCGGTCTCTTCCTGCTCCGCCCAGCCGACGAATTTACTGTTATCGTATGTCCCAGGTCGCTGCAGGGTCGTGCCTCCTACCGAGAAGTGCCCTTGTTTGAGTATCGCAATGGGCTTTTGCGCTCCGGCAATTGTTGTAGCCGACAGCAACAATGCCGATAAGACTGTTTTCTTCATTTCTTTTCCGTCATTTGATTCAACACTTTACGAAGCGGCTCCGTATGACTCTTGCCGAGATTCATTTCCACGATATTCAACAACGCCGAAATCTGTCCCGGAGTAACTCCAAGATGCAGGCATATTGCGGCATGGCTTCCGAACATCGGCTCTACGCCACCCACTCCGGCAAGGATGGACAGTGTGGCAAGTTCACGCTCCCGGTAGGTCAGCAAATCGCGTTCGAAGAGGTCAGCGAAAAGATGCTCTTTAAGGAATCGCTCGATAGTCGGAGCGAACACGGCATATCCGGCTTTCGGTGCATCGGCTGGTACGCCCGATATTTCGGCAAGCACGTCACGACCGCGCTCGTAGCGGCTTCTGTTGTCTGTAATGGCAGAGGCATCCCGGCCGACCGTATCATTTATTCCTTTCGCCTTTCGTTCATCCACAACCTGCATGAAAGTTTGGATGGCTCGCAGGCTACGGGGGAATCCGCAATAGGCGTAGGCGTGAATCAGCACTTCGTTAATCTCGTTGATGGTCATGCTTGCTTCCAATGCCTGCATAAGAGCCGATTTCAGATGTTCCAAGTCGCCTTTGCCTGTATAGGACGCCACAGCAACGATAGCTTGCTCTCTTGTGGTCAGCACTTTGTTTGCTTCGGCATAGCGAGTTTCCGCTTCATTCGTAGCATCATGATATTGCTCATCGCTTACCGGAGAGAGCCATACGGCAGCATTGTTCTGAGGATTGGTGGTGATGGCAATGTGGGCAAACCAACTGTCAGGTGCCGCCCCGTGCCAATGCTCCACATCGGGAGCAATCTCCACGATATCACCTGGAAACAGACGGCGGGCAGGTTGTCCTTTCTCCTGATAGTAGCCGATGCCTGCGGTGGCTATCAAGAGTTGTCCGGCCTTGTGCGAGTGCCAGCTGTTGCGGCATCCCGGTTCGAAGGTGACATTTGCCATCGGCACATTCAGCTCTTTCTTCTCGGTCAAAGGCGCAAGCCATACCTCGCCGGTGAAGTTGGGATTCGGTGAAAGTTTATCGCCCAGCGGATAAGGCTGACGGAAGGTTTCTGCGTTCTGTGCATATACAGCAACGGATGATATAGCCAGCATAGTTGTAAAAAATAATTTTATGACTTTCATCGGTTGTTTGATTATTCCCCTAAAGTTCTCGTAAAAGCAAGTGTGGAAAGTTGCCATTTCCCGTTTTCCATGACATAAACTTCCGAAACGATAAAGGGGAAACGTACTGCATTGCCTCCGACCACTGAGTTCAGATGGATCCGGCTGTAAACTGTTGCCGTTCCTGGGCAAATTCTACCTGCACATCATGTATCTCAGCTTTCTTGTACCAGATGCCACCGGTACGAATGGTCTCCAGCTCCTGCTGCTTACCCCAAAAACCGCCCATATGGACGAATTGCGAGTTCTCATGGAACAGTTCTGCCAACTTCTCCACATTTTTTCCTGCCATCCAGTCCCATTTGTCGTTCGACAAATCGATTATGGCCTGTTCTTCGGCAGTGAATACTTTCTGATTCTCCTGTGCATTCGCTCTGACTACCAAAGTCAGCAACATGAATACAGTAACGACCAATGGTTTCATATTGTTCTGATTTTTAATTATTACTAATGCAAAGATAACGGCATTGCAGAAAAGTGACTTTACAAAAAATCGGTAAGAAATGCATTTTTTACCGATTCTACAAGAAGGGAAAGACAGCTATTCTCTGTAATCCGGTGGTTGTATCTTTTCAATCATTTTTCTCTTGCAGATGATAAACAAATACCATACTTCACTCCTCCACAAAGTTGGAAAAATGGTCTCACCATCTCTCACCTGGCATTTTTTCAAGACCAAATCATTGCAGTACAAACAGTTATGTTTGATGAGAGATAGGTGAGAGATAGGTGAGAGATAGGTGAGAGATACCTATTTAACTGATTCGCCTGAATATTCCTGGTGCGAGACAGGTTTGTACCATTCCTCTTGACAAAAGATACACGATAAAGGCAAGCCATAAGGCATGATTCCCGATCAAAGCACGCAAAGACATATAGACGACAAAAAAGCATATAGAGGCAATCAACATGGAGTAAAGCATCTGGCGGGAGGCTGTCGCACCGATATAAATGCCATCCCACAAGAAAGCTGCCATTCCAGCCAAAGGTATGCACCAAGTCCAGAAAGCGTATCGGGTTGCCGCATTTAGTACCATCTCCTCATTCGTCAACAGGGCTAAAAACGATTTGCCACCCGTGATATACAAAACAGTAAACAACAAGGAAAGTCCGGCACCCCATGCGAACAACACCCGGACCAATCTTTTGAATCCATTTAGGTTTTTCGCACCGACATAACGTCCCGTCAATGCCTCTGCCGCATAGGCAAATCCGTCCATCACATAAGAAAACATAGTAAAGAGCTGCATTAACAATGCATTGACAGCTAAAATTACCTCTCCCCTCCCCGCCCCTTGTGATGTGAAATAGGTCGTCACAGCCACCAAGCATAATGTCCGGAAAAAAATATCCCTGTTTAGCAAAAAAAAGGATTTCAGTGCATTCCGCTCCATCACCTTCTTGAAGTCAAGCAAGCGCCAAAGGCGGCAATAATAAACATACCACAGCAGTGTCGCAAATAAAAAGCCCGCATATTGCGCCACGAGCGTGCCCAATGCGACTCCCGCCACCCCCATTTTGAAAAGAAAGACAAAGCACAGACTGGAAAAAATATTGACAACATTCTGGGCAATGGCTATATACATGGGAAAACGTGAATTCTGCATCCCCACATACCATCCCGCATAGCTGTACAAACCCAATACGGCGGGAGCTCCCCATATACATATCCGGAAATAAAGTCCGGCAAGCTCCTTTATCTCTTCTGTCGTTCGGACAAACAAGAATGCTCCGTGCAAAATCAACGATTGAAAGAGAATGAGCAAAAAACCCAAGCCTACCGCCATTCCTACAGAACGGACAAATACCAGCGAAGATTCCTTCAAGTCTCTACGGCCATAAGCCTGGGATGCCAAACCGCTTGTCCCCATTCTCAGGAAAGCAAACATCCAATATATCATATTGAAGAACATCCCTCCCACCGCAATGGCTCCGATGTATGCAGCAGAACCCAAATGGCCTACGATTGCCACATCCACGAGCCCCAATAAGGGTACGGTTATATTTGAAATAATTGACGGGAGAGCTAAATTTAAGATCTTCTTGTTCATCTTTATTTGTTCCAGCCCCTTCTACGCAAATAAGCCCAAGAAATGAAGGCTGCTACAAGCATGATCAGCCATGCGAACAAATACCCGTAACGCCAGTCCAACTCAGGCATATTATTGAAGTTCATCCCCCATATCCCGGCAAGGAATGTCAACGGGATGAATATGGTAGAAACGACCGTTAACCGTTTCATTATGGAATTGAGACGCAAGTCATTGTTGGAGATGTACAAATCGACCAACGAGGATGTCAATTCCCTGCAGCTCTCCGTCGTCTGGAGTGTAAACAAAACCTGGTCGTACATGTCATTATACAGAGGCATCAAGTCCGCAGTAATAAACCCTCCCGTGCTATGCGGCAACTTATTGAGTTGGTCCTTCAACGGTGTCATATTACGACGTATCGTGATGGCATCCTTACGCCTTTGCTGGATAATTTGCCCGGTATCATCGGGCGCATTGTCTATGTCAAACAATAAATCCTCAACATCTTCCAGCATGCCCTCTGTCTGGGAAGCAGTATCAACATAACATGAGGTAAGCGCATTCAACAAATGAATCATCAACTGACCGGAATGACCGGAACGAATATTCAGCACATTATCCGTCAAGGCTTTTTTCACCTCCTCGAAAATAGGATATTGGTCCCGCTCCCGAAAACTGAAAACGACCTGTTTGGTAACCAAAAGACAAATGTGTTCAACCTGCAGTTCTTGCGAATCGTCATAAAAGCAAACATTCATCACCACCAACAACTTGTCTTGATAGTCTTCTATCTTTGCTATATGTTGCGGGGTCAAAATATCTTTGGCATCTAATCGATGCAGTCCATACCCGCTCATAATGCGAGTCACCAACTCTGAATCCGCCAGACCGCAGATTTCTATCCAATGCATGTTGTTCGCATCCCCTTTAAAATCCATGGCATAATATTGGCTTTTGGTCAGAACTTGCGAATGTACGGACTGGGCATTGTATGTCGTCAAACGAATGGATGTCGCGACATTCTCCTCGCCGACATAATTATAATGTTCGGCCAGATGGCGGTTCGCATTTTTCTTGCGATTGTGATGATGGTACAAAACGGTTCTTCTTCTCATGTTATCTCGGTTCAATCCAATTCAACTACTGTGATACCTGCTCCTCCAAACTGGACATGCTCATCTCGGAAACTCTTTACGCCGGGAACTGTACGCAAATACTCGCGGATTAGTTGACGTAATATGCCCGTGCCCGTTCCATGTAAAATGCGCACCTGCGCTGCTCCGACTTGAATAGCGTCATCAATAAAATAAGTAACCGCCTGCAAAGCCTCATCGCCCCGCATTCCCCGGACATCGATTTCCTGCTTGAAATTCAATTTCTTCTCATGCATTTGATCGGAAGTACGCTCGCTTATGAACGTGCTCTTCTGAATATCCCTCTTGATTTGTCCTTTGCTGACTTTTTCCAAACGGTCCAAATCCACTGTACTCTTGATCATGCCCAAAGCTATAACAGCCTGCTTGCCCTGGATTTCCAATACAGTGCCGGACGACATCTGGCCTTTAAGACGAACCATGTCACCCACTTCGATGGTCTCCTTGTTGAAAGCAGGTTGGACGGTGCTTTTTTGTTTTTGCTTCTTACGCTCAGCACGTTCCTTCATTTTTGCCACCTTGCGAGCTATCCTGTCATCCTCTTCGTTGGTCTTGTCAAGCTCCTCCTTGAAAACACGTAACTCCTGACGTGCCAATTTCGTCCGTTCTTTTTCCGCCTGCGCTTCTTTGATTTCCCGGATAGTATTTTCCACCTTGGCATTTGCATCCGACACTATTTGGGAAGCTTCGCGCTTTGCCTCACGCATGATTTCTTTACGCTGTGCATTCACCTCGTTCAAATCATTCTCATAGGTAGATATTACTTCTTCCAATCGCTTCTCCCGCTGGCGAATGTTTTGCCGCTTGCTTTCCCAATAACGCTTGTCCCTGACAATATCCTGCAAATATTTGTCCATATTGATATAGTCCTGACCCACCTTTTCCGATGCCTCGGCTATCACCTCTTCCGGCAAACCTATTTTTCTGGCAATTTCTATGGCAAACGAACTGCCCGGGTTACCTATCGCCAGCTTAAAAAGCGGCTGCATCAAATGACGGTCGTACAGCATTGCCCCGTTCACGACTCCGGGCGTTTCTTCCGCAAAGTGTTTCAAATTCTGATAATGGGTCTTTATCTCCCCGAAACTGCCGTGCTGGTTGAAACGAGCCAACAAAGCCTCTGCAATAGCGCCTCCTATTTGCGGTTCCGTGCCACTCCCAAACTCGTCAATCAGCAGCATCGTCCGGTCATCACAGTTTCGCACGAAATATTTCATGTGGGTCAAATGAGAGGAATATGTGCTCAGGTCATTCTCTATGCTTTGTTCATCACCTATGTCTATGAACAAATTGGAAAAAACGCCCATGCGCGAGCTTTCATGCATCGAGACCAAAAGCCCGCACTGCATCATATATTGCAGTAATCCGACTGTTTTCAAGCACACGGACTTACCTCCTGCGTTCGGTCCCGAAATAATCAGGATACGCTTTTCTGCCGTCAAAGTGATGTCCAAAGGGACTACGGACTTCTGCTGCTTTTTCAAAGAGAGAAACAGCAGCGGATGAATCGCTCTCGCCCAATCCACAAGCGGCATATCTTCTATGACCGGATGCACCCCTCCTATTTCCTGTGCGAACACGGCTTTTGCCCGAATGAAATCAATGTCGGCCAAAAAGACGTATGATTGCAGAATGTCCGGCGCAAGCGGGCGTATGGTATCCGTAAACGAGGTCAGTATGCGGATGATCTCTCGCTTCTCTTCGCCTTCCAGTTCCCTAATCCGGTTATTAGCTTCCACGACCACTTCGGGTTCAATGAAAACCGTTTTCCCTGTTGCAGACTCGTCATGCACGATTCCCCGGATCTTCCGTTTGAACGCAGGCGCAACCGGAATCATCAACCTGCCATCGCGCATGGTCGGAGAAACATCTTTATCCACCACCCCTTCGCTTTGGGCGGTACGTAAGATGGACTGCAAGCTACGTGAGATACTGCTCATCGTGATCGCCATCTCGCGCCTGATGGATTGCAGCTCCGGGGAAGCGGAATCTTTCACTTTCCCGAATTTATCCAATATAGCATCTATCTTCCCTATCAATTGCGGAAAAGGAACAACGTTGCCAGCCAACTCCGACAGCTTAGGGTATTTGGGTTCGCCCTCTTCGTCCGGGCGGAAGAAGCGTAAAATGTCCAGAATCGTTTGTAACGATCGTTTCAAGTCAAACAGCTCCTTCTCGTCCAGCCACGTTCCCTCGGGGCGAATCCGCTTCAAAGAATAGCGGACATCGAAATAATAATCTGTCGGGAAATCGTCTTCACCTTGCAGAATGCGGACAAATTCACCGACTTGTTCCAGACGGCCATTGATTACCTGGTAATCTGAAGAAAAGCTCATCTCGGACACACGTTCTTTCCCCAAGGTGCTCAAACATTTGTCAGACACCAAAAGACGGATTCGGTCAAAACCCGTCTTCTGCTCGAAATTAGATGGATATATCACAATAATTCCTGTTTACTTTATTTCTATGATTGTGCTTGTCCGTATGGTCGGCCTCAATACGATTTTCTTCCTGTCGTACCCTTGTTTCACATAGAATGTGATGGTGTTGTTGCTTGTCGGGTTGACATACGGCGTGAAATAATAAAGGTAAGCGAATGCCGTCAAGTTATTGGGGTTCTGTATCGCCTTGCTCACTTCCGGATACTTGAAAGTGTCCCAATACATGCAGCTCCTGAAGCCATTTCCATCGGTAAATTTTGTTTCAGGATTCCTGTACTTCATCGTGTTGGTTATGAATTGCCGGTACGCAGACGTGAACTCATCGATGCTATAGTCGGTGCTCTGTCCTTCGATGCCTTCTATGACGTCCCTCGCACGAATGCCCGCATCATAAGCGGGAGAGTTCCGGTCGACCGAAACGACCGAGCTTAGCTTGTCCATGTTGTAGTTTATCCCGGTATAGTTATAACTGGACTGTGTGACCCTGAAAACGACATTAGACTTTGACTTCACGTAAGGAAATTGCTGTATCATCAACGGGACATGCACCTGGGCGTATTCTTCCAAACGGTATGCCTCTTCGAGCATATCGTTTGATTCACATTCCCATAAGACACGGCCTTTCTCAACCTTCTGGTCTATGATGCGGAAGCCGAACTGCAGCAGGTACGGTGCTTCCGATTCAGAGGAAGACAAATCCAAGAACGGAAGTTTTTCCATCTTGCCTCGTACCGTGTTGTACCGGTACACCGGCACTTTCAATTTGACAGGACTGGGACCGACATACTTGGTGTTCTTGTCAAAATAATAGAATGTTTGTATCAACATATCTGCCTCGCCATCCTTCTTCTCAAACCCTTTCCCTTCCAATTCTTGTTCAATGATTCGGTTGATGTCTTTCTCCAACTCGCGGTTGTTTTCATCAACCGGTGCAAATGCAAATGTCTTAAAGTTTGAAAAGTCAATGTCGTCATTCGTCACGGTAATCTTAAAAGGGCAGGTGAATTCCCGGATGGATGTCGTCTCCAAGCTATACATGTTGAACGCCATGGCCAGCTGCGCCTCCGAAATCGAATTGGACGGTTTGCATTCCTTGAAAATCGAAACCTGACGCACGGGGGAAGCCGTTGACTTGACAGTCAGGACAATGTTGCTCCTTTCTGCCGGATTCATCATGATTCCGATTTCTTCTCCAGACAGTTCAGACACTGGGATGCCGTCTATTTCTTCTATGATGTCATAAAGATGCAACCCCGATTTCTCGGCAGGCGAATAAGGCATGATGGACGTAACGACAGGTTTCCCCATCCCCCAATGGCTACTTTTGCTTATTTCATATGCAACGCCGGTCCGGCATATTTTGCCGCCTCCCACTTGCCCCCACATCGACAAGGTGGACAGGCATAAAACTACGGAATAAAATATTATTCTTTTCATATTCACGGATAAAGTCACTGTTTTCATCATGCAAAATTATGAAGAATCATCGAATAAAGCAATAAATTGGTTCGTTACTTCAAAAACAGGAAACGGCAACGGCCATTTTCCAAAACGGATGCGGCCGCCGGCAACAATCATCCCGTCCGTTTTTCAAAAAAGCCCCGACATTTCATAAGCCCGCCTGAATAGAATCGAAGAAATATTGGAAATAAATCGACATTCTTGCATAATTATTCAAATATATCCCCTATATTTGCAGCGTAAAACGCATATTTATACAGATGAGCACGAAAAAAGAACGTTTGGAAGCGATTTGCAGGATTATCAGCTCGGAAGCCGTCGAGAACCAAGAACAGTTGATGAGGCGATTGAACGAGGAAGGTTTCTTGACGACGCAAGCTACCCTTTCGCGTGATATCCGGCAGCTGAAAGTGGCCAAGATACACGACGCCGGCGGAGCATATCTCTACAAACTCCCAGAACAGAGTCTTTTCAATGCCCAGGAAAGAGCGAATGATTCTTTCTCTAATATCGAGTTTTCCGGCAACCTGGCCGTCATCAAGACAAAGCCCGGATATGCGATGGCAATCGCTTCCGACATCGACGCCCATAAGCCGGACGAGATCATAGGAACCATCGCAGGGGATGACACAATACTGATTATCCCAAGGGAAGGATATGGCAGGGAAAGGATAGCAAAGGCATTGCTGCAGTTTATCTAACAACAGGAAAAAGAAAAGGTATTCATTTACAAATGGAACAACAAAAACAAATAGACGTGATGATTGCCGAGGCAGGTCACGAGATTTATGTGGACACGATTCTGGAAACGATCGAAGCCGCAGCGAAGGTCCGCGGCACGGGCATCGCTAAAAGGACACATGAATATGTAGCACAAAAGATGAAGGAAGGGAAAGCCGTCATCGCCCTGGATGGGGATAAATTCGCCGGTTTCAGTTACATCGAGTCGTGGGGGAACAAGCAATATGTCACCACCTCCGGCTTGATCGTCCATCCCGACTACCGCGGATTGGGGGTGGCGCGGCGCATCAAGGAGATGACTTTCCAATTGGCACGCATGAGATGGCCTCACGCCAAGATTTTCAGTCTTACATCCGGGGCGGCGGTCATGAAGATGAACACCGAGCTGGGATATGTCCCCGTGACGTTTGCCGAGCTGACAGACGACGAAGCCTTCTGGCGGGGATGTAACGGATGTGTCAACCATGACGTGCTGGAACGCACCAACCGGCGTTATTGCATTTGCACGGGTATGCTATACGACCCCGAAGCCCATCATGAGGAATCCGGGAATCATTCAGAGAAAAACGATAAATAATCACAAAAAATAGACAAGCATGAAAAAGAAAG
>CALBYC010000167.1 GCA_937890135.1 uncultured Parabacteroides sp.
ACCGCAATGACCGATGAAATTTCGATGGTCGATTGCTGCAAAAAAAGGGACGTTTTTTTGCAGCCACCTTGCTTTTTCCCCACGACCGTTTCCGGAAAAGGTCACGACCTTCTTGGAAAAACATAGTATGCTTTTCATAAAATGATAGCACCCTTTTAAAGAAGAGAGGGCATCCGCATGGCGGATGCCCTCCCCTCATTCCTTCCTCAACGGGAAAATATCATTTCGGATATCAATATCCCGGATTCTGTTCCAGCAAGTTGTTCGCGCCGATCAAACTGTAATGGACGGGGAAACGGTTCAAATTGGCATTGTTGGTCGCCTTGTGGTCCCACCAATCTTCCGTCACATAAGCATCCCAGCGGACCAAGTCGGTACGCCGGCGTCCTTCCGCCAAGAACTCCAGCTGCCATTCGTCCAACATGCGGTATTTGTCCAAGTTGGCAGCAGTCACCGGGTCCGGGTCCACGCCCCCTTCGAAGTAACGTTTGCGAACCGTATTGATCAGATCGGCCGCGCCCTGCTTGTCTCCGGCACGCATCTTGCATTCCGCCAGCATATAGTAAATCTCGGCCAGACGGATGATGGGGGTATCCGGGTCACCCTTGCGGTTCTTCTCTTCCTGGTTAGGGCGCGGGCTTCGCTTCGTCACGCGCACGCAAGAGTTTTCCTCGGCAGTCCCGACGGTAGAAGGCAACGAGGCCAGGTCGGGATACCAGGGATCCTTGCCCACCTTGGCGAAATAAGCGACTTGGTCGACTACCGTCAACACTTCCCCGTTATACTCGCGGCTGCCGGTACATACCCAATTCTCGTTCATCGGGTTCACCAACTTGCCCACGATAAACATGCCGCGGTATTTCCCGTTTCCTTCATAAACGTACGGCTGTTTACGAATGTCCTTGTCGTTGAACTTGGCATAAGCGCCTCCCAGCTTATACGGATATTTCTTTCCGGTCGGGTCCAAACTCGGGATCAGGCCGATGCCATTGTTGGAACCGGAGCCTTCCAGGCCGCCCAGGTAGTTCTTATAATTGTAAGGGACCATGTAACTCCAGTACATGGCATCCGTTTCCGTCTTCGCGTTCTGGCTCGGCACGGACCAGATGATTTCCGGGCAAGTCTCGTTGTCGAAGCCGAAGATGTTCGTCCAATCCTTGTCCAATTCATATTTCCCATACTTCCCGTCGATGATATCCTGGCAAATCTGCGCAGCCTCGGCATACATTTCCTTGCCGATATAAGGCTTCGCGTTGAAATAGAGGCGAGCTTTCAAGGCAGCCCCGACCGCACGATGGATAGAACCCGTTTCCATCGCGCCCAACGTCTCCTTCAGCGGAAGGTCGGGAATGGCGAGGTCCAACAGGGAATCGATGAAATGGAATGTTTGAACGTCCGTCGAACGGCCCTTGACTTCGCTTTGAGTGGTCGTGTACAAAGGCACGCCCCCGAAGAAATCCAAGCCGTCCAGATAGAAGGAAGCGACCAATGCGCGCTGCTGGTTCAACATGGACTCGCGAGTGCCTTGCGCAAAGCCCAGCTTGTCGAAGTCCACGGTTTCCAGATCTTCCAAGGCATCCCAAGCCAAAGCGACCCCCATGGCGAAGTTGGTCCAACCGGTCTCGATCCATGCCATGTCTTCGGTATACTCATGGTGGTGCATCTTCTGGTATTTCGCGCCATCGTACCAGTCGCTGCCGCGGGTAGGCAAACAAAATTCATCCGTCCCCAGCTCTTGCATCATCCAACGCGGCTCGTTATGAGCCACGTACCAACGCCAGTGGGTAAACGGGCGGTTAAAACGCTGCCAAACGGCATCCTGCGAAGTATAGAATGTCTCCGGCACAACTTGTGAATAGAATTCAGGGTCGATATTGCACGAAGTAACGCTCACAATCCCGGCAATTCCCGCTATCAATGATTTTAATATGTTCTTAGTTTTCATTTTCAATCCAATCCAATTAGAAGTTAAACTGCATACCTAATGTCCAAGTGCGAACCAAAGGATATAAATTCCCGTCCCAGAATTTCTCAGTACCTTTGTCCCATCCCGTGATGTCCACTTCGGGATTCATGCCGCTGTACCCCGTGATGGTACAAACATTGCCGACCGTGCCATAGACACGGATACGGTCAATCAAGCTCCTCGTATATTTCTTCATCGGGAGGGTATAGCCCAACGTGATGGCATCGATCTTCAAGAACGTACCGTCTTCCAAGTAGTAATCACAAATCTGCTTTTCCCCTTTGATATGGTTGAATTTGGTATAAGCGGTCTTCAAGACATTCATGTTGCTTTGCCCCTGAATGCCAAAATACATATTCAGCGTGTTATAAACGTCGAAATCGATCCAACTGCGCATATTGATTCCCAAGTCGAAATTCTTGTAAGTAAGCGTATGGCTCCAACCCACGATCAACTTCGGCGTATAGTTACCCATGTATTGCTTGTCGTTTTCTGTCTTCTGGGCGGCCGGGATCACCTCGCCATCCTTGTTGTACAACAAGAAATTGCCCTCGTCGTCAAATCCGGCGAACTTCCACAGATAGAAAGAACCGATGGTAGATCCTTCTTCCATGCGGGCGGCATCGCCCGGAGAACCTGGGGCGGGGAATCCATTGCCGTTATAATAGGTATTGTTGCCCCAAAGGGTCAGAATCTTCCCGCTGTTATGGCTCAAGTTCAAATTGGAAGTCCATGTGAAGTCTTTTGTCTGGATGATGTTTCCACCCACTTCAAATTCCCAACCTTTGCTTTCCATCGTTCCGATGTTCTGGTACTGCGAGCCTTGTGTGTAAGGAGGCTGCGGGACCTTCACGCTATAAAGCAGGTTGTCGATCTTGCGGCGGTAATAGTCGAACTTGCCATACAGACGGCCATCGAACAGAGAGTAGTCCACACCCAAGTCCCACTCTTTTTTCTCTTCCCATCCCAAGTTCGGGTTCACGTTCTGGGACTTTCCATAAGAGTAAGCCCAAGAACCGTCCGGCATCATCCAGTTGGTATCGGAGCCCAACATGTTCGCCATATAAGAAGAGCTGAAGTCGTTGTTGCCGGTCACACCATAACCGAAACGAATTTTCAAGTCACTGATCCATTCGATGTCCTTCATGAAATCCTCATTGGAGATGCGCCAGCCGGCCGTTGCAGACCAGAAGTTGGCCCACCGGTTGTTTGTGGCAAACTTGGAAGAACCTTCATGACGGATGGAAGCGGATGCCATGTACTTGTCCTGGTAAGAATAGTTGACACGGGCAAATAACGAGAACAATTTCTCGGAAATGTTCTTGCTGGAACTCATGCTGGCCTTGCCGTCAGACAAATAGCTGCCTTCTCCGATGTTCCAATATTTGATGCCATCCACCGAGAAGTTGTAGTTCTCCATATTAAAGCTCTCGCCATTGGACTCGAAATAAGAATAACCGGCCGTGGCGTTCAGGTTATGTCCACCGTTAAGTTCCTTCACATAAGAGAAATAACCTTCAGATGTCAAGTTCTCCGTTTTGCTGAATCCCAAATAAGCGTCGCCGTTACGGGACTCTTCGATGCTGGTCCTGTGGGTACGAGGATAATAAGTATGCTGTTCCCATTGTCTGTTCTCATATCCCAAAACCTGTTGGTAAGACAGCCCCTCGATAGGTTTGATATTCAATTTCATGGTCACTTCCGGCTTGAACCACTTGTCCAGTCCATACCAGTCCTCCAGCATGGCATCCGCCACGACGTTGTAGTCCATGGATTCGTTGGTCCATACGTTATATCCTGTCTGGCTCTCCGAATCATACGGGGAACGAGTCGGGTTGTTACGCAAAGCCTGCTGGAAATTCGGGAAGTGGTTGTTACGGGCAGCCTGGCGGTAATCCACTGCCGGACGTACTTCCAACCAGTTATCGAACAATTTGAAAGTAGCGTTCACACGTCCGCCATAATCCTGACGTCCATCCTGCAGCGCGATGCCCTCGTTCTTTTCATAGAAGAAAGAGGTGTACAACTGCGCTTTTTCCGTACCCATTTCCAAAGACAGGTGATGCTTCTGGGAAAAGTTGTCATGGTTGATCATCTCGTCCCACCAGTCCACATCGTTCCCATAGTCCGTACTGATATTGTGCGAAGCGAACTCTCGTCCGGACAACATCTCGGGCGCATTATAACTCTGCTTCTTCGAGAACTCGTTGCTATAGGTCAACTTCACTTTCCCATCGGTATTGGAGCCGCTCTTGGTCGTAATCAAGATGACGCCGGACGCGGCACGCGTACCGTAGATGGCACCGGCGGAACCATCCTTCAATATGTCGATAGACTTGATGTCATCCTGCGTCAAAGAACGGATGTCACCACCCGGGAAACCATCGATTACAATCAACGGAGAACGGCCGGCATTGATGGAAGTCATGCCGCGCAACTGGAAAGTAGTCGTAGAGTTGGCGCTACCCAAGTTATTCATGACCAAGCCGCCGATTTTACCTTGCAAGGCGGATGAGATATCGGATCCACTCACGCCGACCATCATGTCCTCGCCTTTCAAAGAGGTAATGGCACTGGTCACCTGTTTCTTTTCCATCGTACCATATCCTACCACGACCACTTCTTGCAAGGCCTTCGAGTCTTCGGACAAGACCACCCGGATTTGAGATTGGTTCTTGACTTCCACTTCTTGGGGCTGGTAACCGATATAAGAGATTTCCAATACCGCATTCGCCGGGACATCCTGCAATGTAACCATTCCGTTCATGTCCGTCACATTGCCCATAGTAGTACCTTTAACAATCACGTTCGCTCCAATCAACTCTCCGTGCTTATCCAAAACGGTCACTGTCACCGTCTTTCCTTTCTGGTTTACCGATTTCAGCGCATCCACAGGCGGAACAATATCTGCCGCCAACATGGAAGCTGAAGCCATGAATAACAATCCAGCTGTCAGAAAGGCCACGTTAGGCGTTAGAACGCCAACCTTTTTTCGCATGTTTTCCTTACCCATTTTATAAAAAAATAATTAGTGATATAAAACTACACATCTGTGTCTTTTGTGTCTTTCATCAGTTTATCATGGGATTAGATTTTTTCTCATCATAAACCAGCTTCATAATAACATAAAAAGTTATAAAGACTGAACAAATATAATGAAAGGAGAAATACCCCCCCCGAAATATAAACATTAATTAATGATTATTATACAAAAGTCAAGGCATAAACCAACGCATGCAAAAAAAGAGGGCGCACCGCAAATGATTCCCGGCACGCCCTCTCCTACACTATATCCTTGGTAGAAATCTTCCAACCTAACGAGCAACTCACTTTTCCTCTTCGGCCTGTGGCAAAAGGGTCTTTTTATAAAGGGCCGCATCCCCCAAGACCTCCAAGGCCTTTTGCAGCACTTTGTCGTCTTTCAGCCCGGCCAGCAACTCCCCTTTTTGATAATAGTAACGTTTGACAATTCCCGTTTCCAACAATTTCTTCACCTCCTTCTTGAAACGGTCAAAATCCCGGTCAAGTTCAGGTGTCAACTTAGTTTCCAGCTCCTTGAACCAAGTAGAATCACTTTCCAAATAGCCTTCGAACTCGGCTATCTCCTTCAGGTTCTTCAATGCTTTCTCACTTTGCCGGTCATACGTGAAACCTTTCTCTTTCGCATATTTCTTCAAAGCCTCGAAATCCTCATCGCTTACCGAAAACTCCTCGGCCGGTGGAATCGTCTTATGCTGTTGCGCCCAAGTCGTCACAAAATCGGCAAACACGGTATCCACAGCCAAATAATACATCAAGGTAGGCAACTTGTCCTCCTTCACTTCAAATTCCGGCCGGACGCCCCCTCCATCTCGGACAGGCCTTCCATTCGCCGTACGGAATACCTTCGTCAGACTGTCCGGGATCGCGGCTACCGAACCGTCCGCCTTGCGGTGAGTGTAATCCAACTGCTGGATACAACGCCCGCTTGGAATATAATACTTGCTAATCGTCACCTTCAGGCTTCCATTATAAGGAAGTTCGCGCGTGGACTGCACCAACCCTTTCCCGAAAGAACGTTGCCCTATCAAAATGGCACGATCCATATCCTGCAACGAGCCAGATACGATTTCCGACGCGGAAGCAGAATTCTCATTTATCAGAACAGCCAACGGAATCTCCAAATCAATCGGCTCATTGGTGGTACGATAGGTACGGTCCAGCTGTGAATATTTGGATTTGGTCGAAAGCACCACACTACCTTTGGGCACAAACATCCCGACAATCTGCACGGCCGATTCCAAAACACCGCCCCCATTGTTACGCAAATCCAAAATCAACCCCTTTATATGGTGGTTATCCCTCAAATCCAGAAAGGCATCCTTCACCTCCTGCGCGCTCTTGTCCGTGAAACTTTTCAAATAGATGTAACCTATTCCATCTCCTCGGACCCCATACCAAGTAACCTGATTGATTTGAACCTGTTTGCGCACGATTTCAAACTTGCGGGGTTTCTTTTCCCCCGGACGTTGAATGGTAAGCGTCATCTTTGAATTAGGAACCCCCTTCAACAACTCACTGACTTTGTCGTTCTTGAAACGGGTCACATCCGTCGTGTCGACCGCCAAGATCCGGTCGCCCGCCTTCAACCCGGCCAAAGCAGCCGGCATGCCTTCAAAGGGTTCGATAATCATCACATTTCCCTTTTCGTTCCGCTGACGGATATAAGCACCTATGCCCCCATATTCGCCTGTCACCAGCTGCTTGAAATCGCTCATTTCCTGTTCCGGGATATATTCCGTATAAGGGTCCAAGCCTCCAAGCATCGCATCAATGCCCCGCCGCACCGTTTTATCAATGTCGATCGAGTCGACATAAAACATCTCCACATCTTTCACCAAAGAGTTGAAGATCTCCAAGTTTTTACTTACCTCAAAATGGTTATCCTTTTTCTCCGGGGCTTGTGCGGAAATTGACATTCCCGTCCAGAAAAACAAGCATAGAGCGAATAATGTCCGTTTATACATACAATCTTTATTTAGCTATAAATGATGTTGTAAAAGTAAGCATTTATCCCATGCTTACGCCAAGATTTCTTTCACTTTTAACTTTATTTGTTGCCATTTGTCCTCGGGAATCTGCGCCCCTATCACATCGATGACATAACCGGACAGCATAGAACCTATCTGTGCGGACTGCCTCAATGAAGCGCCCACGGATTGACCATATAGAAAACCTGCCGCGAAGTTATCGCCTGCGCCCGTCGTGTCGACAGGTTTGCCCCCTTCGGCATCCACATGGATTACCTTGCCGTCACAACCGATCAAAGACCCTCTTTTGCCTAACGTAACCAAGGAAATATGGACTTGTTTTTCCAAAACATTCACCGCCTCCTCGGCTGGTTTGCCCGTGAACGCTTCCGCTTCGGACTCATTAGAAAAAAGAATATCCACATACTTCGGAATGATGTCGTCCAACAGCTCTTTAAAAGCATTGACAATGTTATAGTTCGCCAAGTCCAATGCGACCGTCAACCCCAAGCGTTTTGCCTTCTTCATGGTTTCACGCACCAACTCCTCATTGACAATCAAATAACCCTCGATGTAAATGCAATCATATCCTTTCAACAATTCGTCCGTTATTTCGTCGGGCGCGATGGTAGGCGCCGGTCCCAAATAGGTGCCCATCGTACGTTCTCCATCCGGAGAAATAAATACCGTACATGAACCGGACATGCCGGTTGTCTTGATTAAATGGGAAGCTGCATTGGAATCTTTTATCGCTTGCTCGTAAAAATCCGCCAAGTCGTCATCGCCCACTTTCCCGACGAAACCCGACTCTCCGCCTAAAAGAGATATGGTCCGAATCGTATTGCAATTGGATCCTCCAGGAGCCTTCGTGGTCCGTACCCCTTTCTGGTATTCACGAATAAGCACCATTTGTTCCTTGGAAATCATATCCATGGCACCTTTCTGAATGCCAATATTCACCAATGTTTTGTCATCATCCAGTTGGGACAATGCATCCACTAATGCATTCCCTAAACCTAATATCTTCATTTTTTTCAAAATTTTTCCGCAAAGATATTGCATATTTCGGAAATACCTTGTAATTTTGCAGTGCAATTCGAGAAAACAAAGGAAGTTGCGAATGGTGAAAATTCTTCTTTAGCTCAGTTGGTTAGAGCATCTGACTGTTAATCAGAGGGTCCTTGGTTCAAGTCCAAGAAGAAGAGCAAACAACAACGGCAAAAATTCTTCTTTAGCTCAGTTGGTTAGAGCATCTGACTGTTAATCAGAGGGTCC
>CALBYC010000168.1 GCA_937890135.1 uncultured Parabacteroides sp.
GCTTTAGGCGTATACACGCTTTCCAGGCGTGCCTCTTCAACCACTCGAGCATCTCTCCAATTTTGCTCTTCCCTTAAAACGAGTGCAAAATACGAAAAATTTCCCAATTGCAAACGTTTCAGTGCACAAATCTATACTTTTTGATTGACATATGCACAAATTATCTCGAATAAATTTTCACGTTAATCAAAATTACATGATTAAATACCTTTGTTCACATTTTTAAATACAGAAAGGCTATTTTTTCTTGCTTTTGTCACAACTTCTTCTAAAGATATTTGGTAAATTTGAGCTAATTTTTCCGCTGTTTTCCAAATATACCGCGGTTCGTTCCGCTTTCCCCGGTAAGGCACTGGAGACAAATAGGGCGCGTCGGTTTCCAATACGATTTGCGACATGTCCGTTTGCTGCAGGGTTTCCCCGAGCTTGGAGTTCTTGAACGTGACCACCCCGTTTATCCCAATCTTGAACGAAGGGAGTTTTTTCACCTCTTCCAGTTCCTCCGGCGTTCCCGTGAAACTATGGAAAACTCCGTATAATTTATTCGCTCCTACCTTATATATAGTGTCGAGCACTTCGGGATATGCGTCCCGCGTGTGGATGGCCACGGGCAGATCCAAATCGATGCTCCAGCGAAGTTGTTCCTCGAACACCTCGATTTGTTGGCGGCGATAGGTCTTGTCCCAAAACAAATCAACCCCAATCTCCCCTATTCCGCAATAAGTGCGCTTGCCCAGCCATGATTCCACGCATCGCAGGCTTTCCGAATACGATGCGGTAACGCTGGTCGGGTGGAATCCCATCATCGGGAAAGCGAAATCGGGATAGCGGTCGCACAAAGCGAGCATGCGGTCTATCGTTTCCAGATCCACATTCGGCAACAACAGCGTGTCGATCCCCGAATCTTGCGCTTCTTTTATCAGCTTGTCCTGTTCAGGGTCGAAATCCTCCAAATATATATGGTCGTGCGTATCTATCAGTTTCATACCGGTCATGACTTGCGGTTCATCAGCAAATGGCTGACTTCTTTCAACACTTCCAATTTCCTTTTCTCCACCTTCAAGGCTTCCAAATGGGACATGGCTTCAGCAAAATAGGCTTCTATCTTTTCTTCGGAAAGTCGTTTCAGTTGCAACTGGTCATATATCCGCGTCACCGCAGCGATCTTTTCTTGCGGGTTAGCGGAAGTGCCCATCCAACGCTCCAGGACTTCCTTCTGCCCGGCATCGCTTCTCTTGAACGCATTGATCAGCAAGAAAGTCTTTTTGTCACACAGGATGTCGCCTCCGATGTTCTTCCCGAAAGTTTTGGGATCGCCATAAACGTCCAGCAAATCGTCTTGCAGCTGGAAGGCCAGGCCGATCGCGATGCCGAACTGATAAAGATGTTCGGCGTCTTCTTCCGACGCGTCCGCCAATATGGCCCCCATCTTCAATGCGCAAGCCAATAAAACGGCAGTCTTCAGGCGAATCATCTCTATATATTCCTCTTCGCTCACGTCATTCCTCGTTTCAAATTCCATGTCGTATTGCTGACCGCCACATATCCCGAGAGCCGTCTGCGTGAACAAGTCCAGGACAGGCTTGAGGTGTTCCTTGTCGGCCTTTGCCATCAGTCGGTATGAGGCTATCAGCATGGCATCCCCCGACAGGATAGCCGTGTTTGCATTCCATGCTTTATGAACGGTGGGCTTGCCACGGCGCACATCCGCCTCGTCCATCAAATCGTCATGGAGCAACGTGAAGTTGTGGAATACTTCCAGTCCCAATGCCACATCCATGGCGGATGCGATATCCTCCTTATATATATTGTATGCCATCAAAGTCAAAGCCGGCCTGATTCGTTTTCCCCCGAGCGAGAGCGTGTAGGTGACCGGTTCAAACAAGCTTCTGGGAGGGTCGTTGAAAACGAGACTGCGGACAGACTGTTCTATCTGCCGGATAATTTCTTCAAATGCAACCATGATTTTATCGAGTTGAGAATTTTATTTGTACGAAACACATAGGCCACTTGCCCGTCACACGGGGCCCATGCACAAAGAAAAAGGCTGCGCGACATCCACGCAGCCTTCTCCTCTATAAGATAGTTGTTATTGCAGACGGAACTGTACCGGCAAGATGAATCTTACACGGACAGGCTTGCCGCGCTGTTCGCCCGGTTTCCATTTAGGCATTTCACTGATCACGCGAACGGCTTCCTTGTCCAACGACGGGTCAACACCACGCATAACCTGAATATCCACGATTGAACCGTCTCGGTTTACGACGAACGAGCAAACCACACGGCCCTGAATGCCGTTTTCCTGGGCGATAACCGGGTATTTGATGGCTTTGCTCAAATATTTGAACAATTCGGCAGTACCACCAGGGTATTCCGGTTGTTTTTCAACGACAGTGAAGATCTGCTGTGCAGATTCCTCCTCTTCTTCCTCCTGAACAACCGGAGCGACGTAAGTCTGAGTCTGTGCTTCAGAAGCATTATCCTCAGATGTGACGATATCCTGCTGTTCCAACTCTACGTCATCGTCCACGACGTTCAACATGTCCGTAACGACCGGAGCTGCTGGTGGTGGTGGAGGAGGAGGCGTATTCTCCTGTCTCGTAATTTCAATTTCCTCTTCAGCGATGATGTCCTGGACACCTTCGTCTGCCGTAGCGACCTTAACATCGCTGGAACTCCATTCGAATCCAACGAACAAGGCAGCCAAGCCGACAACGAATCCCATCAAGAGACTCAGTGTTTTGCCGCGCTCTAGGTCCGCTTTGGGTGATTTCTTAACTTCCATAAATTATTTATTTAGTTTAAAATATACTTTTCTACTGGGCAAATATACGAAAAAAACAGAACTCCAAATGTATTTCGAGGAAAAAATCAAAAAATTTCTTATTTATGCCCCAAAACCTCGCCGGGAATGGAGTTATGGGCAAACGGACAGGCTGCCACTTCCCCCCTCTCCTCGCTGTCCGGAACGAGCATAGGCCGTTTCAGCCAAACAAAAAGGTCATATGCTTTCCGGAAAAAGCATATGACCTTCTTAGGAAAAGGCCGCACCCTCTCCCGCCGGCAATAACGGCCGTCGCCCCGGAAGGATGCATCCTTTTTTGTCTTTTATCAGAACTGCTCGATGTTCAGCTCCTCAGCCAGCATGTCAGGGATAGCGCTGGAAAAAGCCTTGAAGTGTTCGGAATTGGCATGGGCATTGAAAGCAGCCTCATCTTTATACTCTTCATAAAAGATAAACATGGTAGAGTCGAACGGGGACTGGTACAAGTTGTAGCTGACATTGCCCGGTTCCTGGCGGGTAGCCTCAACCAACTTGTGCGCCACTTCCGTGAAAGCAGCCTGTTGGCCGTCCTTGACCACGGCACGGCATACAATCGTCTTCTTCTCCTTCTTAGGGGCAGGAGCCTCTTTCGTTTCTGTTTGCTCAGCAGGCTGAGCGTTACCATTGCATGAAGTCATGCAAAAAGCGGCTAACAACATAGCCATTGACGAAATAACAATCTTTTTCATGATTAACCTTACAATTAGAAATCACAAATAATATTTTCGCCGCAAATATACGGCATATCCCTCCAACTGCATATTAAAAAGGTGTTACTTTTTCGGCATGGACTCAAAAAAATTCAACTCTTTCCCTTGCAAAGCCCGGAATTAATGGAAAAAAATATATTTTTGCATCATGCGGAATCATCACGCGCTATCCTATATATCATGAAAAAAGTATCAATAGACAAATTCCATGACGACCTTGATTTAGTCATGGCATTGCAAGACGATAGCCAGGAGGCTTTCACTCATATATATAACATGAATTAAGTTTCACCTAATAAATCTTATATGATAAAACAGTATCTTTTATTATCGATAGCCTCACTGATTATTGGAGGCTGTTCAGTCCCCAAACAAGAGGGGGCGGCTCCGCTTAAAATGATCAATCAAGTGGATTTCTCCCATGTGAAAATCCAAGATTCTTTCTGGTCCCCGAGATTGGAAAAGCACACATCGGCAACACTTCCCGTTTGCATCGACCAAATCGAGAACCAGACAGGGCGCATGCAGAATTTCATAAACGCTTCCAAAGGAGAAGGCAAACATTCTGGCATCTTTTTTGATGATTCGGACGTGTATAAGGCTTTGGAAGGGATTGCTTACAGCCTTATAAACAACCCCGATCCTGAGCTGGAGAGAAAAGCGGATGAATGGATCGGACATATTGCCTCGGCACAGCAGCCAGACGGTTATATCAATACTTATTATACGCTGACCGGACTCGAAAAGAGGTGGACCAACATGGACATGCATGAAATGTATTGTGCAGGGCATCTCATCGAGGCGGCCGTGGCTTATTATCAAGCGACAGGGAAAAGGACGTTGTTGGATGTTGGCATAAAGATGGCTAACCACATGATGAGCATTTTCGGACCGGGGAAAAGAGATTGGGTGCCTGGGCATGAAGAAATCGAATTGGCTTTAGTCAAACTTTATCAAACGACAAAAGAAGAGGAATATCTGGACTTCGCCCACTGGCTATTGGAAGAACGAGGGCACGGGCATGGCAGCAAAGGGGACGACGGCGTTTGGGATCCTGCATATTACCAAGACGAAATCCCGGTCAGAGACCTGGAAAGCATCTCAGGACATGCAGTCCGCTGCATGTATCTTTATTGCGGCATGGCAGACGTTGCAGCCTTGAGGCATGACACTGCCTACATTTCAGCCATGAATAAATTGTGGGATGATGTCGTATTGCGCAACATGTATGTGACAGGAGGGATTGGTTCCTCAAAACATAACGAGGGTTTTACTGAAGATTATGACTTGCCCAACTTGGAAGCCTATTGCGAGACTTGCGCCTCGGTCGGGATGGTGTACTGGAATCAGCGAATGAATCAGTTCACGGGCGATTCCAAATACATCGACGTGCTGGAGCGTTCCATGTATAACGGAGCTTTGGCCGGGGTTTCTCTTTCCGGAGATCGGTTCTTCTATGTAAACCCTCTTGAGTCGCATGGCGACCATCACCGGAAAGCATGGTATGGATGTGCCTGCTGCCCGAGTCAAATATCGAGGTTCCTGCCTTCCATCGGGAACTATATCTATGGCCTGTCCAACAATAGCATTTGGGTTAACTTATTCATAGGCAATACTACCGAGATTTCCATAGACAACCAAAAAGTCACTTTAAAAGAGGAAACTAATTATCCTTGGGATGGAACTGTCAATCTCTCTATAAATGCGGAGCGACCCGTTAATAAGGATTTAAGAATCCGCATACCGGGATGGTGCCGTAAATATTCATTGTCCATCAACGGAGAAAGCAAATCATTCGACGAAGAGAACGGGTATGTCGTTATCTCCGACTGGGAATCAGGAGACAGAATCTCCCTTAACATGGACATGCCTGTCGAACTGGTATCGGCAGACCATCGGGTAAAACAAGATGACGGGAAAAGGGCCATCCAAAGAGGCCCTCTCGTTTACTGCTTGGAAGAGACGGACAATAAGCCTGACTATAACAAAATTGCTTTAAAAGGAAATGCCACCTTTGAAATAGTGAATAGCGAAATATTGCCCGGGGTCGCCAAGGTGGTTCAGGCAAAGGAAGGAGGGAAAACACTGACTTTCATTCCTTATTACGCCTGGGACAACAGGGATGCGGGGAACATGAAAGTATGGATCGATTTGGACGACAATTAATAAACGATACGCCATGAATAAATTAAAAACTCTATTATTATCTCTAACAGCCGTGGCTTGCTCAAGCGCAGGCCATGGCGAGTCAAGTCTTACCATGTCGGGCAACTACCTGAACAACCGGCAGCCGTTGCTGCAAAAGGAATACATGGAATTGCCTTTAGGAGCAATCAAAGCCGAAGGCTGGATGGCCGACCAGCTGCAAAGGATGAAAGACGGGATGACCGGCCATCTTGACAATGTATATCCCCAAGTGATGGGGGAACGGAACGGTTGGCTGGGAGGCGACGGCGATGTCTGGGAAAGGGGTCCGTATTGGATAGATGGGTTGCTTCCCTTAGCCTACATACTGAAAGATGAAGAATTGATTGCGAAAATCAAGCCTTGGATCGAATGGACGCTGGCTTCACAGAAAGAAGACGGATACTTCGGCCCGGACACAGACCGCCCCTACGAGCCGGGATTGCAACGGGACAATGCACACGACTGGTGGCCCAAAATGGTCATGCTGAAAGTGCTGCGACAATATCATTCGGCGACACAAGACGCAAGGGTAATCGATTTCTTCACAAAATATTTCCGTTATCAGTTGGAAAAACTGCCTCTGACCCCTTTAGGGCATTGGACATTCTGGGGAGAACAACGAGGGGGAGACAACTTGATGCTCGTTTACTGGCTGTACAATATAACAGGCGACAAGTTTCTATTGGACCTTGGGGAGCTGATTCATGAACAGACTTTCAACTGGACGGATGTTTTCCTCCACCAGGACCACCTGATCCGCCAGCACAGCTTGCACTGCGTCAACCTGGCCCAAGGTTTCAAAGAACCGGTCATTTATTACCAGCAGAGCAAGAACCCCATGCAGTTGAAAGCCATGGACGTTGCCTCCAAGCAAATCCGTAACACAATCGGGTTGCCTACCGGATTGTGGGGCGGGGATGAATTATTGAGATTCGGCAAACCGACTACCGGCTCAGAACTCTGTACCGCCGTAGAGATGATGTTTTCATTGGAGAGCATCCTTGAAATCACCGGGGATGGCCACTGGGCGGACTATCTGGAACGGGTAGCTTACAACGCCCTTCCCACGCAAGTGACGGACGACTACTCGGCAAGGCAATACTACCAGCAATTCAACCAAGTGCGAATAACCCGGGAATGGCGTGAGTTTTCGACCCCGCATGAAGACACGGACATCCTGTTCGGGGTATTGACCGGTTATCCCTGCTGCACCTCCAACCTGCATCAAGGCTGGCCCAAGTTCGTGCAAAACTTGTGGTACGCTACCGCCGACAACGGATTGGCCGCATTGGTCTATGCTCCGTCCGAAGTCACGGCGAAGGTCGCAGACGATGTGACCGTGAAAGTAAAGGAAGAGACATCGTATCCATTCGACGAGACATTGCGCTTCACCTTCTCCTATCCGGGAAAGAAAACGCAGCCTGCCTTTTTCCCTTTCCACGTGCGCATCCCGGCATGGTGCAACGAGGCAACCATCACCCTCAACGGGCAGCCGGTCAATGCCGACATCTACCCGGGAGGCATAACGCGAATAAGCCGGACATGGAACGCCGGGGATGTGCTGGAGGTAACGCTTCCGATGGAAGTGTCGGCAAGCAGATGGTACGACAGCGGAGCGGTCATCGAACGGGGGCCCCTGCTGTATGCCCTGAAGATGGATGAAAAATGGGCAAAGAAAAACATGGAGGCTGAAAAAGTGAAATCGTTCGGGGAGTGGTATTACGAAGTCACTTCGGACTCCCCTTGGAACTATGCGCTTTCCAGCAAATCCATATCGAAGGACAACATCAAAGCAAGCTATGTAGTTGAGAAGTCCGCCATGAAGGGTTATCCATGGAATGTCGAAAACGCTCCCGTCCGTATCAAGGCCAAAGCACGCAGGTTGAACAACTGGACCGAAGCGCGCGGTTCCGCCGGCCCGATAGCGTTCTATACCCAGCAAGGCGACGACATGGGGGACGAGGAGTCCATCGAATTGATCCCGTACGGCTGCACGACGCTCCGCATCGCGGAATTCCCCGTCAGGAACTATTAGCCTCCCTTTCGATTTGAATGCCATCTTTTCGGGAAACGGCCGCAGTGAATTGTTCCAAACACTGCGGCCGTTTCCTTTTCCCATGCCTGCCATTTCCCCCACTTCAAGCATAAAAAAACTTCCTGAAGAAGGCTATTCCGAAAAAAACACTTATCTTTGCGGATGAAATCGGTTCCGAAACGGACATTCTCCGTCAGGATGAAAAGGGAATCGGGTGTGAATCCCGGACAGTCCCGCTGCTGTGAAGCTCCGACAACATCTTGAAACACCCCTTTGCCACTGGTCGTCATACCGGGAAGGCTTCAAGATGGGAGTCAGTCAGAAGACCTGCCATTTCAGTTATGTTGCCATTAGCTCGTGGGATAGTGAGGCAATTCATATTTATCTTTAGTGCATAATTAAACAGGTATATGGGGGCAACTTAAGCCAATCGCAGCCCAAGTTGTACCCTTTTGGTTAGGATAAATCAACCAGAATATTAGTTGTTAGTAATGTTTTTCTAAACGTGTTA
>CALBYC010000169.1 GCA_937890135.1 uncultured Parabacteroides sp.
ATGTAGAAGCCTTGGTCGGAAGTATAGACAATGACCGTGTTGTCCATCAGGCCATGCTGTTCCAGATACTGGATTAACCTCCCGACTTCATCGTCGATGGTTTTGATGCAACGCACATAGTCTTTGATGTATTGCTGGTATTTCCATTTTTTTAGTTCTTCCCCGCTGCGCTTGCTGTCCATGAAGTCCTTGTAACGTCCGGCATAAGCCTCTTCCCAATGCTGGCGTTCTTCATTGTTCATGCGGTCTAAGGAGGCCTGCATGCCTTCCACGTTCCATTCGTCGCTGTATGGCTTCGTGTTTTTAAGTTCATTCAGTTTCAAATCGTAGACAATGGTCATGTTTTTGTCGATTTGCATCTCCTGCGTATGGGCTGGCTCGCACCGGGTCGAATAATCGTCGTCGAAAGTGTCGGGGTATGGGAACTCCACATCGTCATAAAGATGCAAGTACTTCTCTTCCGGCATCCAGTTGCGGTGGGGCGCCTTGTGGTGCACCAGCAGGCAGAACGGTTTGTCGGCATTGCGGTGCTCCAGGAAATCGATGGCGTAATCGGTTGTCAGTTTGGTGGCGTATCCTTCCCTCCGGGTATATTCGCCGTTGGTCTCCTTGCTCTTGAACTCCGGGTTGTAATACTCGCCCTGGTCCCACAGGACTTGGTAATAGTCGAAACCTTTTGGTTCGCATTGCATGTGCCATTTCCCCACCACGGCGGTTTGGTAGCCATGTTGCTGCAGGATTTCGGAGAAGAACGTCTTGGTCGTGTCGATGCCTGCCCCTAATTGCCGTTGTCCGTTTTGATGGCTGTAAAGCCCGGTCATCAAGCATGCGCGGCTGGGAGTGGACAAAGAATTTTCCACGAAGGCCTGTCGGAACAACATGCCTTGAGCCGCCAGTTTGTCCAAGTTGGGAGTAGGCGCCAATTTCCCTAAAGCATGGCCGTATGCGCTAAGCGTTTGGTATGAATGGTCATCGGTCATGATGTGGATGATGTTCAGCGGCTTGTTGTCCGCAGGACTCTCTTTCTGTCCCGGGCCGCATGACGCTAAAAGAATGGCTGGGGTAATCAAATACCCGGCGTTGATTAAATTTGTTTTCATGTCAATTGTTTAGTGTAGGCCGCAAAGGTAATAAGATTACATGTGGAAAACAAATACCGGCATCAGTCGCTCCGTGACATTGTCTAATAGGCGGATCTCATTGACGTTTTAACAAAATATTTCTGGTTTTTGTTTGCGTTTTATCAGATAATGCCTATATTTGCAACCGAAATAAAACAAATAACAGATGAAGACAATCAAGGACAATACATATAATAAGTCAAATTATTGGTGGTGGCGCCTCGTACTTCCCAAAAGGTCGTAAGAGACGAAGACTTGTGCATGTATTGCAATACAATATAAAGCGGTCTGTCGCACTTGCGGCGGACCGCTTTCTTTTTATGATTGAAATGAATAAAAAACAATAAGAAACAAAGATTGAGATGGAAACGTATCAAGTGAACGAAGCGGGTTATTATGGCGAGTTCGGAGGCGCCTATATTCCCGAAATCCTTCATCGTTGCGTGGAGGACTTGCAAAACACCTATTTGAAGGTTTTGGAGGATGAAAGCTATCGCAAGGAACTGCGCGGCTTGTTGAAGGACTATGTGGGAAGGCCTTCTCCTCTCTATTTCGCTAAGCGGCTGAGCGAACGGTATGGATGCAAAATCTATCTGAAGCGGGAAGATTTGAACCATACGGGTGCGCACAAGATTAATAATGCCTTGGGACAGGTCTTGCTGGCGAAGCGGATGGGGAAAAGCCGCATCATTGCAGAGACCGGGGCGGGGCAACATGGCGTGGCCACTGCCACAGTTTGCGCGTTGATGGACATGGAATGTGTCGTTTATATGGGGAAAACCGATGTGGAACGCCAGCATGTCAATGTGCAGAAGATGGAGATGCTGGGGGCGAAAGTCGTTCCTGTCACTTCGGGCAACATGACTTTGAAAGATGCCACGAACGAAGCCATCCGCGACTGGTGTTGCCATCCGGAAAACACATACTACGTGATAGGCTCTACGGTAGGGCCTCATCCTTATCCGGACATGGTGGCCCGTTTGCAGTCTGTCATCAGCGAAGAGATACGGGGCCAGTTGGTGGAACATGAAGGACGGGATTATCCCGATTACCTGATAGCTTGCGTAGGAGGAGGCAGCAATGCCGCAGGGACGATATACCATTACGTGGATGACCCAAGGGTCAAGATTGTTTTGGCGGAAGCCGGAGGGTTGGGCATCACGACCGGCAAGAGCGCCGCTACGATTCAATTGGGCAAGAAAGGAATCATCCATGGCTCGCGGACATTGGTCATACAAAATGAAGACGGACAGATAGAAGAACCCTATTCGGTTTCTGCCGGGCTGGATTACCCGGGCATCGGCCCGATGCACGCCAATTTGGCAGAGACTCACCGTGCGAAGATATTGGCGGTGAATGATGACGAGGCGTTGGACGCTGCATTCTTGCTGACGCGCTTGGAAGGAATCATTCCTGCTTTGGAAAGCGCCCATGCGTTAGGAGCATTGCCCAAAATAGCGTTTAAGCCGGAAGACTTGGTCGTCTTGACCGTTTCTGGACGGGGCGATAAAGACATGGACACATATATCCGATATAAGAATCAACAAAAGAAAGCATAAAGCCATGAATAAGAAATTTAGTTATCATACCGTTACTAAACAAGTATTGGGTGATTTGCAGACTCCGGTCGGTATCTATTTGAAAGTCCGTGACATTTATCCTGAATCTGCCTTGCTGGAGAGTTCTGACTTTCACGGCAACGAGAATAGTTTGTCATTTATAGCGCTTAATCCGTTGGCAAGCATCGCTATCAACTACAACGAATGCACCTTGACTTTCCCGGACCGTACAAAGGAGGTCATGCCTTTGACGGAAGGGTTCCATGTCGACCATGCAATCAACCATTTCCTTTCTTGTTTTGAAGTGGCGGGCGAGTGCAGCGAGCGGTGCGGTCTTTTTGGCTATACGGCATTTGATGCGGTACGCTATTTTGAAAAGATACCCGTCATGGAAGCTCATCACGAGGAAAACGAAGCCCCTGACATGTTATACATTCTATATAAGGACATCATCGTCTTCAATCATTTCAAGAACGAGCTGACATTGATTGAATTGGTAGCCGGGGATGAAAAGCCGCAGTTGAAACAGATTGAGACGTATATCAATAATCGTAATTTCGCATCCTACAATTTTGAAGCGGTAGGGCAGGAGACATCCCCTATCACCGACGAGGAATACATGGAAATGGTTCGTCAGGGAGTACGTCATTGTTTGCGGGGAGACGTGTTCCAGATTGTATTGAGCCGTCGCTTCGAGCAGCCTTTCAAGGGCGATGATTTCAAGGTGTACCGTGCCTTGCGCAGCATCAATCCGTCTCCGTATTTGTTCTATTTCGATTTCGGAGGATTCC
>CALBYC010000170.1 GCA_937890135.1 uncultured Parabacteroides sp.
AGAACGTATACAAACGTTTACGTGCAAACAGGCTTTTACCGGTGGAGCAACAACGTCCTACGCTAGATGTCGTATTTGACGCATCCCGGGAAGTTCGTATGCCTATCCTGAATTCCACATTAATCATTGTCGTCAGCTTCGTCCCCCTTTTCTTCTTGACCGGCATGGAAGGCCGAATGTTAATCCCTTTGGGCATCGCATTCATCGTTGCCTTGTTCGCTTCAACCGTAGTGGCTTTGACATTGACCCCTGTGCTTTGCAGCTACCTGTTAGACCGCAAGGGGCAAAAGCCAGCCCAAGACTCATGGGTCGCCCGCAAACTGCGCATCGTTTATAAGCAAGCATTGACTTATGCCATCAAGCACAAAAAGGGTGTTCTGGTTTCGACCTTCTCCGTGTTTCTGGTCGCATTGGGACTTTTCTTCACATTGGGGAGAAGTTTCCTGCCAGGTTTTAACGAAGGCTCATTCACCATCAATGTCAGCACCTTGCCAGGCATTTCCCTTGAAGAATCGGACAAGATTGGGAAAAGGGCGGAAGAATTATTGATGCAAGTGCCGGAAATCCAAACAGTCGCCCGCAAGACGGGACGAGCCGAACTGGACGAACATGCCTTAGGAGTGAACGTCAGTGAAATAGAGGCTCCGTTCGAATTGCAAGATCGCTCGCGCGAAGAGGTTATGAACGATGTCCGCCAAAAGCTATCCTCTATCACCGGCACCAACATCGAAATTGGCCAACCCATCTCACACCGTATCGATGCCATGCTTTCCGGAACAGAGGCAAACATTGCCATCAAGCTATTCGGCACAGATTTGAACCAGTTATTTATGACAGGAAACCAAATAAAAGACGCAGTCAACGGCATTCCGGGTTTGGTGGACTTGAAAGTTGAACAGCAAATCGAACGTCCACAATTAACCATCACTCCCAAACGCGAGATACTGGCAAAATATGGGATCCCATTGCCGGAGTTCCAGGAATACATCAACGTCATGTTAGGCGGGGAAATTGTCAGCCAAGTGTATGACGATGGGAAAACATTTGACTTGACTGTCAAAACATCGGAAGAAAGCCGTGCGACCATGGATGACATACGCAACTTGATGATTGATGCCCAAGGTGCAAAAATCCCATTCAGCTACGTGGCAGACATTCGTTCGGCAGCCGGTCCAAATACCATCAACAGGGAAAATGTCCAAAGGAAGATTGTCATCAGCGGGAATGTGTCGGGTCGCGATTTGCGTGGAGTCGTCAACGACATCCAAAAGGCCGTGAACGAAAAGATACAACTCCCGGAAGGATACCATGTCGAATATGGAGGGCAATTTGAAAGCGAACAAGCGGCAAGCCGTACTCTGTTGCTCACATCCCTGATGTCTTTGCTGGTCATATTCCTGTTAATCTACAACGAATTCAAGGACGTACGGGAAAGCGGAGTAGTCATGCTGAATTTGCCATTGGCATTGATAGGCGGCGTATTCATCTTATGCCTGACCTCAGGAGAAATCAGCATTCCAGCCATCATTGGTTTCATCTCCCTGTTTGGCATTGCTACCCGAAACGGAATGTTGCTCATCAGCCACTACACGCAACTCCGTTCCGAGGGGATGCCTTTGTCGGATGCCGTCATAAATGGTTCATTGGACCGCCTTAACCCGATCTTAATGACAGCACTCAGCTCGGCTTTGGCATTGATTCCGTTGGCAATCAACGGAGACCTGCCTGGAAATGAAATCCAGAGTCCGATGGCTACCGTCATCTTGGGAGGTTTGTTGTCTTCCACTTTTTTGAACGGATTTATCATCCCTATTATTTATCTGATAATGAATAAAGAAAAATGAAAAAGTCAATCATAATCTACTTACTGCTGGCGAACTCTCTCATCACTGCTTATGCGCAAAGCAATGTGGACGGCGTGTTGCAATCCATCTTGGAGCACAACAAGGAACTGAAAGCCGGCTGTTCGCAGCTGGAAGCGCAAAAACTGCAAGCACGGACAGAAAACAACCTCCCCAACCCGGAAGTATCTTACGTGCATCAGTGGGGGAACAAAGAAGGAATGGGATTCACCGGAGAATTGGTGGCAAGCCAGTCCTTTGATTTCCCGACCTTGTATGCCCAGAGAAACAAACGAATCAAAGCACAGAACAGGGGTTTCGACGCTCAATTCGCAATTCTTCGCCAACAAATTCTATTACAGGCGAAACTGGTTTGTTTAGACTTAATCTATTTGAACCAACTTCGTTCGCTCCAAAGGGACAGGCTGCACAACGCCGATGTCCTAAGCCGCTTTTACGCTTCGCAATTGGAAAAAGGCGCGACAAATGCCATCGAGACGAACAAAGTGGATCTGGAATTGCTGAACGCGCGCAATGAAGCCCGACAAACCGAAACAGCAATCAAGGGGAAACTGGAAGAGCTCAAGGCTTTGAATGGAGGAATAGGCATAACTTTCACAGATTCCATTTACCAGTCCGCATGTGAATACCCGGAAGATTTTAGCGCTTTCTGCCTTCAAGCCCTTGAATCATCGCCTGAGATGCAGTACCTTCGCAACAACCAAGCCGCCGCAGCACGCCAATTGACCGTCAGCAAACAGCAATGGCTTCCCAACTTGACCGTGGGGTACCGTATGAATCCTTCTTCCGGCGGAGTTCGCTACAATGGCGTGTTGGTCGGAATTTCCATTCCAATATTCGCCAATCGGAACAAGGTCAAGCAAGCCAAAGCGGAGCAATTTTATGCGGAAACCCGCTTGGACAGCCAATCGGACAGTGAAACGGCACAGTTAAAGAATTTATGGATGAAAGCCGGCGAGCTGAGGAAATCCGTCCAAGAGTATTCTTCCGTCTTGACGCAGCAAAACAACATGGCACTGCTGAACAAAGCCATTCAAGCAGGGCAAATCTCGATGGTTGAATATTTCGTCAACATCTCGACCTTCTACCAAAGCATGCAGAATTATTTGCAATTGCAGAATGAATACCAAAAGACCATGGCGGAATTGCATCGTTTCCAGTTATAAAATAGTTCATCAAGGAGTTTGCCATTGATTTTTGGCTTCATCAATGGCAAACTCTCTCAAAGAAAATACCGCGACCAATTCCGGGAGCACGGACTGCCATCGGATGATCCTACCCTTGGAATCATTTGGAAATATCATTAATTCATGATACTTTTGCCCCCATGGACAGAAAAGACTTAACCCAAGGAAGCATCGCTGGCAATATCTTGACATTTTCATTGCCCTACATTTTAGCCTATTTCCTGCAAATACTATACGGACTTGCAGATCTTTTCATCATAGGGCGATACTGCA
>CALBYC010000171.1 GCA_937890135.1 uncultured Parabacteroides sp.
GCAACCAATGTCATCAACTTCATGGACGGCATCAATGGCATAACGGCAGGATATTCGTTGGCGGTACTTGTTCCGTTGGCTATTGTGAACATGAAAGGTGATTATGTGGCGCAAAGCCTGATTATCTCAACCATTCTTGCTTTGTTGGTGTTCTGCATCTTCAATTTTCGTCCCAAAGGCAAAGCGAAGTGTTTTGCCGGCGATGTGGGTTCGATTGGCATCGCATTTATCATGCTGTTCCTGTTGGGTAACGTGATAATGAAAACAGGCGACATTACTTGGTTGGTATTCTTGCTTGTATACGGTGTGGACGGTTGCTTAACCATTGTACACCGCATTATGCTGCACGAGAATTTGGGAGAGGCGCACAGGAAACACGCTTATCAGATTATGGCGAATGAGTTGAAAACAGGGCATGTGAAAGTCGCCTTATCCTATATGGCAATGCAGTTGGCGGTATCATTGGGCTTTATATATCTATGTCCAAACACCGTGCTATTCCATTGGTTGTATTTGATAGGAGCATTGGCCGTGTTAGTTATTGCCTATATATGGTTCATGAAAAAGTACTATCATTTGCATGAGGAGTACCTTAAATCCCTGAAAAAATAACCTTCACAGATATCAAGACATGGATTTCATAGGTTATATGACAATAAATAAAGGGTTGCTCGATAAACTCTTTGAGCAAGCTGCTGTTAATCCTCGCTTGCGTCAGAACATGGATTTGCGTACGTCTATTAATGATAATTCGCAGCGTATGTTGAATGCGTTGTTGCCGGGAACAATTGTCTCAATTCACCGTCATCCACAAAGCACGGAGAACGTATTTCTCTTGCGCGGCAAGGTTGTGGAGGTTATCTATGACGAATATGGAAACGAGAAAGAGCGTATCCTTCTTGATCCGGCTATTGGGAATTACGGTTGTGTCGTGCCACAAGGTGCATGGCATACTGTGGAAGTATTAGAACCATCTGTCATTTATGAAACAAAGGACGGAAGGTATGGTGAAGATGGAAGTGAGACGTATGAGGCTTTCATGGCAATGGAAGCGGGAAAGAAGGAACAGGCTTCACCTGCATTCTCCAATAGTCTTGGCGACTTGAAAAAGAACATCGAATATCTGATTGGCATGGAACGCCAGTCGGGATCTATGGATGTCATTACTCCGCTCTACGTTTCCCGCATGTTGAATGTGCCGTTGGAAGAGGTGGAACGAGTGATGAAGGAAATGGAAGATGAAGATAGGGTGAAGGGAATCAAGGGCATTGTTTCCCAATCCAAGCCATAAGCACCGCTACTGCATATTCTTGTTCTTCCTCTGTCAACTGTCGCCCGGCGGGTATGTGGTGCCATTTGAAGAGACATCCTCGGCAGCAACAGCCCGTAGCATGTTGGGCTATAAATACAGGGTGGCCTTTCATCGGAGTCTGTTTCCCGTCATTGGGAATAACGGCTGGGGCCAACCGTTTGGCTATGAAGTCGCAAGCATGTTTTCGGATGGTTGGCATCCCTTTCTCTTCGATATATTCCTTATCCTTTTGGGAGAGATGGAATCGGCTGCGGAAGTTCGATTGGGAAAGCTTTTCGAACAAGTCTGTGAAGTCATATTCTTTACTTGGGGAAGGGTCATCTTCCTTTTTGTCCATAGTAGTGTCCGGTCCCTTTGGCGAATTCATTTCCTCCTCAGGGAATAAAGATGGCTCGACGTTCGTTTGCTGGACTGTTCTCGACTTTTTCCTCATAATTGTCCAATCATCTTAATCAGCTTCTTTTCAGGAGCATCCGGCAAGATTTGTTTCAAATGCTCAAGTATCCTCTGGTATGACTCTCCGGGAGTCCGTTCGCATTGGCAAATGTCCTTGCCATAGAGTGCTTCCGGCGTATTGAGCAATGACCATCCCCACCCATATTCATGGTTATGCTTGTCGCGAGGGTAGATGAAATCCTCGGTCACGATGTAAGTCGCCATTTCCAACCGGGCAAGATAGCCGTCGAATTTGCTTCTCATCCCCTTGCCGGTGAAACCGCAAGCCGCTCGCAGTTCCTTTGTGACAAGGCTGCCGGATGATCGAAGGGTGCTTAGGATGACCCCTTCTACCGAATCGTCGTCAGGACGGGGATACCGGCTTCTTCTGTAGTTGCAGAAATCCGGCCACCATTCTTGGCTGATAAATCCCGCCTTCTTATTGAAGAACTTCCCGTACATGCAGGGCATTTCGGTGACAATCTCCCCCTTCCATTTCCAAAGGGGCCAATCCCAACCTCCTTCGGGAAACGTCACATACCTGCAATCCTCGTCCACGATGTCTTCGGCGGAGAAACCTTCTATGTCACTATCAAGGAGTGGGAGGAAACCAATCTCCTGAATAAGTTTCATCAGGTCTGTTGCCGAGCATATTTCCGGAAACTTCATATTCTTCGTCCTTTACTTTGTTGTCAATTCATCCGATTAGCCCTCTCGTGTTTATGCCCGTTCTCTCTATCTGCCGCGGAGGAGCTGATGCTGCAAAGATACTAAATATTGTCCAGATTCCGATATAAATGCCTCACCCAACCAGCCGTTATCTTTTACCCGAGAGGGTGCGACCTCTTTCACAAAAGGATGCAGGCTTTTTTTAAAAAGGAAGCATCCTTTTTCTTGAGAGGTCGTGCCTGCTGTTCGCGTCTTAACGGCGCGTTTTAGGTTTCGGCATCGGTTCTGCCGATGGAGGCGGTGTTGCAATTCCCCAGTTCTTATTCGCTTTTGGTCCCATCTCCAATTCCAATATTCCTCCGTTAGCCAAATCGCCATGGTTAAACCAGGGTTGATCCAGTTCTTTGCCGTTTAGTTTGGCGGACTGGATATACTTGTTTTCCGCAGAAGCGTTGTTCGCTTTGATTTCAAATATTGAACCGTTGCTCAGTTTGATTTTGACATGGCTGAATACCGGGCTGCCGATGTTATAACAGGGCATGCCCGGAGTGACCGGGTAGAACCCCAATTGGCTGAACACGACAAAAGACGCTAATCCTCCTCCGTCTTCATCACCCGGCACACCCATCAGGTCATTCCGGAACCACTGGTCCAACAACTGGCGCACCCGCTTCTGAGTCAACCAGGGTTTCCCCGCATAGTTATACAAATAAGGAATGTGCATGCTGGGCTCGTTCGCCATGGAGAACATGCCCACGTTGCCGGTATGGTCGGGCAACGTGGAATAGAATTGCCATTTGGACATGCCCATTGGCGTATTGAACATCGAGTCGAGGGCGGCTGAGAAAGATTCTTTGCCACCCATCATGTTTACCAAATCGCCAATGTTATGCTGCACATCCCAGCGATATATATAACCATTGTTCTCGTCGTAGTAGTCGCGGGCCCCCAATCCTCCATCATATCGATAATCTAAAGGATAAATGAATTTGCCGTCTTTGTCTTTAGGATGGAAGAAACGCGTCGCAGGATTAAAAACGTTTCGGTAGTTGTACGAGCATTTCAGGTAATGCTCGGCTTCTTCTTCCTTGCCTAATTCCTGGGCAATCTGGCTCAAGCACCACTGGTCGTAGGCTGTGCCTAATGTGACAGCGACAGGCTGGCGTTTTTCCCATTTCGATACATTCTCGACTGTTTCTTTTTCACCAGGATGAAGGGCTGGGATATAACCATGCTCTTTGTAGAAATCGTCTAACCAGCCGGCAGGCTTGCCCGACCAGGGGATTAACGTCTTTTCTTCAATTGCCTTTCTGCAGGCTTCGTAAGCTTTGGCAAGATCGAAACGAGTGACTCCTTTTCTGTATGCATCGATGACGGCCGCGACGCCGTGGTTGGAGTTCATGCGCCTTGAGTCTCCTGTCACTTCTGGGAAAGTCGGCATCCAGCCTGTGCCCATTTGTTCTGCCATTAGAAGATAAGAGTTCAGGATGTCCCCCTCTTTCTCCGCAGCTAACAGGGTTCTTAAGGGGTGTGCTCCCCGGTAAGTGTCCCAGATCCAGTCGTCGACATAAAAAGGACGTCCGCCATCATCATGGACTTTTCCATCGTATGCACTGTAATACCTTCCGTCTTCACTGATACAGACAGGACGTTCGAAACAACGGTAGAGCGAGGTGTAGAATACTTGTTTGTCATCGTTTGTCCCACCTTCCACCTCTATTTTGCCCAAAGTCTCATTCCAAGCATTTTGGGCGTCTTTTGCTATGGCATCGATGTCGAACCCGCTGATTTCACGCTCCATGTTCCTTCGGGCTTGTTCTTCATCGATGAAGGAAACGCCATAGCGAATGCTTAGTTTGCCGATATTGGACGGATATTGCATAGCTATGGCGGCATTTTCCCCTTTGACTGTTGTTTTTCTTTCTTGTATGAATCCATCCGATAAGGCTCCGGCCTTTTCGGGGGACTTGTCGACCTCCGCATAAATATATACTTTCGTATCGCCCGCTTCTGCCTCGACGTGCTCGTATCCGCTGAGGCTGTTCCCATCCCATCTCAATTCGCCGTTATGCGTGTTGAATACGATATAGGCGGGAGCATTGCTGCTTTCAAAAAGCAGGCTATAGGCCGCACTTTGCTTTGCGGGGGCAAAGTCTACTGCGATGAGCTGTTCGTCCAAATAGACCTGGTATCGGTATGGTTTCAGGTTTTCCTGATCGTAACTCAACGGGATGACAGGCCGGAGCTCTTTCTCCTCTCCTTGGAAAGGGCTGAGGTTGAACGATGAACTACGCCTATGGCTGGTGACGATTAAAGGCAAGCCCCGCAACCGATCCCCGGTGAAGTCTGCACGTTCCGGATAGACGCGCATCATGCTGTTGGGCAAATGGATGGTTGGATAGGTTGGGACAAGCAAATGGCTAATGTTGCCTATATAAGGATTTACATACTCGATCGGGGAGCATTGTTGTGAAAGTTGTGTGTCGTTTGACGGGGAACATGCTGCCATGCATAAAGCAGACACAGCCGCTATGCACCAATTCCTGATTTTAAAATTCATGTCTTTTGCAGATTTAGTCTAACTAAGATTAAAAGCTCGATTCCGTGATTGCCTTTCACCAAGGTTCCTTGGAAAAATCCTTTGGATAAGAAATGCGGTTAATGACACGTCCTTCTTTCAAACGTATCCAAGTCTCCAATTCTCTTTTGTTTTCTGTCAGCTCAATCACCCTCGCCCCGTTGCCCCACGGAATGTCGCAATAGACGGTCTTTCCTCCCGTGTAACGGCCGTATCCTAACAAAATTCCATTCCAGGTAGTCAAGTAATCGTTTACGTGGTCATGCCCGACGAAAGTCCCCATGACATCTCCGGCTTCCAACATGGCTGTAAACAAACCGGAATTGATGGCTGGAGAACATGCCGGTTCTTTGCGTGTGCCCACCAGCAGGGTCTTTTCTGATTGGGCTGCTTGGTTATATTCTGGCAAAGGTATGTGGAAAAAAGCCAAGGCGGGCATAGGCTCATTGTTATTTTGGGCTTTGAACGCTGCCGCACATCGACGGTACCAATTTATCTGGTTGTCTTTCATCCAATCGTATGTGCCGACACCTTTGACTGGAGTATAGGAAAGGCTGTCGAAATGGTAGAGTACGAAGGCATCTTTTTTCCCGTCGGAGCTGCGGACAGTCAGAATGAAATTGGAGATGCCACTCAGTTCTTCTGTCGTCCCGCTTAGGTTCTTATCCCATTTTTTTGTGTATTCATAAATTTCCTGTCGGCTCATACCCTGTTCGTCATCGTGGTTTCCAAAGGTGTAACTAAACGGGATTTGGCGGGCGATGACCGGTGCGAATGCACTGTCCAAAGCGGATTGGGCTGGCTTTCCGAAGATGATGTCACCAGTGAAAATAACCAAATCAGGTTGTTCCGCATCCAATACTTCTTCCATTCTCTCTTTTGCAGCCAATGATTCTTTATTATCAGGCACCCAATGTACATCTGTGAACTGAACAATCTTAAATTTACCATTGGCATTGAATTTCAAAGCTCCATTGGCATTTGATTTGTTTGCCGAGGACGGAATACCCGAGGCGGCTGGAGTTCCGGCTTCTGCCTGAGAGATGCCCATCATGGACATAGGTATAAGCGCAGCAGACGCTTGTAAAAATTCTTTTCGGTTCATATTATCAATCTTGTTAAATATTTATCACATGAATAAATCCAAAGTAAGCTGTTCCCGCTCTGCTTGTTGCTTGCGCAGGTGTTTCTTCCCTTGCGGTGTAACGATTTCCAATTTGCCCAAACGTGTCTTGACCACAGTGGTCACTACATAGTTGGCATGAATGATTTCCCCCATTTCTGACAGCTTACGTGAAATTTCTAATACGCAATCAATGCACATGCCGCTGGTGAAAGCGATTTTATCGTCAATCATCTGTTTTTTGAAATCTTCGTCTTGCATGTAGAAGTCTATCATTGTTCCGCTCTTGCTGTAGATGCCTTTCCAGCGGTATCGCGCATCGGTCAAGACGGGAGATATGATTTCAATT
>CALBYC010000172.1 GCA_937890135.1 uncultured Parabacteroides sp.
ATGAAGCTCAACGCCAAGGACTTCTTCCCCCGAGGCGCTACCTTCACGGCAAGCGGGGAAGCGATAGACCAGAAAATGGCATGCGCGCAAGCGACACCAATTCTGGAAACCATCAACGTCGTATAGTTGGACGACACGGCCGACAGCACATGGCTGAGCGCAAACAAGGCGACCACGGAAAGCAGCAAACGCTTAAACTCCACCTTCGACACCGACAGCATCAAAGGCAGAGAGGCGGCGGCTACCACCCAGGCATAAATCGTTATGAGGAGTCCCGCACGAGCTTCCGTTATATGGAAATCAGCAGCTATGTCCGTCAGCAAGCCTATCGGAACGAACTCCGATGTGTTGAAGATAAAAGCAGAAAAGGTCAAGCCGACAAGCGGCAACCATTGAGAAACAGTGTCACGAAGATGTACCATGTTGTTCCAATTATTATTCCATAAAAATGCACAAAGATATAATAAAATGGAGTTTCGCATCCCGTTTTTATATACTTTTGCAGTGAAAAGCGCAAAGCCTTTTCCGTGTGCTTGTCGAACCACGTATTAAAAACAAGATATTTATGAAAAAAAGTAATGCTGCAATGGTCTGCTTCTCTGGAGGACAAGACTCCACGACCTGCCTGTTTTGGGCGAAGAAGCATTTCTCAAGAGTGGAAGCCGTATGCTTCACTTATGGTCAAAAACATTCGAAAGAGGTGGAAGTAGCTCGCCAAATAGCCGGCGACGCGGATGTCCCGTTCCAATTGCTGGACGTATCGCTCATCAGCCAGCTGGACCAGAATTGCTCGTTGGTAAACCCTCAGTTGGCAATGGACGAAGAAAAACCAGCCGATTCGTACCCCAACACGTTCGTCCCGGGCAGGAACATGGTGTTCCTGACATTCGCTGCGATCCTCGCGCGCAGTAAAGGAATCTTCGACTTGGTCACTGGCGTTTCGGAAGCCGATTTCAGCGGCTATCCCGATTGCCGCGACACTTTCATCCGCTCTTTGAACGTGACATTGAACCTGGCCATGGACGAACAGTTTGTCATCCACACGCCGCTGATGAACCGTGACAAAAGCGAAGTATGGGAACTGTCAGACCAGTTAGGCGTGTTCGACTTGGTTCGCACGCGCACGTTGACCTGCTACAACGGCATCATAGCCGATGGATGCGGGCATTGCCCGGCTTGCAAGTTACGCAAGCACGGCCTGGAAGAATACTTGAAAAGAAGAGGCTTGAAGGACAATCGCTAACCAACATAAAAGGACATCATAGTGGATACACGAAAAGAGGAAAACGAATTGCATCTGTTAGGTGCAAAAACACAATACAAACAAGATTACGCGCCCGAGGTATTGGAGGCATTCACCAACAAGCACCAAGGGAACGATTACTGGGTACGGTTCAATTGCCCGGAGTTCACCAGCTTGTGCCCCATCACAGGGCAACCGGACTTTGCCACCATCAACATCGACTACATACCGGACGTGAAAATGGTAGAAAGCAAAAGCTTGAAACTCTACCTCTTCAGCTTTCGTAACCACGGGGACTTCCATGAAGATTGCGTCAATATCATCATGAAAGACTTGATACGGCTCCTGGATCCGAAATACATCGAAGTGACGGGCCTCTTCACCCCGCGAGGAGGCATCAGCATTTACCCGTATTGCAACTACGGAAGGCCGGGCACCAAATACGAGAAATTGGCAGAAGAAAGATTATTCAACCATAATCGATAAAAACAAGCAAAAAAATTGTGCATTTGATAGGGAATCACTATATTTGCACTCGATTTTCCTCAGAAGGTAAAGAAGTAATGCCGAAAGCATTCACCTTCGGGTTCTAACCTGTTTAAATTCTAAAAAGACAGATGTACGTAGTTGTAGAAATTAACGGTCAGCAGTTCAAGGCTGAACAAGGGAAAAAGTTATTTGTTCACCACATTCAGAACGCTGAAAACGGTGCAGTTGTTGAATTCGACAAAGTCCTGTTGGTAGACAACAATGGCGATGTTAAAGTAGGCGCTCCAGTTGTAGAAGGCGCAAAAGTAGTATGTGAAGTTGTTTCTCCGTTGGTAAAAGGCGATAAAGTCTTGATTTTCCACAAGAAAAGAAGAAAAGGTTATCGTAAACTGAACGGTCATCGTCAACAGTTCACAGAAGTTTTAATCAAAGAAGTTGTTGCTTAACTTAAAAAGGAGTAAAAAGAAATGGCACATAAGAAAGGTGTTGGTAGTTCTAAGAACGGCCGTGAGTCAGAAAGCAAACGATTAGGCGTTAAATTGTTCGGTGGTGAAATCGCAAAAGCAGGAAACATCATCGTTCGCCAAAGAGGAACAGTTCATCATCCGGGTGAGAATGTAGGCATAGGTAAAGACCATACTTTATTTGCTTTGGTTGATGGTGTCGTAACATTCCGCAAAGGAAAAGAAAATCGCTCTTTTGTTTCTATAAAAGAGATTAAAGCTGAAGCTTAAATATAGGCATCGAAAAAAACAAAAGGTTCGCCCTCCAAATAGAGCGAACCTTTTTTATTTTCCTTTCCCTGCCATGCAAAAGCTCAGACAATCCCCCGCAACAGGTCCAATACATAATTTCATCCTGTTTCTTATTTAAAAGGGGCATATCCCGAAGAATACGCCCCAAAACAACTTAAATAATACTTAAAAGAAAAAATCGAATCAATTATTGGCCGCTGAACGGATTCTGGTCAGACTGACTGATCGCTTCATTGTTTGTCAATTCCAATTCAGGAATCTGATTGATGAAACGATAGTCGTTAGAAGCCAAAGTACCTACAGGCTGTGCGTCGGATCCATTATAGCCATCCAAATAAAGCATAGCATAAGAGAAATGGCCAGCAGGATTTGTAGCAGATGCCGCATAACGAACTAAAGGTTTTTGCAAACGGAGCAAGTCGTATGTACCTGTCACACCTTCGCCTAACAGCTCTTTACGACGTTCGATGTAAATTGCTTCCAATAAATCGCCTTTAGTTGTCGTAGTGGTAGGTTTGGACACCTCGCGGGCAATCTGCAGTCTGTTCAAGTCAGCCAAAGCCTCGGCCGTTTTACCCAAGTTAGCTTCCGCTTCCGCCATAATCAACAACATCTCAGCGCTACGCATCAATGAAACTTCAGGATAAGTATGTCCCTGAGGAGCTCCATTCGCATCACCATAATATTTAAACTTGTTGTATGCCCATTTGGCTTTCACTTCCACGTCACCGTTGGCTGTACGATGCCAGAACATAACGGTTTTTTCGTCTTCATCCGTCACACCTTCGGTTTTCGTACATTTTGTACCTCGGTAATCCGTATCATCGAACAAATCCACATACTGCTGGTCCACGAAGAAATTGATGAAGCTATAAATTGGACCTTGTGTCATGCCTTCACCGTAACTTGGGTCTTGATTGTACCACAAGTTAAATATCGTGTTAGTACTGATATTCGTCACATTGGTAAACTTCACACCCCAAACCAACTCCGGATTATTATCAGTCATCATATTGTCGAAACCACTGCACCACTCGGCTTTGCTCATCAAAGAATGATTGTCATACACACTCTTGGCGGCAGCATAGGCATTGTCCCAATCCCCCATAACTTGGTATGCACGTGCCAAATAACCGTTAGCAACTTCGGAATTCACCTGCCATTTTTCCGTCCTATTGAAAGAAGACAACAAAGAGGCACCTTCTTTCAGGTCGGAAACAACTTGCCGGTATCCTTCTTCGACCGTAGAGAAGCCTTTTGAAACAGGGTCGGAAGAGCTGGTGCGCAAGATAACGCCACGCTTGTCCTTGGCAATTGCATAAGTCTGCTGGTAGGTAGTCAACAATATGAAATAACTCATTCCTCGCAAAGTCAAAGCCTGTCCTTTCAACTGCTGCTTTTCAATCTCTGTTCCTGTCGCATTAGGAAGCGCATCGATGATGACATTACACTGGTTGATGATCTTATAGAAGTTTGTCCAAATACGCTTTGCATACACGCCGTTGGAACGTGTGCGATCCGGAGCATAATAGTTGGCATCTTCCTGAGAACCACCGTAGTTTTTGAAACAAACTATGTCAGCGCCGGAAGCATCAAACCAAGTAGCCAAACCGGAAACACCCGCATAACAAATATCATTCTGGCTACCCTTTGCATCTTCACCGCCCATCAACGCATAGTGATAAGCAGACCTCAACGCCATATTCAGACCCGTCGTGCTGGAAAGGATGACCTCCTCATCCACATCAACAGAAGAACGAGTTGTCAAGTCATCGTTACAGTTGGTCAACGATAAGGCAAGAAGAGCAACTGTTATATATTTTACTGATCTATATATCTTTTTCATATCTCTTATAATGCTTTAGAATGTAACTTGAATGCCTGCCATATAAATACGCCTTGAACCCTGTACGCCATTATCGGTATCTGCATTGCCATTGTAGTTGTTGCCGGTCAGACCTGTTTCTGGTTCTGTATGGCGTTTAGCAGCAGCACCGAGTGTCCACAAGTTGTCACCTGACAAATAAACGCGAGCATTGGAGATACCCACCTTGCGAGTCAATTGATGCGGCAATGTATATCCAAATGTCAAGTTTCTCAAACGCCAGAAGTCATTCTTGAACAAGTAGAAATCCGAGTTACGTCGAGTATCGCCATAGTTGGAAGCCGACCAACGTGGGAATTCTGCGTTGTCGCCCGGCTTCTTCCACACTTTCCCTTCAACCAAGTCCTGAATAATACCAACACCGTCCCGGACTGTAGTACGTTCCAAATACTGGTAGTCCCACATATAAGAGCCAAATGACGCATACCACATGAATGACAAATCAAAATCCTTATATTTAAACGTATTGGTCAATGAGCCGAATACAGTAGGGATAGCCGTGCCACACCACTGGTAGTCATTAACAGTCACATCAGAATATTTTTCAGTTGTTTTCCATCCACCATTACCATCTTGGATCCAATAACGCATATTCCCGTTTTCAGGATTGACACCGGCATTCTTAACCATGTAGAATTCAAAGATGGAGTGACCTTCGTCCAACTTATATCCAGCACCACGGCTTGAATATGTATAAGCACCATCAGGCAAGTAAGTTACTTCATTCTTCAATGTAGAGACATTAAAGTCCACATTCCATTGGAAGTCTTTTGTCTTGACAGCGGTAGCACCCAATGTGATTTCAACGCCACGGTTACGGATATTACCTAAATTGGTATTATACCCGTTTGCATCACCAATCTGGGCAGACAACGGAAGTTGTTTATAATATAGCAAGTCTTTCGAGTTGCGAGTATAGAACTCAACCGTACCATTCAAACGATTCCAGAAAGAGAAGTCCACGGCAACGTTATATTGTTCGTTCTTTTCCCACTTCAAATCCGGAGTAGCCATCGTCTTCGGTTTGTAACCAGCCTGGCCATACAAGGGGTTTGACTTGTAATAACCTTGGTAGGCATACAGGATTTCCTCATCTGTAGACGTGTAACCACTGCTTGTATTACGAGGAATCAACTTGTCATTACCGGAAGTACCATAGCTTCCACGGATAGACAAATTGTCAATCCATGTCTGGTCCTCCAAGAATTTCTCCTTGGAGATTCGCCATGAAGCGCCAACCGAGAAGAAGTTGCCCCAACGGCTGTCCGGATGGAAACGAGAAGAACCATCACGACGCATAGATGCAGACAAGTAATACTTGTTCATGTAATTGTAATCAATCTTTCCAAAGAATGACAACAACGTATAACGGTTACGCCATGACTTCGTTTCCCAATTGGAAGTGGTAGAAGACAATTCATATTGATCCATCTGCATGATTCCTTCACCATATGCATAGTCATAAGTCTTGTTGTAGGAATATAACTCATGACCCAGCATCACGTTGAATGTGTTATCACCAAAGGTCTTGTCCCAATTCAAAATGTTGTTCCAAGTCAAAGACGTTGTTCTCCAATTCGTGCGCGAAGCGGAGCCACCGGATGTCTTGACAGTCACACCGTAAGGTTTCATCTGGCCTTCACCATGGATGGCGGAATCATAAGTATATTTGCTTCGGGTAATGTCATCCAAGTTGACAGCCGTCTTGAACTTCAAATCAAACGGCAATTTGAAATCTGCGAAGTAATGGGCTGTCACCATATTGCCGTCATAGTTCTCAAAATTATCATCATTTGGGTTGTTCCAGTAATCTCCCGAGTTGTTCAGCACATGGATGCCAAAGAAGTTTGCACTGTTCTCAGCGAAATCATAAATACGTTCTCCCGTCTTTTGAGAAGTATACCATGCCGTATTGTCTTCATTTCTCAACCACGGAGAGTTCAAAGTGTTCGAGAATACCAAGGCACGGTTGGCTCCGGAATTATTCTGGCGATAATAAGAATAAGCCAGACTACCGCCCATTTGCAACCAGTTCGTGATTTCGCTCGTTACATTCGCACGGAAAGAATAACGCTTGTAATACTGATGGTTGGCATAACCTTTGTCATCCAAGAATGAAAGGGATGTGAAATATTGGGTCTTTCCGTTCTCGGTCGCACCGCTCAAGTCGATTCCATAGTCTTGGCGCAACTTGCGGGAGAACACAGCACCGTACCAATCGTAATCGCTCTTGTCCCAAACCATTTCCAAATCAGGATTCACATAACAATTGCCGTTACCATCGTGCAACACATAGTTAGAAGCATCGCCAGTCCACTTAAACGGAGTCACATAGACGGTTTCGCCGTTTGAATTGATACGCGGGTTAACCATGTGCCCCAAAACAGTCTGTGAGGCATAGTCTCCTGCTGCTTGCGAGTCCAAACCTTCCAAGTAATATTTATCGTTATAAATGGCTTGCCAAGTATTTGTCAATTGTTGATAAGGGTCAGCCTTAACCGGGTTCTTCACCGCATTGTCAGAAGTACCCCAAGAACCACGGAAGTTGATGGTTGGCTTGCCGGCCTTACCTTTCTTCGTTGTCACTACAACCACACCATTGGCGGCACGAGAACCATACAAGGAAGAAGCTGCCGCATCCTTCAACACTGTCATGGACTCAATGTCGGAAGGAGCAATCGTATTCAAATTGCCATCGTAAGGCATGCCATCCACGATAATCAACGGAGTAGACTGCCCGGACATAGAACTGATACCACGTATTTGGATACGTGTTTCACCGCCCGGATTACCTTCGTTGTTCGAAACGTTCACACCGGCACTCATACCTTGCAATGCCTCCGCGAAACCCGTACCGGAAATCTTTTCCAACTGCTCGGACTTAACTACACTGGCTGAACCAGTGAAAGAAGATTTCTTGGCAGTGCCATAAGCAACGACTACCACTTCATCCAAGTCCTGTGAATCACTCTGCAATTGTACATTAACCGCACCATGTCCGCTCCAAACGACTTCCTGCGTTTCATATCCCACATAAGAAATCTGGAGAATAGCACCTTTCTTTACGCCAGGAATGGTAAACTTGCCATCCATGTCGGTTACTGTCCCATTGGTCGTACCTTTCACGACTACAGAAGCTCCTATCACGGGGCCCATTTCATCTGTCACTACACCTGTCACAGAGCCATCACTCTGGTTGACTTCAGGCAAACTTTTCTCCATAATACCGCTGTTGGATTCTGCATATGCACTGCTGATAGAGCCGACCATAAGCAAAGACAACAGCATCCTTGAAGTAAAAGGCGTCTTCACGTAATCCATAACTACTTGTAATTATTTAATCTAACTTTAGATTTAGTAAACCTAAACTAATCTTTTATTTGTTTGTCCAATATCAATCCTAACAGTCCATCGTTCTAATCGGCTACAAACATATCAATTATTATCACATAAAGCAAACAAAATGGTTACAATTTTACAACATATACATCAAATTAACATTCATCCCATGAAAATGAATTGCCGGCCGCATTTATAAAAATAAACACAACCGGCAATTCATTCTTTCGAATCCAACCGCTACTTGAGCAATTTTTCTGCTGCTGGGTCACCCAGTTCCTTTGCCTTTTCTAACGCTTTTTTTGCTTCCGCCATTTTTCCCATGCGCTGGTAGCAGACACCTCTTAAACGGTAACAAGCTGCAAAATCCGGGACGAGGGCAATGGCTTTCTCCAAACTCTTCAATGCTTCATCGTATTTTTTCTGACGAATCAGGATGGAGGCCTCTTCGGCCGGATACATAGCCACCTGCGGTGCGATAGACATGGCTTGACGGATATCCGCCAAAGCTCCATCCAAATCATCCATACGGTATTTAGCCTGTTCCCGGTAATAATAAAAGTTATCCGCCACCTTGCCATTCAACGCCTGAAAATAAAGGTCGTAATCCGCTACCGCTTCTTTGTACTGCATCAATCGGAGTTTCCAGTCAATCCTTTCCAACAAAACCGGAGCGGCCTGAGCCGTCAACGGGTTTCCACAATGAGCGACAGCGCTGTCCAAAAGTTGGATGACCTCACCAATATTCACCCCCGTCTGCAATGATTTCGACTTGGCGGCCATGTACCAAGCGTTGGCATTGCCCTCTCCGCTATGGTTCACAATCATGTATTCATCATAGGCTGGCACATATTTCCCTTGACTGAAATAGATATCGCCCTGCAATTGGTGGAACGAAGGAGCGTTTTTCTTTTGTATGGCCTCTTTCAATACCTCTTCCGAACGGGTGATGCTCCAATCCGGATTATTCAGAGAGGTGTCGGACATAGCTACATTATAAATAAGGCGCGCATATTCATACAAAGCGTCTCCTTTATCTTCAGCAAGCTCTATCGCCCGTTTCTCATCCGCCATGGCCTTATCCAAACAACGAGTTACACCGGCATCATCCGTTGCCAATTCTTTCCGGCGTAAAGCATAATGGGAAGCTCGGCGTGCATAACTCTCCCACCATCCAGGAAAAGTAGCAACAAAATCATCCAACGATTCCAGAAATGTCTTCGCATCTTGCGTGTTCTCCATCAAGTAAGTCATTATTTTCGCTTGCTCCCGATCGGACGGCCACGCTTTTTTTATGCCAATAGACGTGTAAACGGAATTGAACACATCGGAAGATGAGACGGAAAGATTCTCCCCATAAGCTGCCGAAACAGCATAAGAAGCTTCTTTCTTTCCTGAAGCATCATCCTGAGCCAGTCCGAACACCTCTCCTTCTTCGTCAAGCACCGGAGCATTGAGCCAATCCACTTGCAGCGGGAATGAGAGCTTATAATAGTGATAGGAATCTTTCAGTTTGGTTACCTCTTCAACTTTCCCCGCACCATATGACGCCACTTTCTCTTTCCCTTTCACGAAAGGCAATAAATATACGGTTTGGCCCTGCACCAACGGGCGGGAAACGACACGCAAGCAAGATACTTTTCTCGGAGTCCGCACTTTCAGTTTGATGACATCGTAAAGTTCGTCAGCGCCCAGCACCCGTTCCACAGGATAAACAGCACCATTTCCATCCGTGACAGTCGCTTTTTGCGCATCCTTGAATAGGGAATAAGCGGAAAGCATCGTCCCGTCTTCATCAATGAAGAAACCCACCCCATTATGCAAGGCGGTGCCATCCGCTTTGTACGTAGTCACCGTGACAATCGCTTTTTTTTGTTTCTCCATCCACTTAGGAGCCTTTTGGGCAAAAGCAGTGCACATAAAGCAGCCCAAAAGAAGAATCCATGCTATCTTTTTCATATTTGGCATTATTCTGTTTTTATGATTTCTGATCACCTTCCCCGCCAGGTGTATGCAGTATGAACGTCGTAGCCCCTATCGTCACGACGGCACCCTCTTTAATACGGACAATCTCTTTATTCCCTAAAATCTGATTTCCCAAGAAGGTGCCCGTCAAGCTTGGAAAGTCACGGAGCATATAGACCAGCTTCCCGTCTTTGTCTTGCTTCACCTGAATGACACAATGTTTTCTGCCCATGCTTGGATCGCTTGTCACGATCGGGACATTCACACCATCCGTGTCTTTATTTCTCCTTCCAATCACATTATTCCCCATGACCAAAGGCAATTGCTGCTTGAAGGCGAAATTGTTTTCTATGACAGTTATATATCCGCAAGAGAAATCCGGTTCTTTTATCTCTTTTTCCTGCCCGGATTTTGTACGGATGACCTTTCTCCCTATCTTTATCTTGAACTGGGACGCACATTGCGGGCACACGAACGCAACAACTTCTCCTTCCTTATATTTTGTTTCATCAAATGCAATTTGATGGTCGCATTTAGGGCAAAATACTCTTTTCATTTGCTTTATCAATTTATTTATTGGCAGATAAAATCTTATCAGTACTTGGCATGTCTGCGGGATAAACGACCCCCAATTGACGACGTACTTCGTCTATGATTTCCAACGTGGCCAATGAGTTCGAATGACTATTGATGGCAGATTCACGCTTGCCGTCATTCACCAAATCAATAAACTCCGCTACTTCATAATAATACTCATCATTAGGAGTAGGCACAGTCATGTCTTCCGCCGGCAGCTGGATACCTTTTCCGGATGCCGCAGCCGCTCGCGGTTGCCACGTGATTTGCTTAATCTGGTTGATACGGTCTAACATCAGGTTCCCTGATTCTCCTTCAATCTCGGTCGGCAAAGAAGAATTGGCAATCTTGGAATAAAGTACCGTCGCATTCATGCCTTCATATTCGAAATTGACCGCCCCCTGTCCATCCACTCCGCTGCTTAACAAAATCCCCGAAGCGGTAACACGTTTGGGCCTGCCAAACAACACCACCATCGGATAGACCGTGTATACACCTATATCCATCATGGCGCCATTGGAATACTCGGGCTTGAATGCATTCAACACAATGCCTTCTTTGAATTTATCATAACGGGACGAATATTGGCAATAGGAAGCAAAATAGCGGCGCAACGTTCCCACCCTCGGCAGCGCATCCATCAAAGCCTTGAAATTCGGAGTCAAAGTCGGCTTCATGGCCTCCATCAGTGTGACACCATTTGCTTCCGATGCGGCAATCATTTCCCTCGCTTCCTTCGCATTCGACGCCAAAGGTTTCTCACACAACACGTGCTTCCCACGATTCATGCATAATATACTTTGGGATGCATGCATGCAATTAGGGGATGCGATATAGACAGCGTCTATGACCGGACTTTCCGCCATTTCCTCCAAAGAAGTAAAGGTATAAGGAATACGATGTTTAGCCGCAAATTCATCCGCCCGCTCTTGCGTACGGGAGCAGACGGCCGCCAATTCAAACCGTTTATCTTGCCGTGCTCCTGCGATTACCCAGTCGGTAATAAAATTGGTGCCGACGACACCAAATCGTACATTCTTCATCTTTCAGCTCATTAAAAAAGCGTTGCATAAGACACGTCCCTATTCGCCATCAAACGGACACGACGCATCTCATACAACACCAGCTACATATTATTCTATGACATTCATCATTTACGGAAAGGGGGCTTGACCACCTTCGCCTTCAAGTTCCGGTTGCGTACTTTAATGTATATTTCAGACCCGGCCTTGGAGAAAGGTGTCTTGACATATCCCATGCCTATTCCTTTTTTTAAAACAGGAGACATGGTCCCGGAAGTCACGGTTCCTATCACGTTTCCCTCAGCATCAGCTATTTCATAGCCATGGCGGGGGATACCTTTGTCTATCAATTCAAACGCGCAGAGTTTGCGTGCGACGCCTTCTTTCTTCTGGCGTTCCAACTCGGCACGGTTCGTAAAGTTTTTCCCTTCCACGAACTTGGTAATCCACCCCAAGCCCGCTTCTATCGGAGAAGTCGTGTCATCCAAATCATTGCCATACAAGCAGAATGCCATTTCCAAGCGCAACGTGTCACGCGCACCTAATCCTATCGGCTTGATTCCTTCCGATTTCCCCGCTTCAAAGATAGCGTTCCAAATAGTCATGGCATCTTTCGGATTAAAATAGAGTTCAAATCCGCCGGCCCCGGTATAGCCGGTATTAGAAATAATCACCGGTTTGCATCCCGCAAATTCCCCTGTCGTAAAAGCATAGTATGGAATGGCGGACAAATCGACCGGTGTCAGTTTTTGCAGCACTTCTTTCGCTTTCGGGCCTTGTATCGCCAGCTGCGCCATGTTGTCAGAGGCATTCTCCAGCTCTGCGCCCACCGTATTGTGGCTGACGCACCAGTTCCAGTCTTTTTCGATATTGGCGGCATTGACTACCAACAAGTATTTTTCAGGCTCATAATGATAGACCAGCAAGTCATCGACAATGCCTCCCTTCTCGTTCGGGAAACAAGTATATTGCGCCTTGCCCAATGGCAGGACAGATGCGTCGTTGGAAGTTACGGACTGGATAAACTCAAGGGCTTTCGGCCCTTTCACCCAAAATTCCCCCATGTGGGACACATCAAACACCCCTACTCCATTGACTACTGTCATGTGTTCATCCAAAATACCGGAATATTCTATGGGCATATTGTATCCGGCAAACTCATGCATCTTTGCTCCTAATGCAATATGCACATCGGTAAACGGTGTTGCTTTCATTTTATCACGATTTAGATTTATTATGTATTTGCTTATTCGCAATCAGTTCGACAATCTTAACGACAGTCTCCATCGACTTTTGCAAGGAACGGACAGGAATGTATTCATAACGTCCATGGAAGTTATGCCCGCCGGTAAACAGGTTCGGGCAAGGCAATCCCATGAAAGACAGGCGCGCGCCGTCCGTGCCGCCCCGGATGGGCTGGATGAGAGGCTTGACACCCACTGCCTCCATGGCCTCGGATGCCAAGTCCACTATGGACATGTTGGACTCGACCACTTCCCGCATGTTGTAGTACTGGTCGCGCATTTCGATGCTTGTGCTGCCTGGACAAATTTCATTGCTGCGTTTTACCAACTCCTCCAGCAAATGTTTCTTTTCTTCGAATAACTGACGGGAATGGTCGCGTATGATGTAAGTAAGCGACGCATTTTCCACCTCCCCTTCCATGCCGATAAGATGGAAGAAACCTTCATATCCTTCCGTATGTTCCGGACGTTCCCGGGCAGGCAGCCAGGAAGCGAATTGGATGGCCAAATGAGCGGCATTGACCATTTTTCCTTTCGCCGTGCCCGGATGGACGTTCAGTCCCTTGAACATGATTTTGGCAACGGCCGCATTGAAGTTTTCATATTCCAGTTCGCCGACGGCACCCCCGTCCACCGTATAGGCCCAGTCACATCCGAATTTCCGCACATCGAAATGGTCTGCTCCCTGCCCTATCTCTTCATCCGGGGTGAACCCGACACGCACCGTCCCATGTTTGATTTCAGGATGAGCTTTCAAATAAGCCATGGCTGAAACAATAGCGGCAATGCCGGCTTTGTCGTCAGCTCCCAGCAGGGTCGTACCACCTGTCACTATCAAGTCCTCGCCCACATAATTTCCCATTTCGGGGAACATGGAAGGAGAAAGCACGATATGCTGCCCTTCATTCTTCAACACGATATCCCCTCCCCGGTACGCTACAACCCGGGGCTTCACTCCATCGCCAGACATGTCCGGACTCGTATCCAAGTGGGAAATAAAACCAACCACGGGCAACTCGGCATCCACATTGGAAGGCAAAGTAGCCATTACATAAGAATGGTCGTCTATGGAGATATCGTCCATGCCTAATTCCCGCAGCTCTTTCACCAAAGCCTCAGCAAAGGTTCTTTGTCCGGGCGTACTGGGCGTAACTCCGGTCTCTTCACTGGATTGCGTGCCATAAGTCACATATTTTAGTAACCGCTCAACAACTGTCATCATATTTACTCAATTCAAAATGTAATTAATGCCATAAAATTACAAATTGATATCGGAATACCCAAACAAAAGCCGAAGAATCTATGAATAACTTTACTGACGGTGAATATACAAAAAGGATGCTATCTCTTGGGAAAAAGATAGCATCCTTTTTCGGAAAACATCGCGACCTTTTTTTGAAAAGCTATGATAAAAGGTAAGAAAACGATGGACGATGAGACCAAAACGAATTGGAACTCAGTCAATTAAGCTGTCATCTCTCACCTCTTCCCGTATCTCTCACCTATCTCTCACCCTCCGTCATTTTCCTGACGCTCAATGGCTTATAGTGTCAGGAATGGCGGGGGGAGAGATGGTGAGACCAATTATGCGACTTCCTGAGACTTATTTCAGTTCCTTCACACGTATATTACGGAACTTGACAGGAGAACCATGACCCAAGAATCCGATGTGCCCTTTCTTGTTGAACAAGCCCGGATGTTCTTTTTTGTCAGGCGTTCCATTTTTCACCGCATCCCGTATATTACCTTCAACGATTACAACGCCATTCAAGGTAACCTTGATGTTGTCTCCGTCGCAGATAATCTCTTCTTCGTTCCATTCCCCGACAGGTTTCTTTGCCGTTTTATGGTTTTCGTTGGCTTTCAAGATGCCATAGATGGAACCATGGTGCTGATAGGGAGTGATGTCCTTGTAAATGGGATGTTCGCAATCCAAGATCTGGCTTTCCATCCCCACGTAACCAGCGTCGCCTTCCAACGGGGCACGCAACCCAACTCCGTTGTTAGCACCCGGGGTCAGTTGGAACTCGAAACGATATATGAAGTTAGCAAACTCTTTCTTGGTGTAAAGGTTTCCGCCAAAGCTCCGGCTCGGAACCATGGAGATGCAGCCATCTTCCAAGATATAGTCGCCCGTGTTGCCTTGCCACTCGTACATATTCGTTCCGTCAAACAAGACTTGGAATCCTTCTTTCTTTTCTTGTTCGGAAAGCTGGAAAGGCTCCTGGCGCTTCAATTCCTTGACGTAAATATTACGGAAATAGCACTTGCTTCCATGAGCTTGCAACTCAATCTGCTCGGTTGGCAAGATGGGTTTGCTACGATCCCAATAATTTTCCATGATGACATTGTCCACGACCCGCTCGCCATTGAGATACACGGTCACGCGATCACCTACCATCTTGATATGGAACGTATTCCATTCGCCCAGTTTGTTGTCAGCGACCTTGGAAGGTTTGCTTTCGTTTACTTGGTTGTTGTATAATCCGCCAGAACCGACCTGAGCACCCACGTCAACACGGGAAGTATCCCAAATCTGAACCTGCGGAGTAGCACGCAAATAGATGCCGGCGTCAGGTTCTTTCCCCGCAGGATCCAACATCCATTCCACGTACATTTCAAAGTCGCCATATTGCTTCTCGGAGCACAAGTTGTCATAGCCGGAACCCACGTAAACCAAGCAGCCGTTTTCGACTTTCCAATCGACACGCATGCGTTCATCGGCCTTTTCTTGTTCTTTGGCCAACTTGGAAGGCTTCAACGCATAACGTTTATAAGGATTTCCCCCTTCCACCATGCCTTTCCATCCAGACAGGTCTTTGCCATTAAACATGGAAACGAAGCCAACCTCATCCGGCATCTCAGCCAAATGTTTCTTGATGCCCTCTTTCTGGTAATGCGCATCAGGATTATCCAACACCAGCATTACCTTCTCCAAGATAGCCTTCACATTCCTGCCCGTATATTCAGGATGTCCCAATGCTATGTTCATCACCGCATTGGCAGCAGGTTGCTGCACCGCTTTATTGTCCAAATATTCTGCAGCGTAAAGCAAAGCCAAATAAGTGCCTGTACCTTCCACTTTCTTCAAAATCAAGCCACGTACATCATCGTCCTTCGCAATATCCATGGCTTTGCGCAAACGGAGCAATTTGTTTTCACCTGTCATGGAGGACGAGGCTACCAAATCGACATATCGAACCAAAGATTGAGTCGCCAAATCACCCGAACCTTTTGCTATATCATACAAGTATTCAGCAGCTTCTATGCCTTTCCAGCTCATCAAAGCTTCTACCGCCGCCGTCTTTGCAACGCCAGTGTTTTTATCGCATCCATCTATGATAATCTGCAAAGCTTTGGGGTCGCTGGTAGCAGCCAACACAGCATAATAAAGTGATTTCTTCGCATCGCCAGCTTGGTACATGCGGCGGGTTACCGTCGGTACTTGCTCGGCTTTCGGCATATAACGGACTGCTGCTGTTACTGCTTCCTGCATTGACTTCACATTACTCGCAGCCGTTTGAGATTCCAGCAAGCCGCATACCGTCGTAAAATCTTTTGCAGTCACGACCTTTTGCAAGGCGGTGTAGGCGGCATTTCTCACAGCAGGAGAAGAACTCTTCATTTGCTCCAAAACCGTATTTACTTTCGAGTCTGCCATGCGGACAGCCAATAGTTCCAAAGCAGCCACCTTACCTTCGTCTCCGGCTTTATTTATAACTTCTGCCACCGCGTTGTCTATGTCTCCGGGAAATGCAAGCAAAGCATCTTGTGCCAACAAAACAACTTGTTTGTCGCTATCCGCCAACAAATTGGATATTGCCGGGATAAATGCAGCATCACCCAATTTAACCATCGTCCAAACGGCAGCTTGCTCTACAGCGAAATACCCCGACTTTAATTGTTGAGTCAGCACTTGCGCCAAAGACAAATCAAAGCGAACCATCAATTTCTTCAAAACCGGATTCTTCTTCGGACATTTGGCTTCTCGGCCTAACCAATTTATCACATCGACTTTCACCTCCGGTTTAGCTTTCAACATAGCTTTAACCACTTCGACATACTCAGGCTCGCCGACAAAACCGGACGCAAAATCCAACGCCGCATTGCGGTAACCGATGCAAGGGTCTTTCAACGCAGCAAGCAACATCTTCGTTGCCGCCTTGTTGTCCTTCAATGAAAGGAGAATCTTCAACGCAGCTTCCCTTGTCTGCAATTGGTTTGCTTTTTCCGCTTTCTTCTGTAAATCCTTAGCTGCCTTTTCCGCTAAAGCCAAGTCTCCTTTTGCAGCGATATTCTTAATGAGTTCTATATAAGCCTCGTTGGCGCCACTCTTTTCCATCGTGTAACCAGCTTTGGCAGCGGCATCCGCCAATACTTTCAATGATGCCTCACCGCCCACTTGGCTCAATGCATATAATGCCGTCTTCTGCAAATCCACGTCTTGATTTCCTACAAAAGTAAGCAATAACTGTTCTGCACCACTCACCTTTGCCTCGGCAATAGCATTGATCATATCGCGCTTAGCCTTCGCACCCATCGCCACACGGGATTTCAAACCCGCCATAAGAGCCTCGCCAGCTGCCGGCGTAGCGATTCTTGCCAGTGCACGAGAAGCGGGTCCGCTCAGCTCCTTGTCCGTCAAATAATCTGCCAAAGACTCCACAGACTCGTCCCCACCCATAATTTGGAGCTGTCGGATAATGAAAGCTTTTGTTTCACGCTCCGAAACAGACTGCAAGGCTTTCACATACGCCTTAGCCACCATTTGGCGTGCATTTTCTTGTCCCTTGGCCATCACAAAATGAGACAAGCCGCTCAAAGCATAATCAGCTTGAGCATTACTGCCTTTGCCTGGAGCATTGATCATCCCGACGATAACCTGGACAGCCTCCTCACCGGCCCGGCTCAGCTGACCTATTAAATCATTATACTCTTTTTGCTGCTTTGCCGGCATTTGCGCCAATACATCAGCTGCCACAGTCTTAGCTGTACGGTTTGCCGGAACTTGTGCCATCATCATGCCAGCGCACAACAAGAGGGCACTAATTGTCATATATGCTTTTTTCATACTTCCAATTTGTTTTTAGTTATTAATACCCTCTATCATATATCCCACGGCGAACGAATCGGCTGATCAATCAATCGATTAGCAGCGTCATCATTGATAAACTCCAATTTCTCCGGATCGAAATGCAAAGTACGATTCAAGCGAAGAGCCACACCTCCCATATTTACAATGGTGGCTGAACGGAATCCGTTACGTTCATTTAGCGCAAATGGCTGACGCGTTTTCACACTCTCGATAAAATCCGTAATTTGAGGTTCCGGATCAGGATAATCCGACAATTTCTTTTCCCAATCAGGAATATCGCAAACAAAGTTTTTATAGACATTACCTTTGGGCCCAGCAATATAAGGAGTATTCGGATCGCCAAAATCGCCACCCCACAAAACAATCTGGCATCCATCAGCATAAGTATAAGTGACCGAGCGCCAAGTACCGACCGCATCCGGATGCTGCTGAGGGGCATCCACCTCCACCTTGACCGGGCTCGTGTTGTCTTTTCCCAAGATATATTGGACAGGGTCGATGTAGTGCTGTCCCATGTCGCCTAATCCACCAGCATCATAATCCCAATAGCCGCGGAAAGTCTGATGCACACGGTGAGCATTGTATGGCTTATAAGGAGCCGGACCTAACCACATGTCATAATCCAATTCTGGAGGAACGGGCTGAGGTTCCAAGTATTCCTTCCCAACCCAATAGAACTTCCAGTCAAAGCCGGTATGCTTGCTAATGGTCACTTTCAAAGGCCATCCCAAAAGACCGCTCTGCACAAGTTTCTTCAACGGCTTGACCGGAGTGCCCAGACCATAGAACTGATCTTTAAAACGGAACCACGTATTAAGGCGGAACATCCGGCCATACTGTTTAACAGCTTCCATGACACGCTTGCCTTCGCCGATTGTCCTCGTCATGGGCTTCTC
>CALBYC010000173.1 GCA_937890135.1 uncultured Parabacteroides sp.
GAATAGATTCTTCATGCACTTTCCTTAATTTTGCACTTGTTGTTGGACTCTACAGCCGGAAGTGAGTGGGATAGATTCGATAAAAATAGTCGAAAAATATTTGGAAAATAAGGAAAAATAGCTACCTTTACAACCGCAAAAACGAATTATTGATTTTATTTTTGACATTGTACTATGGTGTAATGGTAGCACAACAGATTCTGGTCCTGTTTGTCCAAGTTCGAATCTTGGTAGTACAACCCCAATGAAGCCTTGTCCCACGGATTGTGAGACAAGGCTTTTGAATTATTCTATAATCTTTATGCTTATAGCCTTTAGCTGTTGCCAGCCTGACTTATCAGTAAGGCGTACCATAAAATGATAATCTCCTGCATCTATGTTTTCAGGAATAGGTATGTCCACATTCGCATCGTATAGCCTTTCACCGGGAGGAATGGAATAATCTTGGTTGTAAACCCAAGGGTTGACCGGTTGTTTCTTTGGATCAAGATTGCAATCTCCGGCTGACGTGGAATGGGAATGGTGATCGAAATTATTATGTATTTCAATGTTGTAGTTCCCAAGTTCCATGTTGTCTATGAATCGGAAACGGAAAAGAATATCTTCTCCTTTCTGATATGTCTGGCAATCAATCGGGGAAAAGGAAGTACCCTCCACTATTTCCGGTTTTTCCATATCCTTCTTTGTTTCTTCATTTTCTTCTTCCGAACAGGCAGCTATGGCAAATACTGTGCAGGCTATATAAAATATCTTTTTCATTGTTTTTCGGATTACGTAAGAAAGGTTCTCCGCTCTATATGAACCGAAGCGGAGAACCTTTATGTTCATTTGCTGGTTATCTGTACTTCTTCTACTTCTTCTGTCGTAGAATTGTTCTCGGTATCCGTGACGGTGAAATGAAGATGGTATTTACCGGCAGGAGCATCAGCGGGAATTTCCAGATGTTCATGGAAATGAGCAGATGTTTCGCCTAAGTATTTGCCAGTAAACTTGAATGCTTTTTCATATTTGGCTGCAGAGTTATGCAATTCCACTTCTATTTCTGCAATCTTTTTAGAAGCATTTATTTCTGCTTCAAGATGCAACTCACTCCCGGCCACAGCAGTTTTACTGTTGCCTTTACCTACTTCAGTGATTTTTATCACTGGTGCTCCTTTTGCGGGAACTTCGATTTTTAGGTCGGACGTGAATACGCAGCTTTGCCCGGTCTGGTCTGTCACCGTGAATGCCAGTAAATAATCTCCAGCCGGTGTGCCCGTGGGTATGTTCACATGCTCATGGAAGAGCGTGTTTCGTACTCCGATGTATTTGCCGTCTGTCCATGACTGTGCAAGGACAGTGGTTTTCTTATCTGCTGTTGTAAGCGTTAATTCTATGCGCTCAATCAATCCTTCGGCTTGCAGTTCACCTTCCAAATGCAAATCTTTTCCGGCCACGGCTGTTTTGCTGTTTTCTTCACCTATTTCGGAAAGTGATATGAATGGTTTGGTAACTTTGGGTTCATCTTCGTTGTCACACGAGGATAGTAATGATGCAAATACGCCCAATAGCAATGCTATTGTAAAAATCAGATTTTTTTTCATTGTTTTGTTTGTTTTATGGGTACGCTAATACCCGGTTCATTAATATGGTTAATAAATAATTTTAGCTCCTACGAAATAACTTCTCGGAAGGGAAGGGCCATAGATATAATCCGAGTCACGATTCCATCCTTTATCGAAGTCCTTTTGATAAGCGTTTGTAATATTTTGTATGCCCCCGTTGACTTGCAGCGTAAGGGCTTTATAGATTGGAATGTCGTATGCCAACTTCAAGTTTACGCTGAAGAAGTCCGGGGTATTTACGGCAATCGGTTCTTGCACGCCTGATCCGGCATTGTGCCCGATGAGCATACTTCCTGTGTAATTCCCTGTCAACGAAGCAGTGAATCGTTTCAAAGGTGTGAATGTTGCGGTAAAATAACCATAAGTATCAGGAGTACGCATCATCTTTCTGTATTTTTGC
>CALBYC010000174.1 GCA_937890135.1 uncultured Parabacteroides sp.
GGGACAGCATTCCAAGGGATTTCTTTCGGGTTTGAGAAGGAGGTCACGGGCGAAGTTGTATTTAACACGGCTATGACAGGCTATCCGGAGAGTTTGACGGACCCTTCGTATGCAGGACAATTAATGGTACTGACTTATCCTTTAATAGGCAATTATGGTGTACCGCCACGAACATTCAGGACGGATGGGCTTTCTACATTCATGGAAAGCGAGCGAATCCATGCTGAAGCTATCATTGTCAGCGATTATAGTCATGACTATAGCCATTGGAATGCAGAGTGCAGCTTGGGCGATTGGTTGAAGCAGGAGGAAATTCCCGGAATATATGGAATAGACACGCGGGCATTGACAAAAAAATTACGTGAACATGGGGTAATGATGGGACGAATTGTTATGGGCAACGCCGATGAAGCCCGTCAAGTCATACGGGATTTTGGCAACTATGCGTCGGTAAATTATGTCAATGAAGTTTCTTGCAAAGAAGTAATGCGTTATGGAGAAGGCGACGGGAAAAAACGTGTGGTTTTAATCGATTGCGGGGTTAAGCATAATATTATCCGTTGTTTATTGAAGCGTGGCGTTACGGTCATCAGAGTCCCATGGAATTATGATTTCAGTCAGCTTGAATACGACGGGCTTTTCATCAGTAATGGCCCAGGCGATCCAGAAACTTGTGATGCAGCCGTACAAAATATAAGGAAAGCACTTGCTGGCGATAAGCCTATTTGCGGCATATGCATGGGTAATCAACTATTGGCAAAAGCCGGCGGAGCTGCCATATATAAATTAAAGTATGGGCATAGAAGCCATAACCAACCCGTGAGGATGGTGGGGACCAATCAATGCTTCATAACCTCGCAGAACCATGGTTACGCAGTGGATAACAATACACTGGGGGAAGACTGGGAACCACTATTCATCAACATGAATGATGGGACGAACGAGGGAATCAAGCACAAGACGAAACCGTTCTTTTCTTCACAGTTCCATCCGGAAGCTTGCAGTGGGCCAACAGATACGGAATCTCTGATATTTGACAAGTTCGTCTTTATGTTATGAAAGAAATAGGGTAGTAATTTTGCATAACGACACATAAATGAAAAATAATTTAAAGAAAATATTGGTGTTAGGTTCCGGTGCTTTGAAAATTGGTGAAGCCGGTGAGTTTGATTATTCCGGAAGTCAAGCATTGAAGGCCATCAAAGAAGAAGGAATCCAAACTATCTTAATAAATCCGAATATTGCGACCGTCCAGACTTCTGAAGGTGTCGCTGACATTGTCTATTTCCTGCCAGTTACACCATTCTTTGTGGAAAAAGTCATTGAAAAAGAACGTCCAGATGGCATATTGCTGGCATTTGGAGGGCAAACGGCGTTAAATTGTGGCGTATCACTTTACCAGAGCGGCGTACTTGAAAAGTATGACGTAAAGGTCTTGGGAACCCCTGTCCAAGCTATCATGGATACGGAAGACCGAGAATTGTTTGTCAAAAAACTGGATGAAATTCAAGTTAAGACCATTAAAAGCGAGGCTGTCAGCAACATAGCTGATGCAAGAAAAGCAGCTGCTGAATTAGGGTATCCGGTGATTATCCGTGCTGCATATGCGTTAGGTGGTCTTGGTTCTGGTTTTTGTGACAATGAAGCGGAACTGAACGCCTTAGCTGAAAAAGCGTTCTCTTTCTCCCCACAAGTCTTGGTCGAAAAAAGTCTGAAAGGATGGAAAGAGGTCGAGTATGAAGTGGTACGTGATTGCTATGACAACTGCATCACTGTTTGTAACATGGAGAACTTTGATCCATTAGGCATACATACAGGTGAGAGCATCGTCATCGCTCCGTCTCAAACGTTGTCAAATACAGATTACCATAAACTCAGGGAACTGGCAATCCGGATTATTCGCCACATTGGTATTGTCGGAGAGTGCAATGTGCAATATGCATACGACCCGGACAGTGAAGACTACCGAGTTATTGAAGTCAATGCCAGATTGAGCCGATCCTCAGCCTTGGCATCCAAAGCGACGGGCTACCCATTGGCTTTTGTAGCTGCCAAATTAGGGTTAGGCTATGGTCTATTCGATTTGAAGAATTCAGTCACAAAGACGACCAGTGCTTTTTTCGAGCCTGCTTTGGATTATGTCGTATGTAAAATCCCACGGTGGGATTTGGGCAAATTCCACGGTGTTGCAAGAGAGTTAGGATCAAGCATGAAATCAGTGGGTGAGGTAATGGCTATCGGCAGGACATTCGAAGAAGCAATCCAAAAAGGTTTACGGATGATAGGCCAAGGAATGCATGGCTTTGTTGAAAACAAAGAATTGGTATTGCCGGATATCGACAAAGCTTTACGTGAACCTACTGACAGGAGAATATTTGTAATCAGCAAAGCCTTCCGGGCAGGCTATACTATTGATGAAATCCACAATCTGACAAAGATAGACAAGTGGTTTTTGCAGAAATTGTATAAAATCATACGGACGGCTAATGAGTTAGAAACTTTCAGCAAGCTGTCAGAGGTTTCAGATGATTTGATGCGCCGTGCTAAGATTGAAGGTTTCTCGGATTTTCAAATAGCACGTGCCTTGTTTAAAGACAAGATGGAAGATGCCGACAAGGCAACCTTGCAAGTTCGGCAGGATCGTAAATATAGAGGCATACGGCCTGTTGTCAAACAGATAGATACATTGGCTGCTGAATATCCGGCGCAAACAAATTATTTGTACTTGACATATTGTGGAACAGAGAATGATGTCCAATACATAGGGGATCATCGTTCTATTGTGGTGTTAGGTTCAGGTGCTTACCGAATCGGTAGCTCAGTCGAGTTTGACTGGTGCGGTGTTCAGGCTTTAAATACAATCCGCAAAGAAGGATGGCGTTCGGTGATGATTAATTATAATCCAGAAACAGTATCTACTGATTATGATATGTGTGACAGATTGTATTTCGATGAACTGACATTTGAACGTGTAATGGATATTTTGGAATTAGAGGATCCATATGGGGTAATAGTATCTACAGGAGGTCAAATTCCGAACAATTTGGCAATGCGTTTGGATGCACAACATATCAACATACTTGGGACAACTGCTAAGAGCATTGATAATGCTGAAGACAGAGAGAAATTTTCTGCCATGCTTGACCGTATAGGAGTGGACCAACCACGTTGGAAAGAACTTTCATCAATGGAAGACATCAATGATTTTGTCAAGGAAGTTGGTTTTCCGGTGTTAGTACGTCCTAGTTA
>CALBYC010000175.1 GCA_937890135.1 uncultured Parabacteroides sp.
ACCAATGAACCGATGGCAATGGCCATGCCACCCAAACTCATGGTGTTGATGGTCAGCCCCATGTAATGCAGAGCCAAAATAGAAACCAATAAGGATAATGGCAAGGCGATGAGCGAGATGATGGTCGTTCGGATGTTCATCAGGAACAGGAACAGCACAATGATGACGAAGAAACTTCCCTCGAACAGGCTTTCCTTCACATTGTTGATGGAACTATCAATAAAGCGGCTTTGGCGGAAGATGTCTGTCGATATGTGCACGTCTGCAGGCAAGTTCTTTTGCATGTCCGCCACGATGCCATCCAGCTTGTCCGTTAAGTCTATGGTACTGGTGTTAGGCTGTTTGGTCACCGTGACAAGTACGGCGGGTTTGCCTTTCTCGGATGCCAATCCCAATTTGGGAGCTTTGCCTCCAATTTTCACTGTGGCTATGTTTTCGAGGAGGACGGGCGTATTGTCGGATGTCATGGCAACTGCGCCTTTGGCAATTTCTTCCGCTTTGTTGGTTGAAAGAACTCCGCGGATGATGTATTCGTTGTCATATTCATACAAGACACCCCCGTTGGCGTTCTGGTTCATCTGCCGGCAAGCGGCCAAAACTTGGTCGAGGCCAACGCCATAATGCTTCATGCGTGCAGGATCCAGCAGGATTTGGTACTCTTTTATGTCTCCTCCCAGCACGGCGACTTGTGCGACTCCTCCGGTCGAAAGCAATCGGGGACGGATTGTCCAGTCTGCTATCGTCCGCAAGTCCAGCAAGGAAGTTGTGTCGGATGTCATCCCGATGATCAGTATTTCCCCTAAAATGGAGGATTGAGGTCCCAATGTCGGTTTGCCTACGTTTTGGGGCAACTCTTCACCCACGATGGCTAATTTCTCTGAAACGATTTGCCGTGCTTTATAGATGTCCGTTCCCCAATCGAACTCCACCCATACGACTGAAAAGCCCGTAGTGGAAGAGGAACGTACGCGACGTACGTTCATGGCTCCGTTGACGGCCGTCTCTACCGGAAAAGTGACTAATCGTTCCACTTCTTCAGGTGCCATTCCGTTGGCTTCCGTCATTATGACCACCGTTGGTGCGTTTAAATCTGGAAAAACATCAACGTCGGTATGATAGGCCGTATAAATGCCTCCTATCAAGAGCAACATGGCACAAACAAGCACCATAAGCCTGTTGTGCAGGGAATAGGATATGATTTTATTCAACATGACTCAATAAAAACTTAGTGGTACGATTAATGGTGATGGGTATGGGCCGGTATGGCGTTGGACGCTGACGCAAGTTTGATTTGATAAGCCCCTTGCGTCACTACTTCGTCTCCGGTTTTTAAACCTGAAAGGATCTGGACGCTTTTGCCGTTATCTGCGCCTATGCTTACCAGTTGTTTCTTATAACAATCTTCATCTAACCGAATATAAACCCAATAAGTACCTTGCTCTTCGACTAAAGCGGTCACAGGCACGCTCAACACATTGCCTAATGGTTTGCCTAACAAATAGATTTCCACGAACGATCCTGGTATGACAGCACCTTTGTTGTCAAACTCGAACAGGACAGGGACATAGAATGATTTGTTTTCCGATGAACGTCCGTATGACAATAAACGTCCGTTCAGTTTGTCCAATTGGTATACTTGGTCATCGTAAGGCGTTTTGAAGTAGGCGGAATGTATCAAGGGCAACTGTGTGTAATATTTCTCTGAAACTTCTGCTTTGAGCACCAGTTTGCTGTTTTGCGAGATGGTTGCCAGAGGTTGTCCCACGGTAGCGTAATCACCTTCTTTGACCAAGATATTTTTCAAAAAACCATTGATGGGAGCTGTTACGGCCACTCCATTGGTTGAATGTTTGCCATGCACTGCTTCGTAGGCGACTTTGGCATTCTCGTATGTTAGCTTAGCTTGCTCGAAGTCTTTTTGTGAGACAATCTTGTCGCTGACCAAATCTTTCATGCGCTCATATTCTTTCAATGCCGTCTCGTATGCGTTTTTAGCTCGTAAAGCAACATCTCCTTCCGATAAGTTTTCAGATGCCAGTGAGAGGATGGTTTGGCCTTTTCTTACGGCCGTTCCGTCAACAAACCGGGTAGAACTCAAAGTCACGATGCCAGGTACGGTAGCGACTACGACGGATTCCGAACCTTGTGCTGCTTGGATTTGCCCGCTGGTCTTGATTACCTCGGCAAAAGGGGCAGGGGCAATTTTTTCGGTAGTCAAACCGATTGCTTCTGCATTGGCTTTCTTGAATATGATTTCTCCTGCTGCATGTTCGTGTTCGTGCTCATGTTCTTCCGCTTCAGTATGTTCGTGTTCGTGCTCTGTATGTGTATGTTTCTCGCCACAGCTGCATGACAAAACAGCCATGACAAATGCCATGTATATTCTTTTCATTAGAAATGTAATTGTAATAAATTGTGATATAAATAGATAATAGACTTGGAAGCCTGATGTGTCAGGCTATGGGAGAACATACTGCGGGAGGCGCACGAAGTCCCTTCGCTTTTCCTATCCAAAAGTCGTGAAGCGATTCAATGTAAATCGAGCTATTGCTGTTGAAGAAAGAAAAAGAAGGGTGTGGATTGGTATATTCATACAAAGTAAATAATGGGCATAAAAGAACGTTCAAGTCATGTTCGATCACATGCTTGTCTATTGTCAAGTTCAAAGCCTGGTTGTGGTCTGTACAGCCTGTGTCTTCCGTATGTGGATGGGAATGGTGGTCTGCGGAAGCTCCGAATATCCATTCAATGCACGGAAGACCGTTGCTGTGATGGTGATGAGGTATGGCAACGGACAACAGCAATAAAAAACTTGCCGCCAGTACTACATAGGAAACTATTCTCTCTTTGACCCTCATCAGCCTTTCAATCTTACTATTATTTGCTGCAAATATATAATGATATTTACAAGAGTGCAAACAAATCGCATGAAATTACATCGCGACATCCACAGCTCTTTCATTTAAGATTCCGTTGCTCACCTAAAAAAGTTGTTATTTTATAGCGAGTG
>CALBYC010000176.1 GCA_937890135.1 uncultured Parabacteroides sp.
GACATCGTGGACCGCGTCTTCACCTTGGGTGACCGCCGGGTGGATTCCATCATGACGCACCGCGGGGAGCTTGTCTGGCTGGACGTGACGGACAGCCTGGATGAAATGAAAAAGAAAATAGAGGACAGCCTGTTCGACATCTATCCGGTCTCGTCCGAGAGCTTGGACGATTTGTTGGGTGTCGTTTACTTGAAAGACTTGTTCTTGTCGATAGACACGCCGGGGTTCTCGTTGAAAAAGATAGTGCGCGAAGCCAAGTTCGTGCCTGAGAACCAAAGCGTGTACACCACCTTGGAACAGTTCAAGGAGGCGAAGGTGAAATATTCCCTCGTGGCGGACGAGTTTGGCAACATCCAGGGCATCGTCACGCTGAAGGACATCATGGAAGGCCTTGTCGGCCAAGTCCCCGAACAGGGTGAAGAACAATATATCGTCAAACGGGCGGATGATTCTTGCCTGATAGACGGGCAATGCCCTTTTTATGATTTCCTTTCCTACTTCGACAAGGAAGAGTTGTATGCCGAGCATGACTATAACACGTTGAGCGGGCTGATACTGGAGATTCTGGGAAGGCTGCCCAGGACGGGGGAAAAGTTGAATTGGATGGGACTGAACATGGAAATCGTCGACATGGACGGCGCGCGCATAGACAAGGTGTTGGTCCGCTTGGGAGACGAATGACGGCACATTCTCTCCATGATTTAAAGTATAGGTTATAAACTGTCATTAATCAGATGTATTTATTAGGATGTGACATAGGGTGCTCGGCTGTCAAGGTTTCCATCGTGGAGGCCGAGAGCGGGAAGACGGTCGGTTCGGACTTCTTTCCCAAGGCCGAGGCGCCGATCAAGGCTGCCCATCCCGGTTGGGCGGAGCAGAACCCCGACGACTGGTGGCTTTACGTTTCAAAAGCCATACGCGGAGCATTGGGGAAATCGGGAATAAAAGGAGAGGACATAGCGGCTATCGGCCTGGCCTACCAGATGCATGGCCTGGTGGTCGTGGACAAGAACAAGACGGTGCTGCGCCCTTCCATCATTTGGTGCGACAGCCGTGCCGTCTCTTACGGCGACTGCGCCTTCCATGCCATCGGGGAGAAGCGTTGCTTGTACCATCTGTTGAACTCGCCGGGAAACTTCACGGCTTCCAAGCTGGCATGGGTAAAAGAATACGAACCGCAGCTGTACCGTTCCATCTATAAGATCATGCTGCCGGGCGATTACATTGCCATGCGCATGACCGGGGAGATAGCGACGACCGTCCCCGGGTTGTCCGAAGGGATTTTTTGGGATTTCCAGGAAAATGCCATCTCGGACGATGTCTTGTCGTATTTTGGCTTCGAGAAAGATTTGATACCGGACATATGCCCGACGTTTGGCGTGCAAGGCGAACTCTTGGGTTCCGTGGCCGCTGAATTGGGACTGAAGAAGGGGACACCGGTCACTTACAGGGCCGGCGACCAGAGCAACAACGCCCTTTCCCTGAACGTGCTGAACCCCGGGGAAATCGCGGCGACGGCAGGAACGTCGGGGGTCGTGTACGGCGTCAACGACAAGCTGAACTACGACGTGCTGTCGCGGGTGAATACTTTCGCCCATGTCAACCATACCCGGGAGCATCCCCGCTTGGGCACGTTGCTGTGCATCAACGGGGTAGGTATCCTGAATTCGTGGATAAAGAAGACGATCGCCCCGGAAGGCACCAGCTACGAACAGCTCAACCGGCTTGCGGAGAGCGTTCCGATAGGTTCCGAGGGGATTTCGATACTCCCGTTCGGGAATGGAGCGGAACGGATGTTGGAAAACAAGCAAGTCGATTGCGCTTTCTTCGGCATCAACTTCAACATTCACGGGAAAGCCCATTTGGCACGCGCGGCACAGGAAGGCGTGG
>CALBYC010000177.1 GCA_937890135.1 uncultured Parabacteroides sp.
CGTTGCTTAGTCCATGATATATATCGATGCCGTCCCGTTCCAATAGCCCTGTCACTCCTACGGAACGCCATAATGCTTTTAATTTATTCCACGGCTTTTCAGGATAGACGCACTCCAGATTCGGGCAAACCTTGGTAAACTGCTCGAACTGAAAACTGTCTTGCATTTTAGGGGCATAGAGAATATATTCATTGCCTGCGAAACACTTGTTCAGTATCTCTATCAGATAACGGCTGTAGTTCCCCAATCCTGTGAAGTTTTGAACAGCCCGTTTCCCGTCAAATCCAATTTTCATGTTTTTGATATTGTCTGTTATAATGGCAATCATGCTTCACAAAAGTAACCAATTCGTTCCAGATAAACATGCCAATAATATATTTTTATTTGATTTAACAAAAGGAGGACATATTCGGCACATAATTTGATTCTTGGAAAATAAGTATAATTAGATTATATGTATTAATTATAAATTTGAAAGGAGAATCGTCATGGGTGCAGCTGGAAACAAGAAGCCTAAGAAACCGGGGAAAAAACATGGACCTTCTTACCTTGAAGAAGAGCATGAAGTTCCGGTAAAGAACAATTACGCGAAGAAAACAAAATAAGGAGTTTCCTTTGTGGATGCATTCACAGGCCCTCTGCCTAATAAAAGACAGAGGGCTTATTTTGTTTTAATCTCTGTTTGAAAGATATTTCATGAATTGGCAACGCTCATAGAGCGTGGGGTCTGAGATATTGGCGTAATTCAATTTGCCGATGAATTGAGAAAGATTCTCATAGCCCGCTTGATGCATCCATTCCTCTATGCAAGTATTGATTTGGGTGATGATTTCTGCGCCATGCGTGTAGATGGCGCTGCACATCTGCACGGCCGAAGCACCTGCCAACAGGCACTTGATGGCGCTTTCCCAATCATGCACCCCTGTTGATGATGCAATATCAATGCCTTTAACCAGTCCTGATGCGATGGCTGTCCATCGGATCGTATCGCTTAGGTCTGTATGGCTACTGAAGAGCTGCCCCAATACGATTTGCATTTTGTTGATGTCGATATCAGGTTGATACATTCTATTGAACAAAACGACTCCGGCTGCCCCGTTTGCCTTCAGCTTATTGACTAAAGCAGGCAGGTTTGAAGTGTATTTGCTCAATTTTATGGTGACCGGTATGGAAACTACCTGCTTTATCATCCGCAAGATGCGAATGTAACTCTCTTCGGTCTCATTTCCGTTGCTGTGGATATCTGTATCCAATAGGAGCAGATTAAGTTCTAAGGCGTCCGCACCAGCCTCTTGGAGACGGGAAGCAAAATCAATCCACGAATCAGCTTTGTAGCAGTTGACACTTGCAATGATGGGGATGGAACAAGCTTTTTTGGATTCTTTGATGAGTTCCAGATATGTTTCTACATGGTTGGCTTTGACATATCCCTTGATAAAATCATAAACTTCCGGGTGATCCGTCTCAAGCAACAGAGCATCGCTTTGCATTTCCATTTGCTCTTCGAACAATGATTTCAAGACAATAGCACCTGCTCCGGCTTTCTCGTAAGCCTTGTTCCGTTCTGCACTGTTTGTCAATCCCGAGCTACCGATGATGATGGGGCTTTGCAATGACAATCCCGCATATTGAGTTTGAAGTTTTACCATAATTAATATGTTTTTTAACGATTAGTCTATTATATTATCAATATTCACGTTCGCCGAATATATAGGTTCCCACCCTTATCATCGTGCTGCCTTCTTGAATGGCGATCGGGTAGTCATGGCTCATTCCCATCGAGAGAATGGTGAAGTCCTTGTTTCCTTTAAAACAAGACGACCGCAGGAAGGTGTAAAGCTCGGGGAGCTGCTTGAACTCTCCGTGAATCTGCTGTTCGTCCGTTGTCAAGGATGCCATGCCCATGATTCCGCATATGGAAACATGGGGCAAAACAGGCAATGCGTTTACAAGGGACTTGCACTCTTCGACGCTGAAACCGTGTTTGGTCTCTTCTTTTGCCACATGAATTTCGAGCAATACCCGGATGATCCGCCCGTTTTTTTCAGCTTGCTTTTCGATCTCTTGTAAAAGCTTAAGCGAGTCCACGCTATGGATAAGATGGATGAAGGGCGCTATCTCCTTTACTTTATTGCTTTGCAGCGGACCGATGAAATGCCACTCGATGTCTTTGGGAAGCACTTTCGCTTTTGCCATCAGCTCCTGGGCACGGCTTTCTCCAAAGGCTCTTTGTCCGGCTTGGTAAGCTTCCTCCAACGCTTCTACTGGATGGAACTTTGAAACGGCCACAAGCGTCACGTTGCCGGGAATGGACGCTTGCAACTCATGTATACGCTGGGCGATGCTCATGCTATATTTCCTCCTTACGAATTGTCGTTATTTATTATCTGTTGTCTTCTTTTGCTCTGCGATTAGCTCTTCTCCCGTTTTCGGTGTGGAGGGGATGCTGTCCGCGTCGAAAGGGAAAACATCCATCAGCATGGTCTCCGTTATCGAAGCGACGGTGTAGTCGGACAAAGTCCCTTTCATGCCTTCCTCGAGGACGCCGAGGGCTTCCTTCAGGGTGGAAGCTTGAGCCAGCATCATGGCGGCTGTCTTCTTCTCGGCCCCGCTCTTTTCATCCAACGTGATGTAAAACACTTTTATTTTGTAGAACCTGTCCCCGTTTTCATTGAAAAAAATCTCGCTGATGCGTGCGCGTTTGATATCTGTGACCGTAAATTCGCCGGATATGAAAGGCTTTATTTCTTCTATGATTCGAGCTTCTGCTTCCGTGAAAGAGAGCGCATCGACCAAGTAGGGTTCTGTCACTTTCTTTTGCATTCCATTTTCCAATACCTTGTCGTAAGATATCTTGCATTCAAACCAGTTATGCATTTTTGTTTGTCCTTTAAATGTTTTATGTGGCAAATATAGGCAAAAACTTTGGAATATGTGAGAAATGTCGCAAATGTCGCAATCGTTCCGATAAAACAGCCCCGATGACTCTATAAAATCATCGGGGCTGTTTGCTTGAATGGTTGCGGTTGTTTCCTGGGATAGTCCCGGCCGGATTTTAGTATGCCGCTTCGTGGACACCCTTGACGGCACGTCCGCTTGGGTCGTTCAAGTTTTTGAAAGAAGCATCCCACGCCAAGGCTTCTGCGGTGGAGCAGGCGACGCTGGGCACGCTGGGCACGCTGCGGGCCGCGCTTTCGCTTGGGAAATGTTCTTCGAAGATGGAACGGTAGTAATACTCTTCTTTGTTCATCGGCGTATTGATGGGGAAGCGTTCCGCCGCATGCGCCATCTCTTCATCTGAAACAGCTTCGGAAGTGACTTTTTTCAGCGTGTCGATCCAATTGTAGCCAACGCCATCGGAGAACTGTTCTTTTTGTCTCCATACGATTTCGGCAGGCAACATGTCACTGAATGCTTCACGTAAGATTCCCTTTTCGATGGTTTTGCCCGGGCACATTTTGGCTTCCGGATTGAGGCGCATCGCTACATCCAGGAATTCTTTGTCGAGGAACGGCACACGGCCCTCCACGCCCCATGCGCACAAACTCTTGTTCGCCCGTAAACAATCGTAGAGGTATAGTTTGCCCAGTTTGCGGACAGTCTCTTCGTGGAAAGCTTTTGCGTCCGGAGCTTTATGGAAATATAAATAACCTCCAAACACTTCATCGGCACCCTCGCCGCTTAATACCATTTTGATGCCCATGCTTTTGATGACACGGGAGAGCAGGTACATCGGGGTAGAGGCACGCACGGTGGTCACATCGTATGTCTCAATATAATATATGACATCACGGATGGCGTCCAAGCCTTCTTCGATGGTGTAATTGATTTCATGGTGGACCGTTCCGATGGCATCAGCCACTTTTTTGGCGGCAGCTAAGTCCGGCGCTCCTTTTAAGCCGACGGCAAAGGAGTGCAGCTGGGGCCACCAAGCCTCGGACTGGCTATCGGTTTCAATACGTTTCGAGGAATATTTTTTTGCAATGGCCGATGTGATGGATGAGTCCAAACCTCCGGATAATAACACGCCGTAAGGAACGTCGCACATCAATTGGCGTTTTACGGCCGCTTCCAATGCATCATGCAATTCCTGCACGGATGCCGGATTGTCCTTGACTGCATCGTAGGACATCCAATCCCTTGTGTACCATCGGGTCAATTTCCCGTCTTCGCTATAATAATAATGCCCCGGCAAAAATTGTTCGTAATGGGTTGCGTAACCTTCCAATCCTTTCAACTCGGAAGAGACCATCAAATGCCCCTCGTCATCGTGCCCGATATACATTGGGATGACTCCTATCGGATCCCTGGCTATCAAGTAAACGTCTTTCTCGGCGTCATACAACGCAAAGGCGAAAATTCCATTCAAGTTCTCCAAGAAATGGATGCCTTTCTTTCTATATAAAGCCAAGATCACCTCACAATCCGAACCGGTTTGGAACTCATACTCCCCTTTAAGTTGTTCGCGAATCTCTTTGTGGTTGTATATTTCGCCGTTGACTGTAAGGATTAGTTTGCCATCTTTGCTTTTCAAAGGTTGGCCGCCAGACATGGGGTCTACGATGGAAAGGCGTTCATGTGCCAAGATGGCAGATTTGCCTTGGTATATTCCACTCCAGTCCGGACCGCGGTGACGAATCCTTTTACTCATGATTAACGCCTGCTTACGCATTGAAGCTTCACCATCGTGAATGTTGAAAATAGCAGTAATACCACACATAAATATTTATCTCCTTGTTCGTTAAATGTTGTCAGCAGCCGAAGTCACTGACGTGAATTATTTTTGTTTGTTGTTATTTTGTCAAATATTGATCAATTGCTTCCGCAGCTTTTTTCCCTGCAGCCATTGCCTTGACGACCAAGCTTGCCCCACTGACTGCATCTCCGCATGCAAATACTTTGTAAGTGGAAGTTTTCATGTCAGAATCGGTTGCAATGTTTTGCCTGTTGTCCAAGTTTATCCCCAGTTGCTTGATTAAGCCATCATGTTCCGGATGGATAAAACCCATGGCCAAGAACACCAAATCGGCTTCGATGGTTTCGGTTTTACCTGTTTTCTTCATTTGCGGCCTTTCACCCTGAGTTCCGGGTATCCATTCCACGTCTTCCACTTCTACCCCTTTCAAGATGCCATGTTCGCTGATAAAACGGTTTGTGGCCAGCGACCAACGGCGAATGCATCCTTCTTCATGGCTGCTGCTTGTCTTTAATATCTGTGGATACATAGGCCAAGGGGTATTGGGATTGAAATCGACCGGAGGCTTGGGCATAATTTCTATTTGCGTGACGCTGGCGGCATGATGCCTGTTAGCTGTTCCCACGCAGTCGCTGCCTGTATCGCCTCCCCCGATGATCAAAACTTTTTTCCCTTTGCAGTTAATCAGTTTGTCTTGAGGAATGGTGATGCCTTCTAATAATCTGTTCTGTTGAGACAACAAGTCGAGTGCGAAATAGACACCTTTTGTCGAGCGTCCTTCTATAGGTAAATCGCGAGGAACCTCCGAACCTATGGCCAAACACACTGCATCATAATCATTTACAATTTCTTGCGCTGGTACGTCTTTCCCTACGTACGTGCTGACTTTGAAATTGATTCCTTCTTCTTTCATTATTTGTATGCGCCGGTCAATGATGTTTTTTGCCAATTTGAAATTAGGGATGCCAAAACGGAGGAGTCCTCCCGGCTTTTCATCCTTTTCAAAGACCGTAACTTCATACCCTTTCCTATTAAGCCTGTTGGCGACCGTTAATCCGGATGGGCCGCTCCCGATTACAGCCACCTTATGCCCATTGCGTTGTGGATGTCGGGGATGTACGTATCCTTCACGGAAAGCAACTTCAGCAATGGCAGCTTCATTTTCCCTAATTGTCACCGGTTCGTGGCAACTTAAGTTCAAGACACAACTTTTTTCACACAATGCCGGACACACACGGCCTGTAAACTCTGGAAAGTCACACGTAGTTTCCAAAATAGCATAAGCATCTTTCCAATATCCATTGTATAGCATATCTTGCCATTCCGGCTGTTTATTCCCCACCGGGCAAGCCCAATGGCAAAAAGGAACGCCACAGTCCATGCAACGTGAAGCTTGCGTGCGGCGGTCATTCGTGTTCAATGTTTGTTCAACTTCGCTGAAGTCTTCAATACGTTCGTGCACTGGACGGTAACCAGCTTCTTTGCGATGTATAGTAAGGAATGCTTTAGGATTTC
>CALBYC010000178.1 GCA_937890135.1 uncultured Parabacteroides sp.
GGATAAGTGATGATCGAGTACATGGCATCAGCCAACGCTTCGATGTCCCAATAGTCCACCTTTATCGCATAATTCAATATTTCCGCACATCCTGACTGCTTGGAAATGATGGTAGGCACGCCACACTGCATCGCTTCCAACGGAGATATGCCGAAGGGTTCGGACACGGAAGGCATCACATACACGTCGCTTGCCTTCAATACCTCATACACCTGTTTCCCTTTCATGAACCCGGTAAAATGGAACCTGTCGGAAATGTTTCGGGATGCAGCCAAACGAATCATCTGGTCCATCATGTCGCCGCTTCCCGCCATGACAAAGCGTGCATGGGGAACTTTTTTCAGCACCTTGGCCGCTGCCTCCACAAAGTATTCAGGGCCTTTCTGCATCGTGATGCGCCCCAAGAAAGTGATGACTTTGTCTTTGACTCCTTTCTTGTCCTGAATGGCCAGGATGTCAGGACTCAGGGGCTCGACCGCATTATGGACAGTGGTCACTTTCGCCGGATCCTGATGATATTTTTCAATGACCGTCTGGCGCGTCAAATTGCTCACCGTAATGATATGGTCGGCGTGATCCATGCCATTCTTCTCAATGGCATAGACATCCGGATTGACATTGCCACGGCTGCGGTCGTAGTCGGTAGCATGGACATGCACGACCAACGGTTTCCCCGTGACCTGCTTGGTATGGATTCCCGCGGGATAAGTCAACCAATCATGCGCATGGATAATATCACAAGGTATAGTCCGAGCCACAACGCCAGCCACTATCGAATAGTTGTTTATCTCTTCCAAAAGATTGTTCGGATAACGGCCGGAAAACTCCAGGCACCCTAAATCGTTGACGTTCCGATAGGAGAAATCCGCATAGATATTATTCCGGAAGTCATAATAGAGCTGCGGGTCCATGAACTTGCCTAAACGTTCACGCACATAATCCATATTGACATCTTTCCACACGATAGGGACATTGTCCATGCCCACGATGCGGAGGAAGCTCTGGTCTTCGTCCCCCCACGGTTTCGGGATACAGAATGTAATTTCCATATCAGGTTGCTTGGCCATTCCTTTAGTAAGGCCATAACTCGCGGTACCGAGTCCGCCTAAGATATGGGGCGGGAACTCCCACCCAAACATTAATGCTTTCATATAGTATTATTGTTTTATTCGGCATTATACTTTTTCAATATATCTAAAATCCTCAATATCAAACCGACGTTCATCGCAAACGATATGGCTCCACGTGCCGTGAAAGGAGGATTCCCATCATAGGTTTCAGAAAGGGTCCCGATGCAATGATTGCTCATCTCCTCTTCAATGCTGATCAACATCCGTTCCACGAAAGCGACTCCGGACTTGCCGAACACATGCAAATAAGCCTCGAGGTAGAAACCCAGCAACCATGGCCAAGCCGTTCCTTGGTGATAGGCCAGATCCCTTTCAGCCTGCGGGCCGGTGCAATAAGGGTGGTATCCCTCGCTCTTCGGGCTCAAAGAGCGGATGCCTTTCGGGGTCAATAATTCCTTCGTCACGATGTCCAACACGGCACGCTTTTGCATGCGGGTCAGGGGAGAATAGGGCAACGCCACGGCGAATATCATGTTGGGACGGACGCTCCAGTCGACAAGCGAACCGTTCACGTAGTCAAAGAGGTAGTTATAGCCGTTCACGAATGTGTTCGGGAACGAAATGTCCATGGCTTTGATCAATCCCTCGACACGCTCGCTCGCATTTCCGCCGTTCATCTCTTTCAGGAAACAAAGGGCATTGTACCATAAAGCATTGAACTCGACCAAATAGCCCGAGCGCGGGACGACAGGCTTTCCATTCACCGTGGAATTCATCCAGCTGATGGCCTTCTCCTTGCCTCCGTCGGCGAAAACCAATCCGTTATCCATCACCCGCAAGCTTGGATGTTTCTGGTCTATGATATACTGTACCGCCTCTTCCACGAATCCCTTATATAATCCGCCCGCTTTTTCAACGCCCATGTCCTTCGCATACTGTTGAATCGCCCAAATGGCCCACAGCAGCACGTCCGGCTCTCCTATTTCCTTTATGACCTTGTCTTCCACGCCGTCCCTCATGAAGGCGGAAAGGGCGGGAAGGCAAGTAGACATTATTTTCTCAAACCGCACCGGGTCATCGATGGAGAGAGTACACCCCGGGGCAGAGACAAAGAGGTCTCTCGCGCGCACCTTAAACCATGGGTAACCCGCCAAAAGGTATGCGTCTTCTGTTTTCGGGCGGAAATAGAACTGCTGGGCCGAGTTCTTCAAACAATTAAAGAAATTGGTACGCGGCGTGCGAGATTGGACTTCCGTTTCATAAAGGGACTTTAGCCGGGTAACGGCAGCCTGGCTGTCGCCGCCGCTGAAGATAACCGATTCGCCTTTCTTGATTGGCATTTCAAAATATCCCGGCACGAACAAATCCTCCTTGTACGGGTATCCGCGCTCTTGTTCTTTCGGATATTCGATGCCATAATACCATCGTGGCTCGTACACGAAAGTCACCTTCTTGCTGAACTGCATGAACAAGTCGGGATAACCGGCATAAAGGCACATCTTGATGCCATTGGTGACCTCGGTATAACCCTGGTTCAAATTGTTATTGGCATATGTCAAGTCCTTCACATTCCGGAACGCCAAGAAAGGGCGGAAACGCACAGTAGTGGCAGAATGGGCATCTTCCAATGTATACTTAATCATGATACGGTTCTCGTACTGGGAAAACACTTTTTCCTTTGAGAATATCACGCCCCCCACGCGGTACAAAGTGCGAGGCACGGTATCACAGGTATATTCACGGATATACTTGTGACCCTTCGGGCTGAAGTCATTCTCACCATATTTATGCAAACCCAGATTGAATTCTGCGCCATGCTGTATCACCGTCTCGTCCAACGACGAGAGAAGGACATGGTTGTCTTCGTCCAATGATGGCACCGGCATGACCAATAGCCCGTGGTACTTGCGAGTATTGCAGTCAACGACCGTGCTGCTATGATAAGCGCCCACCCGGTTCGTCCTTAGCACTTCGCGCGTCAGGGACTCCTCCAGGTTAATCATGACGGTCTTATCAAATTTAAGATAACTCATATGGTATATATTTTTATTGTGTTTTTCTATTTTATTAATCAAGACCAAAAGTAAGCCATTAATAGCTAATAAACAAATTTCTTTTCCATTTATTCAAAATATTTTTCCGGCAAAATCTTCCCCCGACCAAAAGCTTCGCCTGTCCAGGCAAAGCCGTCATTCGCCAGGACGATTATCTGCCACATCGGACTCATGAGTAGCCGGAGACACTATCGCCTCCTTCACTTTTTTAATTGAGAATCATAGAAGCAGAGCGTTCATAGGGGAACCGCCTCATCTTACACTCCCCCGTTGGGAACTTTGCTCCCCGTCCATACAAATTAATACGCCCATTTATTTGCAAAAACAGCCCAAAAAGCGTACCTTTGTTTACAATTTGACTACAATTCATAAACGGAAATAGACATGAAGTATTTACCCCTCGTAACTCTTTCCTTGTTGGCTCTGGCTCCTGCCATCAACGCACAAGGGAATAGAAGCTGTGAAGCCCCGCAAGACGGCTCCGCGGCGAACTCGGCTTACGCAGGATTCGACTGCGTGACACTATTAGACAGTACAGCGGTATCTGTGCAACCGACCGGATCCGGCTCTTTCGCTGTCTACAAAAAATTCAAAGTGCAAACTCCCGCAGGCGGTGTGGCCAACCACGTCATCAAATATGACTATGACCCCCTGACCGCTTTCGCGCGCTTCAAACAAGCGACCATATACCGTGCCGGCGGGGACGTGGTAAACATCGATGTCACTCAGGCATGTGACTATGCGGCACCCGCCCGCGCCATCTATTGGGGCGCACGGCAAATCATGCTGGAACTGGGGCGCTTGGAACCGGGAGACGTGGTTGAATACGAAATCGAGAAAAAAGGTTTCACCTATGCGCTGCTGGCCGATGCCCCGGCTGATGACGAGTCCCGCTTCATCCCTCCGATGAAAGGCCAATTCTACGACATCGTCCCCTTCTGGGTGACCGAGCCAACGGTACGCAAGGTCTATCAAATCAGCATCCCCGACGAAAAAGAGATACAATACCAGTTCTACCAAGGGACTTGCGCTTCATCCATGCATTACGACGAAGGTAAAAAAGTCTACTCTTTTGCTGTGAATGATGCCTTCCCTGTTAAAAAAGAGCCCAACATGGTCGATTTGTTCGATGCCGCACCCAAACTGATGCTCTCTTCCACACCCCGGTGGAAAGACAAGTCCCTTTGGTTCTATAAGGTCAATGAAGACTATGGCAGCTTCAAAGCCATCCCTGAAGCCCAAAAGAAAGTTGACGAGCTTATAAAAGGCAAGAAGGGCGAGATGGAAAAAATAGCAGTCCTGACCCACTGGGTTGCCGACAACATCCGCTACGCGGGCATATCCATGGGCAAAGGCGAAGGATACACGTTGCACAACCTCAAGATGAATTACACCGACCGGTGCGGGGTCTGCAAAGACATAGCCAGCACGTTGATTTCGTTCTTGCGCATGGCTGGATTTGAAGCTTACCCGGCTATGACAATGGCGGGCAGCCGAGTTGAAAAAATCCCGGCAGACCACTTCAACCATTGCGTCGCGGTCGTGAAATTGTCCAATGGCACATACATCCCGTTGGACCCTACCTGGGTTCCTTTCGTGCGTGAAGTGTGGAGCAGCGCCGAACAGCAGCAGAACTATCTGCCAGGCGTGCCGGAGGGTTCCGACCTTTGCCTGTCTCCAGTCTCGGCTCCGGAGAACCATTACTTCAAAGTGAATGCGAACAATCGCTTGGACGCCAATGGCACGTTGCGCGGGGAATTGGTGGTCACGGCGGAAGGGCAGTCCGACTCAAACGTCAGGCGCGTGTTCACGGGTGGATGGCAAACCGACTGGAAAAACGCGATGGAACAACAACTGCTGGCCGTTTCGCCCAATGCGAAATTGGTAAGTGTCGACTGGGGCAAGAACCCAAAAGACTATTTGGCTGCCCCTATCAAAATCACATTCCGTTATGAGATTCCAGAATATGCCATGAAAGGAACGGACGAATGGCTGGTCAAGCCTCTCGTCATGAACAACCTTTACAATTCCGTGAAAACTTTCCTGCGCATCGACACGACGCTTGGCGAACGCAAATACGGGTTCAAGGACGGCTGTTCCCGTTTAGTGGAACAAGTCGAAACCATCCAGCTTCCGGCAGGTTACTCTTTGGCAAATGCAGCCAAAGAAGACAACAGCCAAAGCCAAGCCGCGGATTTCGAAGGCTCGTTGAAACAAGAAGGCAACCAAATCGTGTTGCGCCAAAGGCTGGCATTGAAGAAGCGCGTTTATGATGCTTCCGACTGGAAAGGTTTCAAGGATGCGGTAGACGAGTTCAAGTCCTATGGCGACTATTTAGTAATCAAAAAATAAATTCAAAACAGAAATGACTCAATTAATTCATAAAATCATTCTGCTTCTCTGCATTCTGGGCAGCTCCGCATCCGCATATGCGGCTACAGCTTCCGAAGCGGAATACAAAAAGCTGTCCAAATCATGGACATTGAATGCGGACGGAAGCCAGGAATTCCGTTGCAACATGGAGCTGACCATCCATACTTATACGGCGATGCGAAACAAGTATGGCGAATCATTCGTCACCTACAACCCCGATTACCAGACGTTGACAATCAACTCTTCTTACACCAAGCAAAAAGACGGGACGATCGTCAAGACTCCCGACAATGCCTTTGTCGAGGTATTGCCAAGTTCCGCCGCCAATGCACCTTATTACAACAAACTGAGGGAGATGGTCATCGTGCATACCGGGCTGGAGTTGGGCGCAACCATCTATCTTGATTACACGTTGACAACCAAAGCAGGCTACCTTCCGGAGTTAGACATCTTAGAACCGATCGAGCAGAGTTCTCCTGTAAAAGAATATGCCCTTTCCATCTCCGTGCCCGACGGCGACGATTTGTTCTATGGCATCCAAAACCGGGATGACAGAGCCAAGGTGTCCGTCAACGGCGGCAAACTGCAGGTATCATGGTTGCTGAAGAATCTGCCGGCGGCCTCCCGCGCCCCCTATCAGCGTTCGGACAATTCTTTCCTGATGGCCACCACCTATCCTTCCCAAAAGGACGCGGTAAAAGCCATTTACGCGCAAATGGAGACCAAGGAGAGCATGCCTTTGCTGTCACTGGCGGAAACCGTGACGGCCGGCAAAGAGAATGATGCCGAAAAAGTCCAAGCCGTTTTGTCCTTCGTGCATAATGATTTCGCCCACAGCGCACTGAGCTTGGAAGAAACAGGCTACATGATCCGTCCCGTGGAAGATGTCATCAATTCGGCTTACGGCACGGAAACAGAATTGGTCAACTTGACGCAAGGGCTGCTAAACGCTTTGAAGATCAAAGCCGAAGTGTGCGCCCTCTACCCTATCAGCAACCCGGACGACCGCATGGGGCTTAAACCGGTCCATTTCTTTGTAAAGGCAGAAGCAGGCAACCGCACATGGCTGCTTAACCCCAATTCGGAATCCATGGACAAAGCAGGATGGCAGGCAGGCAGGGGGCTTGTGGTAGAAGCCAAAAGCGGGAATGCCGTGGATTTGGCTCCCGTCCATGCCGACTTGCGGTACAATGTCGATATGACTTGGGCGGGCGACAAAGCCTCCGCCACAGTCAAGGCGGACATTCCCCGCGCATTAATCGCTTATACAGACACAAAAGCCGCGGCATTCACGGCAGGCGACAGCAAGGCAAAAGTGCAGGCGTCCGGTGAAACCGTCCACGCCGAGTTCGCCTCTCCGGTGGCAACCAACACCCAAAACGGAATCTGCATGGTCGCACTGCCCGATGCACCGGCAGGCATGGCCCATTCGGCTTACGTACGTGGCAACACGACACGCGACTGCAACTTGGAATTGCCGTATGCGGCCGATGAGACTTACACCTATTCCGTGCAAGTTCCCGCAGGCAAAAGCTGCATCACCCCATCAGCCGAAAAGAGCCTCTCCAACACCGCAGGAGCACTTCATATTTCCATCCGGAACACACAAGGGAAAGTCATTGTGGAACGTTCGTTGAAACTCCATTCGGCCACAATCTCCAAAGCAAACTACCCTGCTTTCCATGCGTTGCTGGCGACATGGGTCAATCCGAATTATACAATGCTGATGTTTAAAGACAAATAAATATGAACACAAAACAAGTTCCGGTTTTACTGCTGACCGGTTATTTAGGCAGCGGTAAAACCACATTGGTCAATCGCATTCTGTCCAACAAAAAAGGCATCAAATTCGCAGTCATCGTCAACGATATCGGCGAAGTGAACATCGATGCCGACTTGATCCAGAAGGGGGGCGTGGTAGGGAAAAAAGACGACAGCCTCGTCGCCCTGCAAAACGGGTGCATCTGCTGCACGCTGAAGATGGATTTGGTGGAACAGCTGACCGACATCCTGAAGATGGGACGTTTCGACTATATCGTCATCGAGGCAAGCGGCATCTGCGAGCCAGAACCCATCGCCCAGACTATCTGCTCCATTCCCCGCATGGGAAAAGAATACACGCGCTATGGCGTGGCCAAGCTGGATTGCATCGCCACCGTCGTCGATGCTTTGCGCCTTCAAAGCGAATTCGGATGCGGGGACGATTTGACGAGAAAGGGGATTGGCGAAGAAGACATCGAGAACCTGATCATCCAGCAAATCGAGTTCTGCAACGTCATCGTGCTGAACAAGGCATCTGAGGTAAAACCGGAAGAACTGGCACGCATCAAGGAGATCATCCGGACGCTGCAGCCGGGCGCTGGAATCTATGAATGCGACTATGCCGACATCGACCTGGACAAACTCATCCATACGGGGCTGTTCGATTTCGAACGGGTCGCCACATCTGCCGGATGGGTCAGGGAGATAGAACGCCCCGTGACGGAAGAAGAAGATGATGATGAGGAAGGGCATGAGCATGGCCACCACCACGACGACGAGGAGGAAGGACACCATCACCACCATCACGAGGGAGGCGAAGTGGAAGAATATGGAATCGGGACATTCGTCTATTTCCGCCGACCCGCTTTCGACATCCACAAGTTCGACCGTTTCATGGCTACCAAGTGGCCCAAGAACATAATTCGGGCCAAGGGCATCTGCTACTTTAGCCATAACAAGGACATGTCATTCCTGTTCGAGCAAGCCGGCAAGCAAAAGCAACTGTCTGAGGCGGGCCTTTGGTATGCCACCGCTCCCGAAGAGGATTTAATCAAGCTGATGCAGCAAGAGCCAGGCTTGATGCGCGACTGGGATCCCAAATATGGCGACCGCATGGAAAAGATTGTTTTCATCGGCCAGCATCTGGACAAAGAGCAATTGGCGCGCGACTTGGACGAATGCTTGGAAAAGTAACGGAAACCTTGCCGAACACTTGTCGGAAAGGATGCGACCATTCAGGAAAAAGGCCGCATCCTTTCCCTTGAATAGTTTAAATGATTTTTATTGACACCGGGATATTTGCATATGAGAAAGATACTATTCCTACATGGGTTCTTCGCCTCAGGCAGTTGCCCCATGGCTTCAGCTTTAAAAGAAGCTCTTGAAGGCCAGGCCACGGTGCTTGCGCCCGACCTCCCCCTGCACCCCGGAGAAGCCTTGAAGATGATACGGTCATGGATGGAACAAGAGCGCCCCGACATGCTTTTAGGCAACAGTTGTGGGGCTTTTTATGCACAAATCATCTCGTCCGAAACCGGCATCCCCGCATTATTGGGGAATCCTTATTTTATGATGACCCGGTTTCTGAAAGACCGGATAGGCGAACATTCTTACAAAGCCCCGCGGACCGACGGCAAGCAGTCGTTCTTGATAGACGACGGGCTGATTGAAGAGTTCGGGCAATTAGAGGCAGTCCAATTCGACCATTACAAGCCCTATTACAAAGGGAGGGTATGGGGCATTTTCGGTGAACAGGACACATTGGCGCACTTCGAGCCTCTTTTCTTAAAATACTACAACCATACATACCACTTTCCCGGCGGACATACCCCCACAAAGGAAGAAGTAAAAAGATGGCATGCGCCCCTGGCTTTGAAAATGCTGATGGAATATTCGGACAAGTGATTCGTATATCATCGCAAAGGCAACCAGGGGAACATACAAAAAGCGCACTCGGGAAGCTGCAATTTCCATGCCGGCCGATTCCCCAAACGGACACGTCCGCTCAGGAAAAAGGCCGGCGGCAAATTCCCCGAAGGATACGGTTTGTCATTTCTTCACAGGCTTCCAGAAATCAGATTCAGTAAGCCCGCACTTGGAAGCAATCTGCTTGCAAAAATCCAGACGGAAAGCCCTGTAATCGCGCGTGTCGGAACCAAATACGAATTTCAAACCGGCACGTTTGCAAAGAAGAATGAACTCTTCATGGGGAGTATGCGCCAAATCATTGATTTCCACCGCGACTTTCCGCTTGGCAATCATATCCACGATAGACTCCAGCCGTTCTTTCGTCCACACCTTGTAGTAAAACCGTGCCACACACGGCGGGAGATACAACGGCCAGCCGAAAATGTCAAGGGGCTCCGGGTTCTCCAGCACGGCCTGGTAATGCTTCATGTTCGTTTCCATGAACTGGTCGAGATCCGGAATGTAACAGTCATGTTCCCAGACTTCCAACGTGTCGCCATAGCGGTTGCCGTTCGGTATCATTTGCGGATCCATGAAAAAATAGTCGAACTGTTTATAAATATCCTCGCTAAGCGCATGAGTCCATCCGATTTTCATGTTCTGCATTCCGCGGAAACAACCCAGCGAAGCCGTATCGTCCATGAACTTCTGTATGCTTTCGTCCGTTGCCGGCACGGGGCGAGTGCCGTTAAACATGATGCCGCAGTAAGCGAACCGGTGTTCCTTCGCTTTGCGCGCGATATCTTCATAAGACAACGTGGGGGAAGCATGAATGTGAAGGTCATGCAACGGGAAATCGGCCACGGTAGAAGGTTTCACGTCCTTCCAAAGGCCATCCGCCCAACATTCTTCCTTTGTGTTTTTCGCACGGCAGGCTTGCGTTCCCAATGCCAAGCCTCCGACGGCAAGCATGCCGCCCGCTTTGATAAAAGATTTTCGATCCATAATTTTTAAGTTCTTGAATATTAATTATAACAATTCCGTTCACTTATGAAGTATCATCAAAGAGAAATAGGGGAACTTGCGTTTCCGCAACAATTCACAGTCGTCGGTATGATACTCCTTGTCCGTCCCTATATTCTCGAAATAGTGATAAGCATAGCCGGGGTGCGATTCCATGCATTGCAGGACGGCCTCCCGGCAGGCGCAGAGCTTCATGACGACGACCACATATCCTTGTTCTATTTTCTCCGCCAAATCCTCCGCCGATAGAATGCCGGGGATCACCATCAGACGTTCCTCCTGCTTGACAATATGCAATCCCGCAACCGCACTTGCCGCAATGAAAGCCGGTATTCCCGCTATTCTTTTCACTTCAACCCCGCCATCAATCAATTTGTCGTATACGTATTGGATGGAAGAATAGAAGCCGGCATCCCCCTCGGCCACTACGGACACATCCAGTCCTGCCGCATAAGCATCCTTCACCTTTTCATACAAAGCGTCGTAACTCTCCATCGCCGCCTTACGCTCCCGGTTCATCGGCAGCATGAAAAGGCGGATTTTCTCCGGCCGTATATCCAATGCCTTGACGATATCGGCCGCGCGGGAATTGATGCGATCCCCCACCGAAAGCGTCGCCGGACAATAGATCACATCGGCCTGCCGCAGCAACTTAAAACCTTTGACCGTTATCAATTCGGGATCACCCGGACCCAACGACACAAAATTGACAGCATGTTTCATTTCCTTCCGTTTATATGATGACTAATTTATATCCCATATTCCAACCGAACGTTCCAATTCCACCAAAGCGGTATTGTAATCAAACAGGGTTTGGATGTACTGGGCCTGCACATCGTTGTACGTACGCTGCGCATTCAATATTTCCAAAAGGGAAACCTCGCCTCGGTTGTAACTGTATATTTTGCCTTTTAACACCGTCTCGGCATGTTCCAGCAACCCTTTCTCGTAATGCGCAACTTGGCGGGCATGCGACTGATATAGCCAATAAGCCTGCATCACTTCGTTTTCCACTTGCATCCGGACATGCTCAGACTGAAGTTCAGCCTGCTGCGCCCTGTATTTCGCCGCCCGCAAAGCCCCTTTGTTCAATGCGGAAAAATTCAACGGGAAAGCAACGCCGGCCGTCACGCCCGTATACGGTGGAGCGGGGGCTTCCTCGTTGCGTACACGGTTATTCAAGCTGACGTTCAAAGAGACATCGACATCAGGACGGCGTTCACGCCTGACGAGCGTCAACTCACGGCTCGCCACTTCGCTGTTCTTTCGAGCAGCCAGCAAATCCGAACGGTTGTCCACGGCCTGCTCCATCAAATCAGCCAATGCGAAATCACGTTCGGGATGCCTCAGATTATCGTCCGGACGATAAAGGGTATCATTATACGCCCTCCCCATCAAGAGAGACAACGAGGCGCACGCATTGTTCAACTCCGTCTCGGCCTGAAGCACTTCGTTGTACATCATGCCGGCCTCCAGATGGCTTTGAGTCACTTCGACCTCCATGATCTTCCCCAGCACGAAACGCATGCTGTCCGATTTTGCCAAGTCTGCCATATTCTGATAAGCTTTCTTTTTCACTTCAAACAATTGCTGCCGCTTTAATGCCTCCAAATAGGCAATCGTCGCATCCGCACGCAGGTTACGGTAATAGTCTTCCAGCAAGATCTCACTCAGCTCGCTTTGGCTCTTTGCCAAGCGGATGCCTGCCCTGCGCCTCCCCAGCGTGACGGTTTGGGTCAATCCGAACTCAACGCTTTGCCCCATCTGGATAGTATTATCCTGATTATTGGAATAAGAAACGGACAATTCCGGGTCATCGAACACTTTCGCAGCTACCGCATCCGCCCTTGCCGCGTTCATATTCAATTTTTCAGCCGCATATTCACGATTCCCCTCATTCACCCGCTGCAAGAAACGGGAATACGAGAGCGGCACAACCGTCTGAGCTTCCGCATAGGCAGAGAAAGACCCAATCAAGACTCCAAATATATAAATAAAATTTCTCATCGCTCTTCTTCTGATAAATGATTCTCTTTTTCTTCAACACGTTTTTCCATATAATAATAGAGAGACGGCAATATGTACAACGTGACGATGGTGGCAAAAAGCAATCCATATACAATGACCGTCGCCAACGGGCGTTGCACGTCCGAACCGATTCCCGTTGAAAGCGAAGCAGGCAACAAGCCTAAAATAGCCACCGTCGCTGTCATCAAGATCGGGCGGAAACGATGCCTGACACCCCTCAACACTGCCGTTTTCAAATCTTTTCCTTCCTTTCTCAAATTATTGATATGCGTAATCATGATCACGCCGTTCTGGATGGCCACGCCGATCAAAGCGATGAAGCCAACTGCCGACGACACGTTCAATGTCATCCCGCGCACATTCAAAGCCAACATACCACCGAAAAGGGCCAACGGCACCACCGTCATCAACAACAAGGCCTGGCGGAACCGCTGCAACGCTCCAAACAAAAGAAGCAACATGATGCCTAAAGCGATTGGCACGACGACAGCCAAACGGCCGTAGGCCCGGTTCTGATTCTCAAACTGGCCGGCCCATTTCAAATGATAAAGGGAATGGTCGTATTCCACCAATTTATCGATTTGCCTGTCCGCTTGCTGCAAAAATGTCGTTAAGTCAGTGCCACGCAAATTGACGCGCACCGTCAAATGCCTTTTGTTCATCTCACGGGAAATCATGCTCGCCCCCGTCGTCGTCTTTATTTCAGCCACCTGGCTCAACGGAATCTTGGCCCCGCTGCCCGAAGTCAACATTAAATTGCCTATTTTGTCCGGGGTGTTTCGGCTTTCCTCGTTATAGCGGCATATGACATCATAGGACTTGCTACCCACAAATATCTGGGAAATCGCCTTGCCCCCAATAGCCAATTCAATCAAATCCGTCACGTCCGACACATTCAACCCATATTGCGCAATGCGGTCGCGGTCGGCAATGATTTGCAATTGAGGCAACGGAGGCTCCTGGTCAATCGCCACATCCGCAGCTCCCGGTATTTGTTTTAATATTCCTACGACCTTATCTCCTATGTGGCGAATCTCACGGATGTCATCGCCGTATATCTTCAAGGCCAAGTCGCTATGAGCTCCTGCAATCTGGTCCATCACCATGTCTATGATAGGTTGGGAAAAGCCCACGGAATAGCCCGGCAACTTCATCAAAGAATCATTCATTGCCTCGATCAGCTCGGCTTTTGTCCGTCCGCTTTTCCATGTGTCATACGGTTTCAGGCCCACGCCACACTCGACATGCGACAAAGAGAAAGCCTCAGCCCCTTCATCATCCCTGCCCACTTGGGTCATGACGTAAGAGACCTCCTCGAATTTATGGATTTCCGCACGCAACTCCTCGCCCATTTTCTTGGATTGCTCTATGGATATGCCTGGCGGCAATTGCACCTGGATCCAAATGGAACCCTCATCCAACGGCGGCAAGAAATCTTTCCCCACCGTGTAACTCAGCACCCCGGCCAGCACGAACACGCCTACCAAAACCCCCATCACAGCACGATGCTTTTCCAATATGCGCTCCGTCTGGTAATGATATATGGCCGCTAATTTCTCCAACCATCTATTATGCCGGACTGGTTGCGGCTTACGATACGCCACAAACGAAAGGCCGGGAATCAAAAAAAGAGCCACGCACAAAGCCCCGACCAAAGCATAACCCACCGTATATGCCATCGGCGTGAACAGCTTTTTCTCTATGTGCTCAAAAGCGAACAGCGGAAGATAGGCCGTAATGATAATCAGCGTAGAGAAGAAAATAGGCCTTGCCACCTCTGCCGTCCTTTTCACGATGGAATCCTCTTCCAATCTCTCTCCCGGATGCCCTTCCCTTTTCTTAAGTATCGTCTCCATCATAACAATCGCACCATCCACCAAGATACCAAAGTCGACTGCGCCTAAAGAGAGAAGGTTTGCTGGTATGTTTGTCAACTTCATCAAAATAAAAGCAATCAGCAACGAAAGAGGAATCGTGATGGCCACCAGCAGTGCTCCTTTCCAATTATGCAGGTAGAGCAACAACACGATAATCACCAAAGCCATTCCCTCCAACAACGTATGCGAGACCGTATGCAGCGTCTTCTCCACCAGTTCCGTACGATCCATGAAAGGGTGTATCTGCGTTCCTTCCGGCAAAACCTCACGGTTCAATTCTTCAACGGCCACATGGATATCCTTCAGGACTTCCGAAGGATTTTCCCCTCTCAACATTTGGACAATGCCTTCCACCCCGTCGTCAACGTCATGCTTGTCGTCCAAAAAGCCTAATACTCCCTTGCGTTCCAAATTCCCATACTTCAATCGGCCTATGTCGTTCAGATAGACAGGTATCCCGTTTTCCGTTTTGATGACGATGCGTCCCAAATCCTCCAAGTCCTTTATCAAACCGATTCCTCGGATTACATAGCTCAAGTCGCCACGACTCAACATGCTCCCTCCGGCATTGACATTGTTCATTTCCACTTTTTCCGTCACATCGGCCAGCGAGATATCATATTCTTGCATCTTATTGGGATCAAGCTCTATCTGGTATTGTGTCGTTATGCCACCGTAATTACTTACGTCCGCCACGCCCGTGACCTGCTTCAGGCGGGGGATTATCACCCACTTGTGCAAGTCCGTCATTTCCCGCAAGTCCAAATTCTTGCTTTCCAGCACATAACGGAAGATTTCGCCGGTCGGGGATGTCAACGGATTCAAGCCGGGGGCAGCATCATAGGGCAGTTCCACATCCACCAAGCGTTCCTGCACACGTTGGCGGGCCCAATAATCATCGATGCCATCGTCAAAGACTAAGATAACCGTACTCAGCCCGAAAGTATTCTTGCTTCGCATCACATTCAATCCCGGCATGCCATTGACAGCCCGTTCGATAGGAATGGTGATTTGCTGTTCTATCTCTTCTGCCGCCAATCCGGGGACCTGGGTGACGATCTGCACCGTAGTGTCAGCAATATCCGGATAAGCATCGATGGCCAATTTAGTCCATGAATAGTAGCCAATCAAAGCCACGAACGTGAACAAGACGAACATCAGGCCTCGCCGATGCAACGCCAACTTCAATAACTTTTCCATAATCGATTACTGCGCGTCAATGAAATAAAAAGCCCCTTCGGTGACTATCCTGTCTCCCGCTTTCAGCCCGGACTGGATGATGCTCTTATCCCCGTCCGTACCCGAAGTGACGACATTCTTTTTCACATACAGGTTTTCACCCACAGCCAGCAAAACGTACGCATTGTCTTCCTTCTGCAAAATGGCAGAAGTCGGCACCAACACGGCATCGGATGCCTCGTCGGTCAACTTGACCGAAGCATACATGGCCGGCTTCATCTTGCGTTCCGGATTATCGCAAACTATCAAAACCTGCACAGAACGTGTTTCCTCATCAAGCATTTCACTGACATGATAAATGTCTCCGGTAAAAGTCATGCCCGGATATGCCACAAGGGAGATTTCCACTTGTTTCAGGTTAGAAACCGAAGCCAAATCCTTCTCTTTCACATTGGCGGCGACCCATACCTGGCTTAAATCAGCAACCACAGCCACTGGTTCGGCATCTTCTTTAAAATACTGGCCGATGACGATGTCGTTGGCAACCACTTCTCCGTCAATAGGCGAACGAACCACCAAAGGCTGGCCTAAGGCCATCTCGTCAGGATTGATTTGGAACACTTTCAAGGACGCCAACGCATTCTCGTAGTCCTTGCGCTTCAGTTCGTAGTTCACTTCGGCCTCTTCCACCTCTTTCTGGACCCCCACCTTGTTGGCAAGCAAATCTTTCTCGCGCTTTAAGCTCTTTTTCGCCAATTCCATCTCTTGCTTGGCTTGATAGTAGTTCTTCCCTGCATCAAAAAAATCCGGGGAACTAATCTCGAATATCGGTGATCCCTTACGTACCTTTTGGCCCAAGCGCACAAACGACTGTGTGATGCGCCCCGCAAAAGGGGACGCTATCTGCGCATAATGGTTCGGGATGGCCTCCACCACGCCCGACACGGAAAAACTCGCCTGATAAGGGGCTAACCAGACCTCATTCGTCTTGATTTTGCCTAAAACGGGAGAGCCAGAGGCTACCTTTACCGTATCCCCGCTTACTTGGAAATCCCCGCCTATCGCCACTTCTTGTTTTGACGTGCACGCAAAGCATAACAAGCCTGCCATGCATATCATAGGATGTATTATGTTCATGTTGCTTCTTTCTTATTCGATAAATTTCATTAAACAGTTTTCTCTTCATGTCCGACAATTCCGAATAAGGGAGGGGCGCGCAAGGTCAAACGGTTCGCCATGCCGAGAAAGGACGCCAACACGCATGGCATGGCAATGATCATCTGCAAAAAAGACAAAGGAGAAGGCGTGAAAGTGCCTATCCCCGGATCTATTGTCTGCATCGCATTGAATGCCGATATAATGACATATTCCGACTCAGCATGTGTATGGTTTGCCCCGGGCAAATACGGGTGCGAATGGGTTGTGCAGCATTTATTGAAGAGATGCGTATGCACGAAGAAAGCATTCCCGGCATAGTAACTGCAAAACAGCACTGCCAGAAAAATCTTGAAAAGGGACATCGCTTTCTTCGCCATCTGCCTAATTATTGATGGCAACAAAGATACAACAAAACAAGCACATATCCAGCCCACTTTTGCCATTATTGCTTTTTTGTTCCATTTTCCCTCGCCGTGTTTGTTTTCTCCCATATTTTTCCTAACTTGCAGCCATTATTCATGTTTCAAAAAGTCATATCATCATGGAAGTAAAAGAAAAAGTGTTAGCGACAATGAAAGAGGCAGGCACTCCTCTGAATGCCGGCAAAATAGCGGAACTTAGCGGGCTTGACCGCAAAGAAGTAGACAAAGCGATGAAACAACTCAAGGAAGAAGGAGCTATCGTCTCCCCAGTCCGTTGCAAATGGGCTCCGGCCGAATAACCGTATCGGACATGAAGAGTTTCACGCCTAAACCGTGGGTGACCCCGCAACCGGTATTAATTATCGGCACCTACAACCAAGACGGCAAAGCCAACGCCATGAACGCCGCATGGGGCGGCCAATGGGACACGAATGAAATATTCATCTCCCTGGGCACGCATGCCACGACAGACAACCTCAACGCCAACAATGAGTTCACGGTTGCTTTCGCCACGACAAGCACCCATGTGGCGGCAGACTACGTGGGCCTGGTCAGCGCAAAGAACAACCCGGACAAATTGGAAAGGACGGGATGGAACGCCGTCCAAGCCGAAAAAGTCAACGCACCCGTCTTCACCGATTTCCCCATGACACTGGAATGCCGCGTCAAAGAAAAAATCAACGAATCCGCAAGCGGGTATTACCTTGTGGGGGAAATAGTCAACATCCTTGTAGACGAGAAGTTCCTGGACGAAGACGGCAACCCGGACATCGAAAAGATGCAGATTATCGTGTTCGACCCAGTCCATCACGGGTACATCCAGCTTGGGAAGAAAGTAGGCCAAGCCTTTTCGGACGGAAAATCGCTGAAATGACTCCCCCAAGGCAGAGGCAACCAGCACGTGACCGGACGTTGCCTTCCCGAAAAAAGGCCGCATCCTTTTTCCTGAAAGGGTGCGACCTTTTTTTCAAGAGGGTGCGGCCCGTCCAGGAAAATGCAACGGCCATGCGATTCACGACAGACCGACAGAAGAACCGCCGGAAATATTATCCCTTATTATTAGGCAAATCTAAAAGAACTGCCTATTTTTGTAATTCAAACAAATTATCCAAACTATAAAACAAGAAGAATATGGAGAACACTCGACGTTCATTCTTAAAGAAAGTATCCGCAGCAGGACTCGGAGCAGCCAGCCTGGCCATGGCTGGCAACGCCGCTGCGGTAAACGCCATTCCAGAAACACAAGCGAAGAAAAAGCCCGCTGGCAAAGACGACGGCAAATTGCGTTTTGGCTTTATCGGGACAGGCTCACGCTGCCAAGAGCACATCAACAACGTTTTGGCAATCCCGGGGAACAAGATCACCGCCATCTGCGATATCCGCCAGGAATCCATAGACCGCACACTTAAGCACATCTCGCAGTTCAACGTCCCTGAACCTAAAGTTTACAAAGGCAGCGAACTCGAATATGAAAAAATGCTGAACAACGAGGAATTCGACTGCGTCATCATTGCCAGCCCCTGGGAATGGCATGTCAGAATGGCGGTCGCGGCCATGAAGGCAGGCGTGCCCTACGTAGGAGTTGAAGTGTCAGCAGCCAACACGTTGGAAGAATGCTGGGACCTGGTCAATGTGTCCGAAGCTACCGGGAGCAACTTGAACATCATGGAAAACGTCTGCTACCGCCGCGACTGCATGGCCGCCTTGAACATGGTCAGACAAGGATTGTTCGGAGAACTTCTGCACGGCACTTGCGGTTACGAGCACGACTTGCGTGATGTGAAATTCAATGACGGCAAACATTATACATACCAACCCGGCAGCGGAGACCTGCGCATGGGACCGGACGCATTCGCCGAAGCGCAATGGCGCACCAACCACTCCGTGCACCGCAACGGGGATGTTTATCCCACCCACGGCATCGGCCCGGTAGCCAAATGCATGGACATCAATTGTGGAAACCGTTTCGTCGCCATGTCTTCCATGGCCACCCAGTCCAGGGGCCTTCACAAGTTTATCGTGGACAACGGCGGAGCCGACCATCCTTACGCCAAGATTCATTTCAACCTGGGGGATATCGTCACTTCCATGATAAAATGCGCGAACGGGCAAACCGTCATAGTCACTCACGACACCAATTCCCCCCGTCCCTATTCCTTGGGCTTCCGCATACAAGGCACGGAAGGGTTATGGATGAATGACGGAGACCATGTGTATGTCCAAGGCAAATCCAAGCCACACCGCTGGGATTCGTCGGACGAATGGTTCAAGAAATACGACCACAAGCTATGGGCGGAGCATGAAGCCGCCGCGGCAGAAGCCGGACATGGAGGAATGGACTATGTCATGATGTACGACCTGATTGACGCTATCCACAACAAGAAGCCGGCTCCGATGGATTGCTACGACGCGGCTGCATGGAGTGCCATTTCCGCATTATCCGAAATGTCCATAGCCAGAGGCGGCGCATTGGTGGACTTCCCCGACTTTACTCGCGGCAAATGGATTAACAAGAAAAACGAGTTCGTGTTGTAATTCCATAATCGACATCTCAGCCATCGATTGGCAAAAAAAGGGTGGTCCCGGGCATTTCCGCCAACGGGGCCACCCCTTTTCTTCTCCTTTATTTTTATTTATATTTTTGTTCGACAAATCCTTTCATAAACGCAACCGTCGAGTCTATGCCTAACACGGAAACATTAATGGACAAATCGTAAGAAGCCGATGCCCCCCATACTTTATTGGTATAGTAATTATAATAATCGGCACGGCCCTTGTCTTTCTTCTCCATCAGCGTCTTTGCCTCCTCTTCCGAAATGTGCATGCTTTCCACAATGCGTTTGACCCGCACATCGGTTCGATTGTGTATGAAGAAACTGATGCAATCAGGATTATCGCGGAGAATATAGTCGGCACACCGCCCCACCATGACACACGCTTCCTTCTCGGCCAGATTGCGGATGGCATCGCTCTGGATTCGGAAAAGCTCGTCATTGGATAGGATGTCATTATACGGCATATAAGTCCCCACGTAAGGATACCCCATCGTAAACGCATAGGACAAACCGTTCGCCGCACGTTCATCGGCCTTTTCAAAAACCTCTTTGCACAAACCGCTCTCCTGGGCTGCCACCGTAATCAACTCACTGTCATAATACCCGATGCCGAAAGCTTTCGCCAATTTCTTGCCGATTTCCCGTCCACCGCTACCAAATTGGCGGCCGATGGTCAAAATGATCCGATTCTTATGTATATCCATGTTTTTACTCGCTTGCATCCACCCCGTCTGCAGGATGGAAAAATAACGCATGCAATATTCGTAATAATTATCGACATTTGCAAACAAAAGAGCGGAAACGTCGCAATCCTTCCATCATCACTTTGCGCGGGCAGGCTATATTCCAACGCATGAACCCCTCTCCTGCCTCGCCATACATGGCCCCGGCATTTAACCAAAGCTTGGCATCCTTCAGCAAAAGGCGCTCCAGTTCCTCCGACGAGAAAGGGAGGGAATGGCAATCCATCCAAACTAGGTAAGTCCCCTCAAGCCGAGCGACCGGGAAATCCGGCAAATGATGCTCACAAAACTCCACCATGGTTTCATAATTGCCTTTTAAATAATCGAGCAGTTGCACCAGCCACTCCTCCCCTTCATTGTAAGCAGCCACCGTGGCTATTACCCCGAAGGGGTTCACGTCGCACACTTCATTGACGTTGATTGCCTTGTCTATCCATTTGCGCATTTGCGGGTCGAAAGCGACAATATTGGCAATTTGAAGGCCGGCTATATTAAAAGCTTTGCTCGGAGAGATGCAAGTGACGGAATGACGAAGGAAATCATCCGATATGGAAGCAAACGGGGTATAGGAATATCCCGGGTACACCAACTCGCAATGTATTTCATCGGAGACGACAACTACCCCATGGCGGATGCAAATTTCACCAATACGCTCCAGCTCTTCCCTGCGCCAAACTCTCCCTGCCGGGTTGTGGGGATTACATAAAAGCATAACCTTCACACGTCCGTCCGACGCTTTCTTCTCAAGGTCTTCATAATCGATGCGGTAAGAGTTCTCCTCATATATCAAAGGATTGGCAACCAATGTGCATCCATTGTTCCGGATAGAAGAAAAAAAGCAGTTGTAGACCGGGGTCTGCACCAAAACGGAATCACCAGGCTTGGTCAAAGCCTTGATGACGGCAGAAACAGCCGGCACCACGCCGGAAGTATAAATCATCCAGTCCCTGTTTATCGCCCAGCCATGACGACGTGAAAACCAAGACACGACCGCTTCATAATATGCATCCGGGACGCGGGTATAACCAAAAATGCCATGCTCCACCCGTTTCCTTAAAGCATCCACGACAGGAGGGGACGTACGGAAATCCATATCAGCCACCCACATGGGCAGGACATCCGCATCGAACGCACTGTCCCATTTATAGGAACTCGTACCGCGGCGCGGCACAACCTCATCAAAGTCATATTTCATATCACTTCTCCTTACGTTGTTCTATGATGCAATCGGCCGGGGCCTTGATATTCTTATCAATCGTTACAGAGCCGATTTCATCGGCCACGATATGCCCCGAAATAGGGTTTTTAATGTTCGTGATGGCCCCTTTGATGTCGGCTTGCAACGTGCTATATTCAAATGCCCTGTCGCACTCCGCATCGAAAGTGCAATTTTCCAACACCAAGTCGCGGGCGTAACAAAGAGGCTGCTCCCCGGCGATGTGGCAATTCACCAAACGAAGGTTTTTCGAATGCCAGCCAAGATATTCGCCATTCAATACAGAATCATATACAGTTACATTTTCCACTTCCCAAAAGGCATCTTTGGTGGTAATATCGGCATGATGCACTTCCGCGTTCTTGACATATTGGAAGACATACTTGCTATCACTCACCAAACCATCCACGTATATGTCATGGCTGAACATAAACGGGTACGTTCCCCCATGCAAAGAAAGGTTCCTGGCACGCACATTGTCACAACGCCAAAACACTTCATCCGCATCATTCATCGTGACATTTTCCAGATCCAGCACACTCATTTCTCGAAACATCTTCGGAGCGTCAATAATCGTATCTTTCATTTTCAAATGATCAGAATACCACAAAGCGGAACGCCCCCCGACATCGAAGTAACAGCGTTCAATCAAGAAACCATGGACATGCCAAAAAGGATAATTCCCCTCGAAACGGCAGTTTACCGCTTCTATATTGCTACATTCTTTTATCGCTGACTCACCAGCACGGATAACCACATCTTCCAAACGAAGATTGTGGGACTCGAACAATGGACGTTCACCTCCAAATTCTGCATTTTTTATTAATTCCATACTACCAAATACGTTTACTTTTACTTGAACATCAGATATGGCAAAAGGCTATTATGGGCATTTACCGTATCTTATATTATAAAATCGCCTAATCATGAAACAAAGTTATAACGAATATCCTATAACGCCACATATAGATTACCTAAGAAATGACCAAGATTACAGAAATATTTTCTTTTAAGCACAAAGAAACAACAATATTATGTTTTTTCTATCTATATTTGTAGATATATAAGAATTTACCATTAAAGAATAATTTATGGCAGACGATAAAAAAATCATCTTTTCCATGGTGGGAGTCAGCAAGACGTTCCCCCCACAGAAACAAGTACTGAAAAACATATACCTTTCGTTCTTCTACGGGGCTAAAATCGGCATCATAGGTCTGAATGGCTCCGGGAAATCCACGTTGCTCAAAATCATAGCAGGGATAGATAAGGATTACCAAGGGGAAGTCATATTTTCTCCTGGATATTCAGTAGGCTATCTTGAACAGGATCCAAAACTAGAAAAAGGAAAAACGGTCAAAGAGGTCGTGCAAGAAGGGGTACAAGGTGTCGTGAACCTTTTAAAAGAATATGAAGAAGTGAACGAACGCTTCGGTGACCCGGATATTTTAGAGAATCCAGACAAAATGGACGCTCTAATTACCCGCCAAGCCGAGTTGCAAGATAGAATCGACGCTACGGATGCGTGGAATTTAGACACTAAATTAGAGCGGGCGATGGACGCTCTGCGATGCCCGCCTGAAGACCAAATAGTCGATACCCTGTCCGGAGGCGAACGCCGCCGCGTCGCATTGTGCCGCTTGCTTCTTCAGCAACCCGACGTTTTGCTATTGGACGAACCTACCAACCATCTTGATGCCGAGTCCATCGACTGGTTGGAACAGCACTTGCAACAATACGCGGGAACTGTTATTTGTATCACGCACGACCGTTATTTCTTAGACCACGTGGCCGGTTGGATTTTGGAATTAGACCGTGGCGAAGGCATTCCTTGGAAAGGGAACTATTCTTCCTGGTTGGACCAAAAGACCAAGCGTATGGCCCAGGAGGAAAAACAGGCAAGCAAAAGACGGAAAACATTGGAACGCGAGCTGGAATGGATAAACATGGCGCCTAAAGCCAGACAAGCAAAAGGCAAAGCACGCTTGAACTCTTATGAAAGGTTACTAAATGAAGACCAAAAGGAGCGAGAGTCCAAATTGGAAATATTCATCCCTAATGGACCGAGATTAGGCAACAAGGTCATTGAAGCACATCATGTTGCTAAAGCTTTCGGAAACAAATTATTATTTGACGATTTAAATTTCACTCTTCCTCCCAATGGCATCGTCGGGGTAATCGGACCCAATGGAGCTGGCAAAACGACTCTGTTCAAAATGATTATGGGACAAGAAAGCATTGGGAAGGGGAAATTCGAAGTGGGCGAAACGGTACGTGTTGGGTACGCAGACCAAACACATAAAGACATCGACCCCAACAAATCTGTCTATCAGGTCGTTTCTGGCGGGAATGAGTTTATCCGCGTAGGAGGCAAAGAAATCAATGCCCGCGCCTACCTTTCCAAATTCAATTTCGCAGGTTCCGACCAAGAAAAGTTATGTGGCGTGTTATCCGGAGGAGAACGCAACCGCCTACATTTGGCCTTGACACTGAAAGCCGAGGCAAATGTTTTATTACTGGACGAGCCTACCAACGATATTGACGTAAATACGCTCCGAGCCTTAGAAGAAGGTTTAGAGAACTTCGCCGGCTGCGCAGTTGTCGTATCCCATGACCGCTGGTTTCTCGATCGCATTTGTACGCATATTCTTTCATTTGAAGGCGATTCAAATGTTGTATATTTTGAAGGGGGATATTCCGAGTACGAGGAATTCAAACGGAAGCAATCCGGATATGAAGAACCCAAACGTGTCCGTTATCGCAAATTAACTACAGACTAGCAATACACAATACATTACAAATATGAATAAGCACATCATTACAAACTTGGCTTTCGCATTTCTGTTCTCGGGAAGCATAACAATGCAAGCTCAAAAAGTAGAGAAATTATTTAATGGCAAGAATTTGTCTAACTGGAACTTTGTGGTTGATAAAAATGCGGTTCCAGCCGAGCAAGTATTTTCTGTAGCAGACGGGATGATCCATATTGCAGGACAGCCTTTCGGTTATATGTACACAAAAAACAAATACAGCAATTATAAATTGCATGTAGAATGGCGATGGCCGGACGGGAAAGTTGCCAACAGCGGTGTCTTTCTTTTAATCGAAGAACCTAAAAACCCGTTCCCTAATGGCATAGAATGTCAACTTCATGCCGGTGACGCAGGTGATTTTGTTCTTTTAGGTGGTTCCGACTTAGCAGAATACCAAGGAAAACCAGGTGAACCTCGTCCACAATTCCCCGTGGTAAAAAAGCACACCGACTCTTCTGAAACAACGGCCGGAGAATGGAACGAGGCAAATATCTTCGTGAAAAATGGCACAATAACAGTCTATGTAAATGGAGTATATCAGAATACAGGGACTAATAAAGTGAAAGAAGGATACATTGGACTGCAAAGCGAGGGAGGGCCCATCCAATTCAGAAATGTCACAATAACTCCTTTCCCTCAAAAGGACTAACACTATACTCCAAAGTCTGGAGGTCATAGGTTCATCCAAACAATACCTGCGAAATCTTACCCAAGTTTATGAACATCAGCATATTCTTGGGTAAGTTCGCATAAGATACCATGACTGCGACAAACAACGATATAGTTTTTATCTGTTTCATTTGATCTTAATAATGTAACTGCACAAAAAAAATACACTCAAAACGTATAAAAAACAAGCACGGCACAGTTTTTCACGCATTCGGGGCAGTATGAAATGTCGCACACGGATCTTTCATTTAAGATTTCGTTTCTCACTTAAAAATGTTGTTATAAAATGCGATTTCAAATTGATAAAAAGAAATACGTTCTGACTGCATGATT
>CALBYC010000179.1 GCA_937890135.1 uncultured Parabacteroides sp.
CAAGGGATATCCTTATAGAAATAGTCGGCATGAGTCGTTCCTATATTAGGTATATCCTTCCCCGCCTGTGCCCAAGCGGTCGCATAAGTAGAATGGGTATGGACTACACCCTGTATATGCTCAAAGGCGCGATAAAGGACTAAATGGGTAGGGGTATCGGAAGAAGGGTTCAAGTCGCCTTCCACCACTTCCCCGGTCTCAAGGCTGACCACGACCATGTCTTCAGGTTTCATCGTTTCATAGCTGACACCGCTCGGTTTGATGACAACCAAGCCTTTTTCTCGGTCAATGCCAGACACATTGCCCCAAGTAAAAATTACCAAACCTTGTTTTACCAAATCCAGGTTGGACAAGTAAACTTTCTTTTTGAGTTCTTCAAGCATATTAGTTTGTTTTGTTAACGTTCAAACTTGCCATGAATCTTTTCGTTAAAGATTCGCTACAAAAATAATGATTCTAACGGAATATATTCGATAAATATCATTTTTTTCCAAAAGAATCGCTCTCTAAATCATTATTCTTTGCATTGTTCTCTTTTTCATCATTTGCTTTCAAACAGTGTATGGTCCGAACCAAACCTTCGTATTTGGCCCGTTTCACCGCAGAACCGGAGAAGATACGGGCATAGTCTTCCCGGCTAAACTCATTCAAATCATCCCATCTTAATCGCAACAACTCCATCGAAGGCTGGAAGGCCGGCTCCTCGGTTGGAGAGGCAAAACGATTCCAAGGACAAACCAATTGGCAAGTGTCGCACCCGTATAAACGATTTCCTAACGACTTTGCCAACCCTTCAGGTATGCCCCCTCTGTTCTCTATGGTCAGATAAGAAAGGCAACGGTTGGCATCCAAGCAATAAGGGCGATGCAAGGCTTTGGTAGGACAAGCATCCAAACAGCGAGTACAGGTTCCACAGCGGGATTTAAGCGGCACGTCATAAGCATCCAATTCGAGCGTAGTGACAATCTCGCCTAAAAAAAAGAAAGAACCTCTCCGGGGAATGATCAAGTTTGTATTTTTGCCTATCCAACCCAGACCAGCCCTCCAAGCCCAATATCGCTCCAATATGGGGGCAGAATCGGTAAACCCCCTCGCCCCCGCCCCCTTGGTTTCCGGCATAGCCCCAAGAATCACCTGCCACAATGTATATAGCTTATCTTTCAAGACCCTGTGGTAATCTTTGCCGTAGGCGTAATAGGCGATGTAAAGCTCTTCAGCAGCTCGTTTTTTCGACGGATAATAGTTGAGGGCCACCGATATGATGCTTTTGGCACCTTCCACCAATTTTTGTGGGTCCAGGCGCAAATCCCGATGATTAGCCATATAAGACATCCCTGCATGACTGCCCGATTTCAACCATTCATCCAAAAAAACAGCTTCGCTGCTTGCGGCCATAGCCGGAGCTATCCCACAAGCAGCGAATCCATTCTTCAAAGCCTCCTGTTTGACGTATTCAGCAGTAACAATCGTCATCCTTCCAACAATTTGAATTGATACCCCTGTTCTTTCAACCAGGCGATAGCGCGCGGCATCGCCCAGCGCATATTTTTTTCCGCCTTCAAGGAATCGTGAAATACAATGATAGAACCATTTCGGACGTATCGTTTCACATTGTCCAACACCCTCTCTGGCGATAAAGATGCATTATAATCCCTCGTAACCACATCCCACATGACTATCTTGTATTTTCCCCTCAAACGAAACAGCTGCGGGATGCGCATATGTCCATGCGGCGGCCTGAACAGCTTTCCAGGAATATAGTCAGCAGCTTTTTGCACATTCGCCAAATAGTTCCGCGTCAAATAACGGATACCTTGGATGTGATTAAACGTATGGTTACCGACGCGATGTCCCCGTTCAACAACCATCCGGTAAACATCCGGATGCTTCCTGACATTATCCCCCACCATAAAAAAAGTAGCTTTCACACCGTTTTGATCCAGCACATCCAAAACCCAAGGGGTAACCTCGGGGATCGGGCCGTCGTCAAATGTGAGATATACACATTTCTCATCCGCCGGAATCCTCCAGGTTGCCCCCGGGAACAAGACCTTGTAAAACCAAGGCGGTTGCTCTATGAACATAATTACTCTTTTTGCAAAGATGAAAAGGCTATCTTATAACTATCAAACTCTTCCTGATATGCGGCGGACAATTCGGGATCGTTCTCCTTGGCAACTCGCAAAATCTGCTGCATCGTATACAAATCCGTGCTGATATCATCCATTACAGAAGCGAACTGTTGAGGGGTCAGCCGGAAATACCAATTCAAATTCCGCATCATATTTTCAGCAATTACAGCAAAGACCTTATGCCCTTTCTCTTTCGCCCCCAGACGATAATAGGACTCGCCTATGGAAAGAGCGCTGTAATCCATCGGGACATTTTCAGGTGGTAATACTTCCATGCATTTGTCCAACACCTGCAAAGCCTGCTCATTCTTGCCTTCCTGTAATAAAACAGCCGCCAATTTGCCGAACAAAACCATGCGGTAACTTTTGCACATACGCACGACGTTTTCATCCAGATAAATGCCCGGAGTATTCACACCTCCCCATCTGAACTTATTCATCACATTGTCGAACATTTTTTCGGCATTGACAGAATAAACCGTTTCTTTCACTCTCATCGGCACTATTTGGTATGCCATGCCCGTCTGCTGGAAATAAGGGTCCAATTTGACAAATTGATCCGGGCTGACCGTTATAGCGAAATACATTGGACGTTCCCAGTTGTTCGTCTGCAACATGTCCAGGATTATCAGTTCCTGTTTGCCCAAGGCATCTTTGCCGTTCAAGTCAATTGTCATATCCTGCACATACGGCAATGCCGCATTTTTCAACGCCTCGCTCCGGACAATGGCAGCTGAGTCCACTTTATACAACAGCTTCTTGGAAGGGACATAGTCAAACGATTGGCTAATTCCCGGTATCTTCTTGAACTTCGGATCATCACTTCTGACAAAATCCAAAGCCGTCTTCAAATCTACCGGATTCTCAGTCACAGGGAATATGTAGGCGAAGTCACGCGTTCCCTGGACATAATCCGCATGATTCCAAGAAATAGGCAAAGGCTTAGAGTCATACGCCTGCTTCTTCATCTGATCGATATACCAGTCCGTTTGCAAATAACTGGTATTACAAACTCGTACATCCGTACGAATGCCTTCCACTTCTTGCGCATACCATAACGGGAAAGTATCGTTATCCCCATTGGTGAAAATAACAGCATTCGGTTCGCATGACTCCAAATAATTGGCTCCAAAGTCACGGCAGACATAACGATTGGAACGGTCATGGTCATCCCAGTTCTGTCCAGCCATCTGCAGAGGGACGAGAAGAGCGGCAAGGGAAGAAACAATCGCAGCAGCGACCGAAGGCAATTTAGCATATTTTTCCAACAGCTTCACCAAAGCAGCTACTCCAAAGCCAATCCAGATGCAGAACGCATAGAAAGAACCGGCATATGCATAATCCCGTTCGCGAGGCTGGTACGGAGTCTGGTTCAAATACAGCACGATAGCAATCCCTGTCATAAAAAACAAGAAGAATGTAATCCAAAATCCTTGCAGCCCTTTCTTTCCTCCATATACTTGGAACAGCAGACCCAAGATGCCCAACAATAGAGGCAGCATATAATAGACATTATGCCCCTTATTGTCGATGATGTCTCCGGGCTGGTCGTCTTGCGGGCCGACCAACGCCTCATCTATGAACTTGATTCCTGTAATCCAGTTGCCGTGAGATACTTCCCCATGGCCCTGTATATCATTTTGGCGACCGGAAAAGTTCCACATGAAATAACGCCAATACATGAAATTCAACTGATAAGCGATAAAGAACTTTATATTCTCGCCAAAGGTGGGTTTCATCACCGTTGCCATTTCCCCGCAGCGGTTGAACTTGACCGGTTCTCCCTTGATATTCGCCCATTCCTTATAAGCCTGTATATGGCGGGCGTCCGAGCTATACATGCGTGGGAACAGCATATTCAGCTCATCGACATATTCATAATCTACGTCATGGCGGGAAACATAATACCGGTCCTTCTCACTCGGGTCTTTTTTATCTATACGCGTCCAGACCGGAGCACCGTCTTTTGTCACAGCCACACAACTCCCTCCCTCATTGGTGCGTTTCACCTCCGACACGTATGTCTGTCCGTATAGCAATGGAGTCTTTCCGTACTGCTCACGTGCCAAATAAGTACGCAATTTAAAAATATCACTCGGCGCATTTTGGTTCATTGGAGTATCAGCCGTTGCTCGAACCAGTGTCAAGGCATAGGATGAATAACCTATGACAACAACCATCAAACTGAGCAATATCGTATTCAGCACCTTCACATTCAGTTTCTTGGACATGAAAAGGTAGATTGCCAAGGCCACACTCAATACAACCGCAATGACATATCCACTTCCTATAAATGGGATGCCTATCAAAATCACCGACAGCAAGAAAGACACCTTCAGGCGAATGGGATGGATGTCATCCCGCGTTGTTTCCCAAATAGCCCATATCAAAGATGCCGCCAACACGATGACATACACATACACGCCGGTATTATAAGGCATATGCAAGACATTGACGAATAGCAGTTCAAAATATCCACATATCTCAACCAATCCTTGGACTACACCAAACATCATCAAGCCTACTATGGCAAAAGAGACTAACAAGGCCAAAATCATTCCTTTCGTTGTCGGGTTCGGGAACTTTTTGTAATAATAGACCAAAACCATCGCCGGTATACACAACAAATTCAACAAGTGTACACCGATGCTCAACCCCGTCAAATAAGCGATTAACACGATCCAACGGTCCGCATGCGGTTTATCCGCCACTTCTTCCCATTTCAAAATCAGCCAGAACACCAAGGCAGTGAACAAGGAAGAGTAAGCGTAAACCTCGCCTTCCACCGCACTGAACCAAAAGGTATCACTGAAAGTATAGGCCAAAGCACCAACGGCACCAGCCCCCATAATGGTAATCAACTGTGCCATGCTTACTTCCCTGCCTTCTTCCACGATAATCTTACGGGCCAAATGCGTAATGGTCCAGAAGAGAAACAAAATCGTTAATCCGCTAAAGATAGCAGACATCGAATTGACCATTTTTGCGACCATTGCCGGGTCTGACACCAGCTGTGTAAACAAATTAGCCGTCAACATGAAAAAAGGTGCTCCAGGCGGATGCCCCACTTCCAACTTGTACGCTGAGGAAATAAACTCACCGCAGTCCCAAAAACTGACAGTAGGTTCGATTGTCATCAAATAAACGGTGGAAGCGATTATGCAGATAATCCATCCCAACACGTTGTTTACCAATTTATACGTTTTCATACGTTGTATAAAATAACAATTTATATTATCCATTTAGAAAATGCAAAGTTATACATTTACATTGATAATCTAACGTTTCCATCGCTTATAAATTATTAATTGCACGGAATCGCTTCTTCCATTCGATGGATGCCGACCAGAATGTTTCATATTACGATATACAAGCAAGCACTTTCAAGAGATTAAGGAGATTCTACCATTTTTATCTGCCAAGTCCATCGAATATACCTATAATTTATCTATTTTTATACCCAAATTAAAGAAGTCGCCAATGCATATCAGGATAGAAAACATCGACCAATTCAATCATTACTTTCATCAACCCACCCACCATCCACAAGTAAGTGTGGCACGTCTGCAGGATGCAGACCTTTCACTTTTCAAGCCGACCGATTTTGGCATGTATTGCGTAGTGCTGATGGAAGTTGATTTCGGGGAGCTGGTATTACGTGACACATGCATCCGTTACCGAGGCGGGACCATGTTCACCATGAAACCGGGCGATGTGGCATCCGTGAACTTAGCCCCCCATGTCAAGCCCCATGGATGGATGCTCGCCTTCCGGCCGGAACAACTAAATGGCACAGGATTGGGGAGAGACTTCTATCTGTTTAATTTCTTCGACTACAAAGTCGCAGAAGCTTTGAACCTGCACGATACAGAGCGCAAAGCCATCATCAATTGCTTCCACAACATTCATACCGAGCTGCAGACACCAGATGATGAATTCACCAGCCACATGTTACGTCTGGGCATTGCGCAAATGCTCACATTCTGCCGGCGGTTTTACGACCGCCAATTCAACGCCCAGGAAATGCACTCCTCCGACTTTGTGAAGCGGTTCAACCGAATGGTTGACGAGTATTTATCAAACGATGCAGAAAGGCTTCGCAGCATGGGACCCCCATCTGTCGCTTGGTGCGCAAAACAATTCCATTTAACCCCCAGCTATTTCGGAGGTATAGTCAGGCGAGAAATGAATATCACGCCACAAGCCTTTCTTCAGGACAAACTGATTGAAAAAGCAAAATCGCTATTGATGGACGAATCGCTCACAATCAACGATATTGCAACTCGCCTCGGATTCACTTACCCCAACCACTTCGCCCGCCTGTTCCGGCAAAAAGTGGGTCAATCCCCAAGCTTGTTCCGACAACAATTGATAAAATAGCGGTAGCTATCATATATTTATTTACACACCCCAGCTCTCTCTATCCAAATTGCGATAGTGGATAGCTTCCGCGATATGACAAGGCTCAATGCTATCCGAACCAGCCAAATCCGCAACGGTTCGGGATACCTTTAATATCCGGTCATAAGCCCTGGCAGAAAGATTCAATTTCGTCATTGCTTTCTTCAAAATTTCCAACCCACGGGAATCAGGGATAGCATATTGATGCAACAAACGGCTGTTCATCTGAGCATTGCAATAGATTCCCGGGTAAGCTTCAAAACGTTTGGCTTGAGTCGCCCTTGCAGCAACTACCCGCTCTCGTATTTTCGAACTAGGCTCAGCTTCCGTTCTTTCCGATATTTTCTCGAACGGGACCGGCACGATTTCTATCTGAATGTCTATACGATCCAAAAGTGGTCCAGATATCTTATTCATGTATTTCTGCACTGCCCCCGGAGAGCAAACACATTGTTTAGTGGGATGGTTGTAATATCCGCAAGGGCAAGGATTCATGGAAGCAACCAACATAAAACCAGCCGGGTATTCCACAGTAAAGCGGGCACGAGAAATGGTAATCAGCCTATCCTCCAACGGCTGGCGCATCACTTCCAGGACATTCCGGTTAAATTCAGGCAATTCGTCTAAGAATAAAATACCATTATGAGCCAAACTGATTTCGCCAGGCTGGGGATAAGATCCTCCTCCCACCATCGCCACGTCGGAAATCGTATGATGCGGCGAACGGAACGGCCGCTGTGTCATCAATGAAGTTTCATTCCCCATTTTGCCGGCAACCGAATGAATCTTGGTGGTTTCCAATGATTCATGCAAGGTAAAAGGGGGAAGGATGCTGGGCAAACGCTTCGCCAACATAGACTTTCCACTTCCAGGAGGACCTATCATGATGATATTATGCCCGCCAGCAGCTGCGACTTCCAAGGCTCTTTTTACATTCTCCTGCCCCCTCACCTCTGAAAAGTCAAATTCAAATTGCTGTTGTTTGGCATAAAATTCTTCTCGCGTATTCACTACCGTCTGCTCCAAATCCCTCTCGCCATTCATAAAATCAATTACTTCTTTAATGGAACTCACTCCATATACCTCCAAGTTATTGACGACAGCAGCTTCTCGGGCATTTTGTTTAGGGAGAATGAAACCTTTAAAACCCTCTTCCCTTGCTTTTATAGCAATAGGCAAAACACCTTTCACAGGATTCAAAGTCCCGTCCAAAGACAATTCACCCATTAACATATATTGTTCCAACTTGTCAGCTCTTATCTGTTCCGTACCAGCCAATATCCCAATTGCAAGGGGCAAATCATAGGCCGAACCCTCTTTTCGGATATTGGCTGGCGCCATATTAATCACAATCCTACTACGAGGTATTTTGAAGTTGAACTTTTGCAAAGCGGATAAAATACGTTCATGGCTTTCACGCACGGCTACATCGGGTAACCCTACCAGAAAAAATTGGATTCCCTTACTACAATTCACCTCTATCGTGATAATGGTAGCAGATATGCCCTGCAAAGCCGCAGCAAATGTCTTGACCAACATAGTTAAGTTTTTTAATAAATAAAGGAAATACACCTGAAGATTTATTCCACAGGTCTTATTTTACAAATAAATCATCTAAACTGTCACGCACTTCCATATTATTCTCTGTCTTTAATAATATCTTTTTATCTTTATCTATCAAGTAATAACGAGGAAGTTCACTCACATTATACAAATCCAGCAATAAAGCGACCTGCGATGCCGAGTCCGCAACAATATTCCACTGGAGCGTATCTTGCTCTGCGATTTTACGGATTTCTTTCGCATCATTATCCAACGTCAAGACGATTACTTCCAGACTATCGCTTTTATGCTGGTAAACGATAGGGGCCAAATAGAATTTCTCAGCCTCATCCGCAGGAATCCAAGAATGGGTAAAAGCCAAGAGGATGTATTCGTCGTGCAATTGAGACATATCCACTTCTTTGCCAAATATGTCTTTCACCTTAAACATAGGAGCTTCAGCCCCCAGGCTGGTTCGTTTTGCCTTCACGGAATACTCTTCCAAAGCCTTATACAGATAATGATTCCGTAATCGAGGAGATATGACAGCCAGCAATTCGTCCACCCCGCGTGTATCATCAGGATCCGTGAAGAAATACTGAATAAGAGCCAATGAAGCCGGTTCGTCCGGATTGTTTTTGATATAGTCCACCGCAATCTCTTCCAATTGATGCTCGACATTCGTCAACTTGGCCATCAAATCAGCTTCCTCGATGGGATCAGACTGTTTACGGCTTATCTCACGAGCCAAGTCCGTCTTTTCTTTCCACAACGAAACCGACATAGCCCTCAAATCAGAAATTTGTTCGTTCATTCGGTCTCCACCTTTAACCCGCAGAAGCGCAGGATACTCCGCATCTCCAGATATTTTAATCTTTTTGCCTGCTTCCAAAAAGACACAACGCCAAAAGGATTTGTTTTCAAAAAACAAGGTAACAGACCTATAGTCTCCATTTTTCTGTTCTATCGAAAAGCTTCCATTTGGTTTACTCATAACAGTATCGACGAAACAACCATTTTCATTTTCAAAAACAGCATAAAATTCAGCTTCTCCCAAGTTCGTCAGTTTACCTTCAATCCGATAAGGAACTTTCTGCGTACATGCGAAAAGGGTTAATATTGCTGTCAATGATATGGCATACTTTACTAATCTACTTATCATTCGTTTCTCCTTAAAAATGATTTGAGGGCAAAGATAAAAAATATATTAATATAAATTTATAATTGAGAAGATTATTTTAAATGAATCCTGCGAAATCAGATAAACAAGGGCTTCCGATACACCTCTTCCTTGATTGTTTCAACCAACCGCTTGATTTGGGGATGAGGCTCATTCCCCATAATCCAAAGAGGGAAACCATCTTCATTCTTATGATAGGAAGGTTGGACATAATCCTTATCGATTACCTGATAACCATTACGATTGTAAAAATTAATCCGACGGATGGCCATTTCATCGTTAGCCGGTTCAACTTCTAAAATCCGAAGTTTGCTTAAATGTTCAGCCCAATAATCTAAAATTTGCTTCCCTATTTGCCGGTTGCGCATTTCCGGGAACACCGCCAAATGCTCCATATAATAAAAGTCTTTGAAATCCCAATAGACGACCAGTCCGCTCAGCTCTCCATCATGATAGACGGCATTGACGAACATTTCCGGGACAAGTAGCATCATCCTTTTCAACTGCGACACGTCCCTTCGCTCTCCATCGGGGAATGAAATCACATAAAGTTCCATCAACCGGGCCAAATCCGGATCATCCATATCCGTTATTCGCTTAAAAAGTACCATTAATATATTTTTTGCCCAAATATAAGATATTATTTGTATATTTACCCCGTTTTTAAGCCCCTATATTAAGAAAAGGAATCCAAACTCATGAGACCTGAAGAGATAGATGACGACATAAATAAGAATGCAAGCCAATCCGCAGACGAAAACATTTCCGGACAAAGAGATGACACGGCCTCCGGCAGCGTGCATTCTGAATACAAAGTGCCTGATAAGAATACGGACAAAATTACGCATCATCTATCCGGCATGTATCAAAGTTGGTTTTTAGACTATGCTTCCTATGTAATATTGGAGCGTGCCGTTCCGCACATCAATGACGGATTGAAACCCGTCCAACGGCGAATATTACATTCCATGAAACGATTAGACGATGGAAGGTACAACAAAGTAGCCAATATCGTCGGGCATACCATGCAATTCCATCCCCATGGAGACGCATCCATAGGAGACGCGCTGGTGCAGTTAGGCCAAAAGGAACTTTTGATTGACTGCCAAGGAAACTGGGGGAATATCCTAACAGGCGATAGTGCCGCCGCCCCTCGATATATTGAAGCACGGCTCTCCAAATTTGCCTTAGATACCGTTTTTAATCCTAAAACAACTTTATGGCAGGCTTCTTATGATGGTCGGAACCGCGAGCCGGTCACACTCCCTGTGAAATTCCCCTTGTTATTGGCACAAGGCGTAGAAGGAATCGCTGTCGGCCTCTCGTCCAAGATTCTGCCACATAATTTCAACGAACTGGCAGATGCATCGATTGCCTATTTAAGAGGAGAAAATTTCGCACTATACCCCGACTTCCAAACCGGGGGGGCCATAGATGTGAGCAAATATAACGATGGAGAACGTGGGGGGACGGTAAAAGTACGTGCCAAGATAGGGAAATTGGACAACCGGACATTGGTCATCACAGAAATTCCGTATGGTAGAACAACCTCAACCGTTATTGATTCTATCTTAAAAGCAAACGACAAGGGAAAGATTAAGATCAAAAAAGTAGATGATAATACCGCTAAGCATGTGGAGATTTTAGTGCATCTGGCTCCTGGTGTTTCTTCCGACAAAACCATTGACGCACTGTACGCATTCACGGATTGCGAAATCAGCATCTCTCCGAATTGTTGCGTCATAAAAGATGACAAACCCCATTTCCTGACAGTCAGCGACGTGCTGCGCCATTCGACCGACAACACGTTATCATTGCTCCGGCAGGAACTGGACATCGACAAACGGGAGCAAGAGGAAACTTTATTCTTCGCCTCCTTGGAAAAAATATTCATCGAAGAACGTATCTATAAAGATATTGAATTCGAGCAAGCACCGTCAATGGATGCCGCCATCGAACACATAGATTTACGATTAGAACCATTCAAACAAAAATTGATTCGAGATGTAACCCGAGACGACATCCTGAGACTAATGGAAATCAAAATGGGACGCATCTTGAAATTCAATTCAGCCAAGTGCGACGAACAGATTATTCAAATACAGGCAAACATTGCCCGCATCAATGATTCTTTATCGCACATTGTAGATTACACCATCCAATGGTTCATGCAGCTCAAAGAAAAATACGGTGCAAAATATCCCCGCCTAACGGAAATCCGCAGTTTCGACACAATCGAAGCAAGCAAAGTAGCTGAGGCCAATGAAAAGTTGTACATCAACCGTGCGGAAGGGTTCATCGGCACTTCGCTCAAAAAAGATGAGTTCGTATGCAATTGTTCCGACATTGACGAGGTGATCCTTTTCTATCGTTCCGGAATTTACAAGATTGTGAAAGTTCCCGAAAAGATGTTTGTGGGGAAAGATGTCATTTACCTCAACGTGTTTAAGCGCAATGATGCCCGCATCATCTATAATGTCGTTTATCGCGATGGGAAAGGAGGGAATAATTATATCAAGCGTTTTGCCATCACGGCTGTCAGCCGTGACAAAGAGTACAATTTGACCAAAGGAACACCTGATTCCCGGATACTTTATTTCAGCGCCAATCCAAACGGAGAAGCAGAAACGATAAAAATTATCTTAAAGCCTAAAGTCCGACAAAAATTATTGGTTTTTGAAAAGGATTTCAGTGAAATCCCCATACGGGGAAGAGGAACCATCGGGTATTTATTGACAAAGGGAGACATACATAAAATCGTGCTGAAACAAAAAGGCAGTTCCACATTAGGAGGACGGCTGGTATGGTTCGACCATGATGTCTTACGGCTGAATTATGATGGAAGAGGGAAAGAATTAGGGGAGTTCCAAAGCGAAGACCTAATATTGGTTGTCCGGAAAAATGGAGAATTCTATACGACCAACTTCGACCTCAGCAATCACTATGAGAATGACATACTGATTATCGAGAAATTTGTCCCGGACAAATTATGGACTGCCGTGCTGTATGATGCGGATCAAAAATATCCATATCTGAAACGTTTTACTTTTGAAGCCGGGAGTTCTCACAAGAACTGCTTGGGCGAAAACCCGAAGAGCACGCTTTATTTGCTTACCGATGAATACTATCCCCGCATTGAAGTCATATTCGGAGGGCATGACGCATTCCGCGAGCCAATGATCGTGGAGGCAGAATCGTTCGTCGTTCCCCGAAGCTACAAGGCGAAAGGCAAACGGCTGACAGTATATCAGATTTCCACTGTCAACGAATTAGAGCCCGATCATTATCCGGAAGCAATAGAAAAAGAGGAAACCTCCAAAACTGAAGCCGTTTTTTCCCCGGAAGGAAATGAAGAGATAGAAAGCATGGAGGATTTGAAAGATGAAATTGTTGGGCAAATGAAATTGTTTAAAGATTGATGGCTCGTCAGATTATCATCGGATTGTTACTTTGTTTCCTATTGCAACCGGAAGGGAAAGCGCAAGAGGACGAAACCCCGTATGCAGTCACAGCCGCCACATCCATTGGATACGGCAGATACAATGTCATGGACACGTACCTGACTCCGGGCAGCAAAATATCTTTCCAAGGAGGTGGAATGCGCATATTGGATGAGCGGATGAAATTAACCCATTTGGCAAGCTCCCGCATATCCAGGCAGCAATTATTCAATATGGACATTTCCCTTACCGATAATGGGGCTGGAACCACAAACACGTTAAACGGTTTCGCCGATTATTCGATAGGCTACCATTACCGCTTCAAGCCTATCGATAACCTTGTGCTGTTAGCAGGAGCTTCAGCCCACCTGATGGCAGGATTTGTCTATTCGACCAAAGCAAGCAACAACCCGGCATCGGTCAAGGCGGACTTAGACTTGAACATTTCCGCAATGGCCCTTTACCATCTGTCGATACGCAACTATCCTTTGACATTGCGCTACCAGGTAGAAAGCCCGTTTGTCGGCATGCTTTTTTCACCTCACTTCGGACAGTCCTATTATGAGATATTCGACCAAGGTAATTCTTCCGGAATTGTTCCATTCACCTCCTTCCACAACAAGCAAGCGATGAAGAATTACCTGACAATAGATTTCCCGATAGGGAAGATTATGGTTCGAGCGGGATATTTGAACAGCCTTTATTATTTAAATGTAAACGGCATACAAAGTCATATCATCTCAAATTCTTTCACAATTGGAATCGTAAAAGAATTCGTCTCATTCGGTGGCAAACATATAAAGCAACAGTCAAGATATAAAAGTGCATATTATTAAGGTATGATAAAACAACTTTGGATCGTTTTTTCAGGTTTATTCCTACTGTTTTCTTGCCAGGATACGGACGAGTATACAGTCAATCCGAGGGAGAATTTCGAGGCCCTTTGGAAAATATTGGATGAGAATTATTGTTTTTTTGACTACAAAGCAATCGATTGGGACGAAGTGCATAGCCGCTACGCCGTACAAATACAAGACTCCATGAATCAATTCGAGTTGTTCGATTTGATGGCCAAGATGCTTAGCGAACTGAAAGACGGGCATACCAATCTCTATTCCAGCTTCAACGTGGCACGCTATTGGGACTGGTATAAAGATTATCCCCCAAACTTTTACGAGGAATTAAACGACGCTTATTTAGGCAAAGATTATAAAATTGCCGGAGGAATGGAATATAAAAAAATAGCAAACGACCGGATTGGCTATGTCCGTTACTCCAGTTTTTCAAGCACATTGGGTGAAAGCAACTTGGACTATATGTTTTATCATTTCAAAGAGTGCCAGGCCTTGGTCATTGACATACGCAACAACGGAGGGGGTTCTTTGGCCAACTCCGAGCGGTTCGCCTCGAGGTTCATCCAAGAAAAGACAAACGTAGGTTATATCATGCACAAAACAGGAAAAGGGCATAACGATTTTTCCGAGCCTTACCCGATAGTGTTGGAGCCGACGGAACGAATCCGTTGGTTACGTCCGGTTGTCGTTCTGACCAATCGCCATTGTTATAGCGCAGCCAATGATTTTGTCATGAAAATGAGAATGTTTCCCCATGTTACCATCATGGGGGACAAAACAGGCGGAGGTAGCGGATTCCCATTTACCTCAGAACTGCCCAATGGATGGAGCGTTCGTTTCTCGGCTTGCCCGATGCTGGACAATGAGAAGCAGCTGACCGAATTTGGCATCGAACCGGATATTCCCGTTTCCATCACCGAAAGCGATTTGCTGGGCGGGAAAGACACGATCATAGAAGAAGCCATCCTCTATCTTCTGAGGACGACAGAGAAGTAAAAAAACGGCGCTGTCTGAAAATCATTCCGCCTTGGCCACAATGATATCGTTGATGTTGGTCGTGTATTGCTTGGATAAATATTCTCTTTTCAAGCCAAAACGGACATCCGTCCCTTGCACCGCCACTCTGATTTTATTTCGGCCATTCTTCTGGTTGATGGCATCTATCGCCTTCATCAGTACAGACTGTTTCGTCCTATCCACCGGGTCGAACAAATCTTGTTGCACCTGCCGTTGGGAAGAAATGTCCCAAAGTATCACGCCGGCTTTCTTATAAGCATAAATTCCTTGCCTGAAATTTGAACGCAGCACATGCAAAGCCGCACCTATAATCTCAGCCGAGGATTGTGTCGGGATATGCAACACCATGGATTGATGAATGGCATGGTGAGGCACATCCATCCTGAAACGGCTTGTATAAGCGAATATGGTTATTCCGCGGCAACAACTTTTCTGGCGGCGGAGTTTTTCGGAACAAGAGGCCGCAAAATTAGCCACAGCCTCTTCCAACACCGATAGATCCGTAATCCCTTGCTCCGCAAAGCTCCGGCTGGTGCATATCGACTTTTTCTCAGGAAGTTCTTCCACACTGATGCAGCTGATGCCATTAAGTTCCTTCCAAGTCTGCAACACGACAACATTGAATTTCCCCCGGACCCAGCTTTCTTTTTTATTCGCAAAGTCGGCAGCCGTGTTGATTCCATAATAGGTCAATGCCTTATGCAACTGCCGCCCTATCCCCCAGACATCTTTTATATCAAAGCCCACCAAGGCTTTTTCACGTTTTTCAGCAGTATCAATCATGCAACAGCCTCTGTAACCCGGATACTTCTTGGCATATTTGCTGGCCACTTTCGCCAAAGTCTTGGTTTCTGCTATTCCGAGCGATATGGGGATTCCGGTCGCTTTTCTCACATGGGCGGCAATCCGCTCACCGTATGCTTTCAAATGCTCCGCATCCCCCAGCCCGGACAGGTCAAGGAAAGCTTCGTCGATGGAATACTGCGTCAGGTCGGGCGTATACCGGGCCAACAAGCTCATCACCCGGTTGGACAAGGAGCCGTATAAAGTATGATTCGAACTAAACACTGCGACCTGGTTTGCTTCTATCAAATCCCGTACTTGGAACAAGGGGTCGCCCATCTTCAGTCCCAAACGCTTGCTTTCCTCGCTGCGGGCTATGACGCATCCATCATTGTTGGACAAAACAACGACAGGGACATTTCTCAGTTCCGGATGAAACACCCTTTCACAAGAACAAAAAAAATTATTACAATCTGCCAAGCCAAACAATTGCATCGGATAGTATCTTTTTATTTATCATGCCCCATCCCTTTTTTCATGGAATGTATGACATGGGTCACCACACCCCAAATCCTGAAATCGTCATCCGCATCAACTTCTATATCCGGGTATTGCTTATTCCACGGGACCAGCCACCCCCGCTTCCCGTCCTTGTCCAGACGGAGCTGCTTGATGGTGAAATCGCCATTCACATAAGCTATGACGAAATCGCCATCCGATGCCGCCAACGACTTGTCGACAATGGCAAGGTCGCCATCCAGAATGCCGGCGTCCCGCATGGATTCGCCCGATATGCAGACAAAGAAAGTCGCTTCCTTGTGTGCTATCAGCAAGTCATTCAAATCTATTTCCGGACTGAAGCTGTCCTGCGCGGGGGAAGGGAAACCCGCAATGACGCTGTCTTGTGCCAGAGGGGCTATTGCCGGGCCGTTGGTTACTGCTTTATGGAATGTCAACTGGATTTCTTTCATAGAAACAAATGTACAGAATATCTTTCAAACAGCCTTGGATTCCTTTGAATTTTCATTCCGGCCGCTCAAAAAAACAGACGCAGCCATCGGAAAATTTCATTGGGAAGAAATGATTGAACCGTGCCGACCTTTTCCTGAACGGATATTATTTCCCGGTAAAAAACTTTTAGAAACAAAATTTGTATTGTATTTTTACGGTCTGGAATTTTTGATTCCCTTCCATCCAATAGAATATGGCATCAGAAATAAAAGAATTCAATAAGTTGTACCATGACTACCACGGCTTGTTTATCCGGTTTGCCCGAACCTACGTGACGGACGAAGAAGATGCGGAAGACATCGTCATGGACGGGCTGATTTACTATTGGGAGAACCGGAAATCATTGTCGGACAGCTCCAACATCCCCGCATACATTTTGGAAACCATCAAACACAAGTGCTTGAATTACCTGCGACACCAGCGCATAAAGGAAGAAACCGAGCAGTATCTCGCGGAGCATCAAGTCCGCGTCAATAACCTGCGCATTGCCACGTTGGAGGCGTGCGACCCCCAAGAAATATTCAGCAATGAAGCGCAACAGCTAATCCAGGAAGCATTGGACTCCCTGCCCGAGAAAACAAGAAAGATATTCATCATGAGCCGTTATGAAGGCAAAAATTACCAGGAGATTGCGGAACAGAATTCTCTCTCCGTGAAAAGTATCGAGTTCCATATCTCAAAAGCACTGAAAGTCCTCCGTTCAAAATTAAAAGACTATTTGATGGCCTTTTTCCTTTAGGGTATTTGTCCCATCAAGTGCTTACTATATAATGACCAGAAAAACAAATATTATAAGAACATGACTAATCTCAAAAAATTATTTACCGTGTTGCTCTGCCTTTTAACGGCAGGCAGCCTGCCGGCCATGGCAAGCAACCGATGGAAAATCAATGCCGATGGCGGAATCACTTGGCACATATCCGAAGACATTCCCCATGAAGACCATATCGAGATGAGCGGGCTTAAAGTATCCACTGTTTACCGCTACGGAGTCGATGCGTCAGGGGCTTTCACCCTCAACCGCAGTGTGGTATGGCCCATGCTCCGCACCATCCCCAATAATACGCACGCCAGCTTGATGAGGCGGTTTGCTTGGGACATTCCGGCCATGGTAGAAATAAACGGGAAATCCCTTACAAACGAGAAAGTGAAAGAGATAACGTTGGACGGCACCATGGAAGTGTCCAGCCGATTTGACAATGGCATAGAACTGGAACGTATCCTTTTCCCTTCGACCACACAGGCCATGACATGTGAAAAATATACCCTCACCAATAAAGGGGACAAGCCGGTAAGCATTGAAGTCCCTTTTGCCCGCTCCGTCATCGAAACCGACGCAAGCAAAGGTGTGGACGGGTCTTACCGACTCATATCCACATTAAAGGGGGAAAAAGCCGAACAACTGGCTCCGGGAGAGTCCGTGACATTCTCGGCTTTCTTCGCCGGGTATAAAAGGGGGGAAAACGAAGCCATCTTGGACATTGACAAGGAGCTGGACGCACGAAAAGCCTTAATCGGGGAATTGTGGGGCAAATTGATATTAGAGACTCCGGACCCTGTCATCAACACGATGTTCGCCTTCGCTAAAATCAGAGGTGCGGAAAGTATCTACCAAACAAAAGGAGGCTTGATGCACGGACCAGGAGGGGAATCCTATTATGCTGCGATTTGGGCAAACGACCAAGCCGAATATATCAATCCTTTCTTTCCTTTCTTAGGATATGCTATCGGAAACGAATCAGCCCTCTGCTCCTATGAACATTTCGCCCGTTTCATGAATTCCGAATACAAACCCATCCCCAGCTCCATCATTGCCGAAGGAATTGACATTTGGAACGGTGCCGGCGACCGGGGCGATGCAGCCATGATTGCATACGGAGCTTCCCGCTATGCATTGGCGTTAGGAGACAAGCAAGTGGCAGAAAAACTTTGGCCGCTCATCGAATGGACATTGGAATATTGCCATCGCAACTTGAATGAGAAAGGAGTGGTAGCTTCCGATGCCGATGAACTGGAAGGGCGTTTCCCGGCAGGCAAGGCCAACCTCTGCACCTCTTCACTCTATTATGACGCTTTGAACTCGGCCGTCTATTTAGGGAAAGCGTTGGGTAAAAGTGGCATGGGCAAATATGCCCAGGAGGCAAAAAAGTTAAGGAAGGACATCGACCGTTATTTCGGTGCGACCGTGGAAGGATTCAATTCATACCAATACTATGAAGGCAATGATGTCTTACGTTCTTGGATTTGCATCCCCCTGACCGTAGGCATTTACGACCGCAAACAAGAGACCATCAAAGCCCTATTCTCTCCAAGGCTTTGGACAAAAGACGGATTGTTGACCCAAGCCGGCAGCGAAACATTCTGGGATCGTTCCACCTTGTATGCCTTACGAGGCGTATTTGCATGCGGAGAGACGGAAAAGGCAATGGATTACCTGAAATTCTATTCCAGTCAGCGTCTTCTGGGCGAGCATGTTCCTTACGCCATTGAAGCCTGGCCGGAAGGGAGTCAACGCCACCTCTCTGCCGAAAGCGGATTGTATTGCCGAATCATCACCGAAGGAATGTTCGGGATACGCCCGACAGGCCTGCATTCATTCGACTTCATTCCCCGCCTTCCACAAGAATGGGGACACATGAGCTTAAGAAACATTTGCGCCTTCGGAAAAGTCTTTGACATGGAAGTGAAACGGGCAAATGGGAAATTACAAGTAATCATACAAGTCGATGGGAAAGACATTCTTAACAAAAAAGTGAAAGAAGGCGAAAAAATCACAGTTCGCCTTTAGGGGACTTATTCTGTGAAGTGCTTATAAATAGGTAAAGGAGAAAAATGGACAAGGAAGTATTACATCGTTTCTTTATGGGGACCGCTTCATTTGAAGAAGAGGAAGCCGTTTGTGATTGGGCGGAAGCATCTCCCGTCAACCATGAGGAACTGATAAAGGAACGCAAATGCTTTGACATGATGCTTATGCATCCGGTAAATGAAACGGGAAACGCCAAACGCTTCTCATTAAATTCTTTTGCCGGGAATTTCTTGAAAATCGCAGCAGCCATCGCCCTTGTTGTTTCTGTCTCGTTCTATATCCTCAACTCCTCTATCCATAAGGAGCCTTTGGTGGCGATGAACCGGATAGAGGTACCTCCCGGGCAACGAGTAAACATCACGCTGTCCGATGGAACAAACATATGGTTGAATGCCTGCAGCGAGTTGGTATATCCCAACTCTTTCGGGAAAGAGGGTTTCCGCAAAGTAAAACTGAAAGGGGAAGCCTATTTCAATGTCAGCAAAGACATAGAACACCCGTTCATCGTGGAAACCTCGCAGTACGACATCAAAGTGTTAGGCACTACGTTCAATGTCAAGTCAGACTGCTCGGATGATTCATTTTCCACGGCTTTGATAGAAGGTTCAGTGGAAGTCAGCGAAAGGAACGCAGGGCACAACAAAGTACGGCTTTCCCCCATGCAGATGGTGCGATTGAAAGCGGGAAAGATGACAATCGATTCCATTACAAATACCGACAACTATCTTTGGACGAAAGGGCTGATATGTTTTGAGAACATTGAATTCCCCGAGCTGATGAAACGCTTCGAGAATATCTATGACATACAAATAAACATACACAACACGAAGCTGCAGAAATACAAATGCAGCGGGAAATGCAGGGTGTCCGATGGAATAGATTTCATTTTACAAGTATTGCAACGCAATGGCAACTTCACATTCAAAAGGAGTGAAGACAATGCCGTGATTTACATAAACTGATTGTTCAACATATTAAAAACAAAGCAATAGCCTATGAAACATTGAATCCATGAAAAATAAGGGCGATGAATGTGCGAGATTCACCGCCCCGCAAATCAACACCAGATAACACTAGTATTAATTCAACATCACAAAGTTATGATCAAAATACCTTTGTCCGGCATGTTTTATCTATTAAATCCCGGACATAAACACTTTTTTAGGATTATGCGAATAACCTATGCATCCTTATTTGCCGCTGCATTCTGCTTGCACGCAGGTAATTCTTACTCACAGAAAGTGACATTGAAAGGAGAGAATCTTTCTGTCAAAGAGTACATGAGAGCCATCGAAAAACAAACGGAGTACTTATTCATCTATGACGCAGATGTCAATGTAGACGAGAAAATGTCCATGAACATGGTCGGCAGACCGGTAAAAGAGGTATTGGACAGTTTTGCTTCCCATTTAGGCATTACCTATACACAAAAGGGAGCCTATATCGTTTTGTCAAGTACCAAACGTAATGCCGGCCGGAATGCTTCAAACTCAGCAGCACAACAAGAAAAAAGAATAACCGGTGTCGTTACCGATGCTACGGGAATACCTATCATTGGCGCAAACGTCATTGAACAAGGGACAGCGAATGGGACTATCACGGACATGGATGGAAAGTTCTCCCTGACTGTGTCCGATAATGCCATCATCCAGGTCTCTTACATCGGCTATAATACGCAATCTTTAAAAGTTGGCAAACAAACCGCACTCGTCATCAAGATGGAAGAAGATTCCAAAAATCTCTCCGAAGTCGTCGTTGTCGGTTATGGGGTACAGCGGAAAGTGACAACAACAGGGGCTGTCACGAAATTGGAAGGCGGACAAATTAATAAAATGACAGTTGTCAATGCCACCAAAGCTTTACAAGGGTTAAGCCCGGGCATCACTGTCGTGGATAGAGGTGGAGCTCCTGGCAGCGATGACCCTGAGATATATTTGCGTGGCGTGGGAACGACCGGGAATGCCAAACCCCTAGTATTGGTGGATGGCATCGAGATGTCACTTAGCCAAATCCCGTCATCAGAGATTGAGAACATTTCCGTGTTGAAAGATGCCGCATCGGCATCCATCTATGGTTCACGAGCGGCTCATGGTGTAATCTTGGTTACGACCAAACGTGGCAAAGAAGGGAAAGTCAAATTGTCATACGATGGTTCTATAGGATTCCAAGACAGAGCAGTAAGAGCAAAGCAAGTATCTGCGCGCGAATACATGGAAATGGTAAATGAATCTTTTGTAAATGCAGGCAGTCCTATCAAATATACCGAAGAAGACATATTGGCAACAGAGAAAGGGGACGACCCATATAACCATTCTTACCTGAACTGGGTAAACGAGGTGTATAAACCGACTTATATCACTCAGCATACACTGAGCATGGTCGGAGGAAGCGAAGTGGGACGTTATCTGGTTTCTTTCGACTATCTTGACCAGCCAGGATTGGTGAAGAATACGGAATACCAACGTTACAGCTATAGGGTCAATACCGATTTGAACATAGGGAAAATGATCAAATTGAGCAGTGATGTCACGTATCGGCACATAGACCGACTATGGCCGGAATCTCTAAGCAGTATCCAATATGACGTATGGGGCATGCAGCCTACTTCGCCTGTAAAGTATGAGAATGGCACTTACAGGTTGGACAAACAGAATCGGAATGCTATATCGTTGATGGATAAAGAAGTATCAGGTGAAGACAACTACAACATGGATGTCGTATATGGGCAAGTAAAAGCCGACTTCGAGCCAATTAAAGATTTGGTATTTACCGGCATGGCATCCCTGAACGGGACTTGGGACAGGAGAAAGATTCATTATAAGAACTACAAGTATTATAATGAAAACGGAGAATTGATAACACAGCGGAATAATCCTAACGGTGTAAAAGACACACGGAACAGCAGTTATCAAATGACATTACGCTTCATGGCCAACTACAAGAAACGTTTTGCGGAAAATCATGATTTTGCATTGTTGTATGGCATGGAACAAATATCTTACCGCAATTATTATTCTATGTCCCAACGTAAAGAGTTGATATCGGATGCATTGCCAGATGTATCTTTAGGTTCGGCAGGAAGCCAGTTTGCAGAAGGATATCCAACCCAATGGGGCATCAATTCTTTCTTCGGGCGTATCAACTATGGCTTTAAAGACAAATATTTGTTTGAAGCGAACGTTCGAGCTGATGGTTCTTCCCGCTTTGCCAAAGGTCATAAATGGGGAGTATTCCCTTCCTTCTCTGCAGCATGGCGCATTTCAGAAGAAGGATTTATGAAAAACGTCCATTTCATCGACAACTTGAAACTTAGGGCATCATGGGGACAAACTGGGAATGAACGTATCGATGCGTTTATGTACTTGCCTCAATACAATACATCAAATGTAATCATGAATGGGAATTTAGTATCCGCTGTATATCAAAAGAAAATGGCAAATCCTGATGTCACTTGGGAAACAGTTGAGCAGACCAATGTCGGTTTGGATTTTAGTTTCTTGAACAATACCGTCTATGGTGAATTGGACTGGTATTCCAAAGACACCAAAGATATCTTATTGGCATTAGGTATTCCTCATTTCATCGGCTTGGACGCACCTGAACAGAATGCCGGGGTTGTTAGGAACTCCGGTATTGAAGCAATGCTTGGTTTCCAAAAAGAAATTGGAGACCTCACTTTTAATACTTCATTCAATCTGGCATATAACAATAATGAATGGATGATCGCGGGGGCGATGACAAAAACATCAGTGGGTATAATATCCAAACTATCGGTTCACCCTTGAATGCTTTTTACATCTACCAAGCAGACGGACTAATCGCCAACGAGCAGGATTTGGAAGAATACCGTGCCAAATATAAATCAGACCCTCGTGGCATGTCAGACCTGCACGCTGGAGACGTAAAATTAGTAGATACCAATGGCGATGGGACTATCAATCCCGACGACCGCCAGGTTTACGCTCCCAATATTCCTAAATTCACGTTTGGATGGAATATCGGTGCAGAATACAAAGGATTCGATTTAAGCTTATTATTCCAAGGATCAAGCGGAGCTAACCGAATGATGTATGGAGAATGGATCGAAGGCCCAAGTTATGAAGCTTTCACAGGCATTCATTTCCGAAACAGGTGGACTGAAGAGAATCAAGATCCGAATGCTGAAATGCCAAGACTGGAAGCAGCCAACAATCGTAATGCTTCTACTTATAACTCATTCTTCTTGAAAAAGACGAATTACATCCGTTTGAAGAATGCTCAATTAGGTTATACATTTCCTAAAAATGCTACAGATTTATTGAGGATAACGAAATTAAGGTTATATGTTTCCGGCTCTAACTTATTGACATTTAGCAGCCTTTATTCAGGACTTGACCCAGAAGGCAAGAGCGACAGGATTACGGAATTTCCGCCACTGAAAATTGTCAATTTCGGCATAAACATTGTATTTTAATCCAAACTAACAAACAGAGTATTATGAAACTATATAAAAAATCATTTTTATTGGGCACTTTGGCCTTTGCTCTTTGTATGACTGGAGGGTGTGATGACAACATTAATCTTGAGCCTGAAGGAATCATTACCGCAGATGGTTTCTTTAAATCGGCTGAGGATTACGAAAAAGCACTAAACTCTCTCTACGACAGACTTAACATCGACAATCTGGATCTATGGATGGATGGAGTAACAGACAATGGTTTGGTAACGCATAGTTGGAACAGAGGATATGATATCGGACGCGGCATTGGCAATTCCGCTTCATCGTTTCCTGCCGACAAATGGGACAAAGGATATGTATCGGTTCAACAGGCAAACAACATCATCAATAATATTGATAAATATAGCTGGCCGGCAGGAGAGAATGATGCAACCCGCAATAAAGTCTTAGGGGAAGCTCGGACTTTGCGTGCTTATTTCTATTTGGATTTGCTTTCCATTTTCGGACATATTATGTTCTATACAGAGAATCCTGCGACCATCGCTGAAAGCTCAGAAGTAAAACAAGTGATGGATCCTAAAGAAGTTTTTGACTTCATATTGGATGATTTGGACAAAGCGATTGCGGGGCTGCCGGATCGATCGGTCAACAAATCAAAAATCGGGAAAGCCGCTGCAAGATTGCTTCGTGCTCGTGCGGCAGCTTATGCAGCCGGTTACCTGAATGACAAATCCTATTTCCAAATCGTTTTAGATGAAACATCCCATTTGATAGCGTCCGCCCCTAAGTTGGCCGACTTTGACAAATTGTTTGTTTCCGGTTGTGAAGATTTGGATGAAGTAATTTTAGTAAAACGCTATTCTTTGGATATCACGAACAGTTGGGGGAACTGGTATAATCAGTCAATCGGAGGTTATTGCGTCACAACGCCCGTTAAAGCTTTAGCCGACGCATTTGAATATATCGGCGAGAAAGACGAAGCCTTGCCTTACCTGAACAAAGACCCTCGTTTTTATCAAACGATATATGCCCCTGGCATGGAACTGCGCGGCAAGTACTTCAACACCATTCCTGACAATGTAATTGAGAAAGATGGAAAATTCTTTTTCGACCCAAGCAAAGACTACGGGGCATTGCAGGACAAAGAAGTCTGCGTGGGAGACGTTTTGGCCGAAGGTGGCGGCGGAGAATGGAACAAAACGCCGACCGGGCTGTCTTGGAAAAAATACTGCCAGGAAAGTGAAACTTGGACGACTTATAATTCCTTCATCATTTTCCGATATGCCGAAGCTTACCTGTTAAGAGCGGAAGCATTGGTTGAATCCGGAGAAAATTTGGAAGAGGCAAAATCTTTGCTCAAAGTCGTCCGTGACCGTGCCGGCAACACCAACGACATCGATAAGGTTATAAACGAACGCTATAACGGAAGCCTTTTAGAATTGGTTAGGAATGAGAGGCGGGTGGAACTGG
>CALBYC010000180.1 GCA_937890135.1 uncultured Parabacteroides sp.
GAAAAGCCTCCGACTGGCAAAAGAGACCGTGAAGCGGTTCAAGCCGGATATTGCCGTGGGGGTGGGCGGGTATGCCAGCGGACCCACCTTGTGGATGGCCTCCTCTTTGGGCATCCCCACTTTGATACAAGAGCAAAACTCCTATGCCGGCGTGACAAACAAGCTTTTGGCGAAAAAAGCGGAGCGCATCTGCGTGGCATACGAGGGAATGGATAAATTCTTCCCGGCAGACCGAATCGTGCTGACCGGCAATCCCGTCCGCAAGGATCTGGAGGAAGCGGCTGGCAAAAAAGACGAAGCCTTGCGGTTCTTCGGCCTTTCCCCGGAAAAGAAGACGCTCCTGGTCGTGGGAGGCAGCCTGGGGGCGCGCACCATCAACCAGAGCATCCTGGGCGGTTTGGACAGGCTGTTCGCTTCCGGGGTGCAGCTCATCTGGCAAACCGGGCGCTATTATTATGCCGAGGCATCCAAGCACCTGAAAGCCTACCATGGCATGCCCGTATGGTGTTCGGACTTCATCTCCCGCATGGACTATGCCTATGAAGCCGCCGACCTGGTGGTGTCCCGCGCAGGGGCCAGCTCCATTTCGGAGCTGTGCATCTTGAAGAAGCCGGTCATCCTTGTCCCTTCCCCCAACGTGGCGGAGGACCACCAGACGAAGAACGCCATGGCCTTGGTGGAGAAAGGCGCGGCTGTCATGGTGCGTGACGCGGAGGCGAGGGACAAGTTGGTTTCGGCCGCTCTGGACTTGATCCGCGACAACGCCAAGCTCCAATCTTTGTCCGACCACATTGCCGAAATGGCGCATTTCCATAGTGCCGAGCAAATAGTGGACGAAATCATGAAGATTATAGAAAGAAAATAGTAACTTTGAATCGTTTGCGGTAGAGAAGAAAAGATATGGATATACGAGAGATAACATCTGTCTATTTCGTGGGAGCCGGCGGCATAGGAATGAGTGCGCTGGTCCGCTATTTTTTGGCCAAAGGCAAGAAAGTGGCAGGATATGACCGCACGCCATCCGCATTGACCGCCGAGTTGTCGGAAGAGGGGGCGTTGATCCATTACGAGGAAAACGTGGCCCTTATCCCTGACTTCTGCAAGAATCCGGCAACCACCTTGGTCGTTTACACGCCTGCCATCCCCGACAACCATGCAGAGCTTTGTTTCTTCAGGGATAACGGATTCGAAGTGATGAAACGTGCCCGCGTGTTGGGAGAAATAACCCGCAGTTCGAGGGGCTTGTGCGTGGCGGGCACCCATGGCAAGACGACGACATCGTCCATGGCCGCCCATCTTTTGAAGCAGTCGCATGTGGACTGCAACGCTTTCCTGGGGGGAATCCTGAAAAACTACGACAGCAACTTGATGCTGTCGGACAAGAGCGACCTGACGGTCATCGAGGCGGACGAGTTCGACCGCTCTTTCCATTGGCTGACTCCGTACATGGCGGTGGTGACGGCGGTGGATGCGGATCATTTGGACATTTACGGGACGGCCGAGGCATACCGGGAAAGTTTTGAACATTTCACTTCCCTGATTCGCCCGGACGGATGCCTGATTCTGAAAAAAGGGGTGGAAATCACTCCCCGTTTGCAACCCGGTACCCGCTTGTATACCTATTCCGCCACGGAAGAGGCCGACTTCTGCGCGCGTAACATCCGCATCGGGAACGGCGACATCTTGTTCGATTTTGCCGGACCGGGCGTTTGCATCCGCGACGTGAAACTGGGCGTCCCGGTGAAAGTCAACGTGGAGAACGGCGTGGCTGCCATGGCATTGGCTTGGCTGAACGGAGTGACGGAGGAAGAAATACGCCGGGGCATGGCTTCGTTTGCCGGTCCTGTCCGCCGTTTCGACTTCCATCTGAAAAGGGATGACATCGTCTTGTTGGACGATTATGCCCACCATCCGGCCGAGCTGAAGGCCTGCATCCTGTCTGTGAGAGAGCTTTATCCGGGCAAGAGGCTGACGGGCATTTTCCAGCCCCATTTGTATAGCCGCACGAGGGACTTCGCCGCCGATTTCGCCGCCAGCCTTTCCTTGTTGGACGAATTGGTACTGCTGGACATCTATCCTGCCCGAGAAGCACCGATACCCGGGGTGACTTCCCGGATTATATTTGACAAGGTGACCATCCCGGACAAACGCATGGTCCGCAAGGATGAATTGTTGGACTTGGTCCGCCGGGAGGCAGGCCGTTGGGAAGTCGTGCTGATGGTAGGCGCGGGGGACATCGACCGCCTGGTTGAACCTGTAAAACAAATATTGGAAGAGGAATCGTGATCCGTGCATTATCCATAGTCGTGGCGGCGCTGCTTGCGGCATACGTGGCAGCGATGGCGTTCTTCTTCCGGGATGTCAAGGAGGACGGGATGTGCGCCGATGTGCAGGTCGTCTTGCGGGACAGCCTGGAGAAGCATTTCGTTACGGAGGGCGATGTCGTCTACCTGTTGAAGAAGGCAGGCATTTATCCGGTCGACCAGCCCATGAAAGAAATCAATACCGAGAAAATAGAACGAAAGTTGATTGCCTATGACATGATTTCCAACATAGAGGCGTATAAGACTCCTTCCCGCATGATAAAGTTGGAAGTTGAGCAGAAAATGCCTATCTTGCGGGTGAATAGCACGTCGGGCAATTATTACGTGGATAACAGAGGCAGCGTGATGCCGTTGAGCCGCCATTATGTCGCCCACGTGTTGGTGGCGAGTGGTTATATAGACAAAGAATTAGCCACGGGCGACCTTTACCACTTTGCGCGGTTTTTGCAAGAAAACGAGTTTTGGAATGACCAAATCGACCAGGTTTACGTGGATGCCGACAACGAAATCGAATTGATTCCATTGGTGGGAAACCACAAAATCTTGTTGGGGTCTTTTGATGATTACCAAAAGAAACTGGAAAACTTGAAACTCTTTTATGAACAGGCGATACCCAAAGTCGGTTGGGAAAAGTATAGCTTGATTAATCTGAAATATAGGAACCAGATAGTTTGTACGAAAAGATAAATAGATAATAATATGGAATACACGGACTTTATAGCGGTAATAGATTTGGGCACTTCCCATATTGTCGGAATGGTCGGAACTAAGAACCAGGAAAACGTTCTCTCCATCCTCGCCTACGACACAGAGAAATCAGAGGCGTGTGTTCGCAGAGGATGTGTATATAATGGTGAAGAAACAGCCAATAAGGTCATCCGCCTGGTGAAAAAGTTGGAAAACAAACTGGGCGGTGCCAAAATCGCTAAATTATATATAGGCGTAGGCGGGCAGTCCATCCGCACCTTGGACCACATGGTCTCCAAGACTTTGGGCGAAGAAGGGGAGGTGACCCGCGAATTGCTGCGGCAGTTGGAAGAGGAGTGCCGCAACTACAAGCCTGCGGGGTTGGATATCTTGGATATTGCAGACCCGGTGTATGTGCTGGACGGTAAGGAGGAGCTCAACCCGCTCAGCCTTTCCTGCTCCCGTATCGAGGCGCATTATAAGTTGATTGTGGGCAAGCCCGCCATCAAGACTTCCCTCATGACCAACCTGGCCGAACGCACCAGAATCCCGGTAGCCGGCCTGCTGCTTTCCCCCTTGGCCTTGTCCGACATGTTCATGTCTTCTTTCGACAAGCGCGCATCCGTCTTGATAGACTTCGGTGCGGGGGTCACGTCCGTCACGATTTTCAAGGAGGGGCACTTGCTCTCCATGACAGTCATCCCGCTGGGGTCCTGCTTGATTACCCGCGATCTGATGACGGCGTTCAATGTCTCCGAGAACGAGGCCGAACGTCTGAAACGCACCTACGGCAGCGCTTTGCCGTTGGATTTCGCCAAGGAGGGGGAAAAGGTGGACGTGCATAAAGTGGACGACTACCATATTCAGGAAGTCCCTTTGTATGACATCAACGAGGTCGTGGAAGCGCGTTCCCGTGAAATTCTGGAAAACGTGTATGCCCGTTTGGAAGAGGCCGGAATCGCCAGGGATTCAAGTTTCTCCGTGACGATTACCGGTGCGGGTTCTTTGTTGAACCATTTGCAGGAGGCCATCAGCCAGCGTTTCAAGATGGCTGTCCATTATCCTTCTGTCCGCGACGATATCATGGACAGCGCGGCGAAGATGATAGCGAACAACCAGGAGCTTGCCACCGCTGTCGCTTTGTTGCTCAAGGGGAAAGAAAATTGTGCTTATGTACGTAAACCCGAACCCAGGCCCGAGCCCAAACCGGAACCCAAGCCCAGAGAAGTGGATGTCCCGGTGACGGAAACGCGCGAAAGCGGACAGGAAACGGAGGGGAAAAACAATGGATTGCCGGACGAACCGGAAAACACTGGCAATGGACGACACCCGGAAGGCGGGAAAAAGAGGGCCAAGTGGTGGGAAAAATTGGGAGATACCATCAATGGCAAACTGGATTCATCGGATCTCTTTAGTGGCGAATAATATAGAAGGAAACAGACAATGGACGAGAATGTGTTGAAAATTAAAATGGCAACTGCCCCCGATGCGATTATCAAGGTAATCGGGGTGGGAGGCGGCGGTGGCAATGCCGTCAGCAATATGTACAAGGAAGGAATTCATAATGTTTCCTTTGTGTTGTGTAACACGGACATGCAGGCCTTGAACGGTTCGGATGTCCCGACGAAGTTGCTGCTGGGAAGGACGACCACTTGCGGCTTGGGTTCCGGCGACCAGCCCGAACGGGGCAGGAAAGCGGCTGAAGAGAGCGAGGAGGATATCCGCAAAATGCTGAGTGACGGGACGAAGATGGCTTTCATCACTGCCGGCATGGGAGGAGGGACCGGTACGGGAGCTGCTCCTGTCATCGCCCGGATTTCCAAGGACATGGGAATTCTGACGGTGGGCATCGTGACCATCCCTTTCCAGTTCGAAGGACAGTTCAAGATTGTCCAGGCTTTGGAAGGCGTGGAAGCCATCGCGAAGAACGTGGATGCCTTGCTGGTCATCAATAACGAGAAAGTGCGCGAGCTGTATTCGGAAATCGGCCTGAAAATATCGGTGGCGTATGCCAAGGCGGACGAGACCTTGACCGTAGCCGCCAAGAGCATTGCGGAAATCATCACCATCCAAGGCGTGCAGAACTTGGACTTCGCCGATGTGAAAACGACCATGACCGACGGCGGCGTCGCTTTGATGAGTAACGGCTATGGCGAGGGAGAGGGACGTTTGCAACAGGCAATCGACCAAGCGCTGAGTTCTCCGTTGCTGAACAACAACGATGTATTCAACGCCCAGCGTATCTTGTTCAATATCTATTCCAGCCATGACAACGAGTTCCGAATCGACGAAATGGCGGAAGTGCATAAGTTCATGGCTCGATTCCGCAACAGGTTCCGTGTCAAATGGGGCTTCGGTTTTGATGACACCCTGGGCGACAAGATAAAAATCACCCTGTTGGCCACCGGGTTCGGCTTGGACGACATACCGGAAATGGCCCGGCAGCATCAAGCCAAGAGGGAGCTGAAGACCGAAGAGGAGCAGCGCGAGGAGGCGGAGCGCGTCGCGCAGGAACAGCGTGAGCGTGACTTGCTGGAGAAGTATGGCTACAAGGTGAACCGCCGTTCCCTGGCGGAAGTGGTCGTCCTGTCGAGGGACGAATTGGACGATAACGCGCTGATCGTCGAACTGGAAGACCACCCGACCTATAACCGCAAATTGCAAGACATAAGCCGGATGCGAGGCGACAGGGCGGAGGAACCTGCCGTTGCGGGAAGGACTACGTTCAGCGCATTCCATCCCGATTCCCGGAATGACAAGAAAGGGAACAACAAGACTTCAAGAATCAGTTTTAAGTAACATTATAAAATAAGTATATACAATGGATTTGTTTGAGAAAGTCAGCGAAGACATTAAAAACGCGATGAAGGCAAAGGACAAGGTTGCCCTTGAGACATTGAGGAACGTGAAGAAAGTTTTCTTGGAAGCAAAGACGGCCCCGGGTGCAAATGATACGTTGACAGACGCGGATGCGCTGAAGTTGCTTCAGAAATTGGTCAAGCAAGGAAAAGATTCTGCTGCCATATATGTGGAACAGGGTCGCCAGGACCTGGCGGACGGCGAGCTGGCCCAGGTCGTTGTCCTGGAAAAGTATCTGCCCAAGCAGATGTCTGCCGAAGAACTGGAAGCCGAATTGAAGAAAATCATCGCCGAGGTGGGAGCCACTTCCCCGAAGGAAATGGGCAAGGTGATGGGTGTCGCTTCGAAAGCGTTGGCAGGACGGGCGGAAGGCCGTGCCATCTCCGAGGCTGTCAAAAAACTGTTGGCGTAATGCTTCGTCCTCGCCATGCAAATAATGAAAAACAAAAGAGACACAGAGCCATGACGTGCTTTGTGTCTCTTTTTCATGAATAGAAAAACTTATGATAAGATGATAACTTTTACTTGCTGCTTGATAGCTTTGATCGTCGGCTATTTCGTATATGGGAAAATGATAGAGAAAATGGTGGGCATCGACACGGAAGCCGTGACGCCCGCCTACCGTTTCCGGGACGGCGTGGATTATATCCCGATGCCTACTTGGAAGATATTTATGATACAGTTCTTGAACATCGCCGGCCTTGGCCCGATATTCGGCGCCATCTTGGGGGCGAAGTTCGGTACCGCCTCTTTCCTGTGGATCGTCTTCGGGAGCATTTTCGCCGGAGCCGTGCATGATTTCCTGTCCGGCTACCTCTCCTTGAAGAAAGGGGGGGCGAGCCTGCCCGAAATCATCGGATGTTATTTGGGGGAGAGGTGCAAGAAAGTGATGTGCGGCTTTATCGTCCTGCTGATGATATTGGTCGGCGTGGTGTTCGTGGCGGGTCCGGCCGGCTTGCTGGCGAGCTTGACCCCCGGCTACCTCGACACGATGTTTTGGATACTGGTGATATTCCTGTACTATATACTCGCCACGTTGCTGCCTATCGATAAAATCATCGGCAAGGTCTATCCTTTGTTCGCGATGGCGTTGCTGTTCATGGCCGTAGGCATATTGGTGATGTTGTTTGTCAAGCATCCCGCCTTGCCGGAATTGACAGACGGCCTGCGCGACCAGCACCCCTCCGGCCTCCCGATCTTCCCGATGATGTTCGTCAGCATCGCCTGCGGGGCCATATCCGGTTTCCACGCCACCCAGAGCCCGTTGATGGCAAGGTGCATGAAGAACGAGAAGTATGCCTACCCGGTCTTTTATGGCTCCATGATCACGGAAGGCATAGTCGCCTTGATATGGGCGGCGGCCGCCACCTACTTCTTCCAGGAGAACGGGATGGACGAGGACAATGCGGCTGTCGTCGTGGACTCGATTACCAAGGACTGGCTGGGGACTATCGGGGGAATATTGGCGGTGCTGGGGGTCATTGCCGCTCCTATCACTTCCGGCGACACGGCTTTCCGTTCCGCTCGCCTGATCGTGGCGGACTTCCTTCACGTCGAACAGAAAAGCATTGGCAAGCGTTTGCTGATATGCATCCCGATGTTCCTGCTTTCGATAGCGATCTTGCTCTATTCGCTGAGCGACAAGGAGGGATTCAACATGATATGGCGTTATTTCGCCTGGACCAACCAGACATTGGCCGTCTTCACGTTATGGGCGCTGACCGTCTACCTCCAGCAGAGCAAGAAGGCGTATGTCGTGACGTTGCTGCCCGCCTTGTTCATGACCATGGTTTGCGGGACTTATATTTTCGTGGCGCCCGAAGGCTTGTCGCTCCCTTACGGAGTATCGTTGGCCTTGGGGGCTGTCATCACCGCCGCGGTGTTCTCCTGCTTCGTCTATGCGGCAAATAAATCCAGGACTCACTAAAAAGAATACGACATGGCATCAAGACTAAAACTGTATGTGACGGCATGGATGTGTTGCTTTCTGTTTCTCCCCGGCTTGTCGGCCCGGAAAACCTTCAAGGCGGACACGGTGACGTTGATATCCTTCAACGACTTCCACGGGTATTTCGTCAAGGATGCGGCCGCGCCCGGGGCAAGCGCCCTGGTGCAGTCGGTGCTGGAAGAGAAAGCCGCTTCGCCGCATCCCTTCGTGGTGTCGGGCGGGGATAATTTCAGCGGAAGCTTCTTTTCCAGGATGACGAAAGGCGAGCCGCTGCCGGAGATGTTCCGTCTGATGGGAGTAACGGTCTCGGCCGTTGGCAACCACGAGTTCGACTGGGGAAAGGAATACTTGCAATCAAATTCGACAAAGGACATGACGTATGTCGCCGCCAATATCGAGGCGGAGTCCGAATGCGGGCAGTCCTGGCTCCCCGCGTACAAGATCCTCTCTTGCACCTTGAAGAACGGCGCGCCGTTCCGCATCGCCTTCATCGGCCTGACGACGGTGGAGACGCAATACAAGACTTCGGCGGAGAACGTGGCGGGGCTGAGGTTCGTGCATCCGTATGCCGCGGCTGCCATCCAGCTGGCCTACCACCTGAAAAAAGAAGGGAAGATAGACATGGCCGTGCTGCTTTGCCATGTGGGGACGGACATGCGCGTGCCTGGCAGGTTCCAAGAATGCGACACGAAAATGCTGCCTTACATGGAGGGCGTCAATGCCATCATCACCGCCCATTCGCATAAGGTCGTCCTGGACGAAATAAACGGCGTCCCGGTCATTCAGGCCGGTTCTTACGGGCGTTACCTGGGGAAACTGCAATTCAAGGTCACGCCCGTGCGCAAGTCCGATGCTTTCCGGGTGGAGTATATCGGAGGGGACACCATTCCGGTTGACCGCGATAAGCGGCATGCCGGGATGGAAGAGTATGTCGAGAAGTACACGAGGCAATACCGTTTCGACGAAGTGCTGACCCGCGCCGAAGACGACATATTGCGCGACAGCCGCGCCTACTCGGTGATGGGCGGCCTGGTGACCGCTTCCTACGTGGCTTGCTTCAAGAAGAACATGCCGGCCGATTCCTGTTCGCTTCCTGTCATCGGGGTGAACCATGCCGGCGGCATCCGCAACGACCTGTACCGAGGCAGCATCGACCGCCTGGAGGCAGCCAATATCTTGCCCTTCGCCGGGCAAGTGGTGGCATACCGCTTCACCGGGAAGATGCTGAGGAAACTGTTGGATGACGGTTGGAACAACCCGAACGGCCGTTTGCAGGCGTGCTGCCTGGACGTTCGCATGAAGGGGAACACCGTATGCGCGGCCGAATACGTTGCCGGGGGGAAGGCCGTGGCGATCGGCGACGACGAGGAGTGCATCGTCGTGCTGGACGATTACATCACGGACGGGGGAGACCAGTACGACAGTTCGCTGTTTGTCCGTCCCGTGGTTTCTTTCAACAAAAAGGGGCTGGTGACGACCGATGCCTTCATCGATTACCTGAAATCCAAACCGTCCATCCGTCGTTCGGATGTTCCGGCCGCACGCATCGTCAGGGTGGACTGAAGCTCCGGTGGAATGAAAATAAAAGTAAAGGGGGAACGTCGCATGCGGCGTTCCCCCTTTGTCTTACTTAGGTCCCTTTTCTATTACTTTTATATGAAGTACGGTGTTATTTCCTGATACCTAATTCTTTGATGATGGAGCGGTATCTTTCGATGTCCACCTTGATCAAATAATCCAATAAACGGCGACGCTTACCAACCAGCATCTTCAAGGCACGTTCCGTGGCGAAATCCTTGTGGTTCACCTTCAAGTGCTCGGTCAGATGGGAGATACGGAAAGTGAACAACGCGATCTGGCTCTCGGGAGAACCCGTGTTCGTGGCAGACTTGCCATACTTTTCAAAAAGTTCTTTTTTCTTTGCTGAATCTAAATACATGATCCGATACTTTAATAAATTAATACTATGTTATTTAAGCGACCGCAAAGATAGGCAATATTTTTTGATATACAATAATCGGGACGGAAAAAATTTTCTTGCATAACTTGAATAAATGTGCTACTTTTGCGCCCAATAAATTAGTCTTCAATGCAAAAGATAAGAAACATCGCGATTATCGCGCACGTAGACCACGGGAAGACAACGCTCGTGGACAAGATGTTATTGGCTGGAAAGCTTTTCCGTGAAGGACAGGCTGAGCCGGATCAGTTCCTCGACAGCAACGATCTGGAACGCGAACGAGGCATAACCATCCTTTCCAAGAATGTGTCAATCAATTACAAAGGTTACAAGATAAATATCATTGACACTCCGGGGCACGCCGACTTCGGTGGAGAAGTTGAGCGCGTGTTGAACATGGCGGACGGCTGCCTGCTGCTGGTGGATGCTTTTGAAGGACCCATGCCGCAAACCCGCTTCGTGCTGCAAAAGGCCATCCAGATCGGGTTGAAGCCTATCGTCGTCATCAACAAGGTGGACAAGCCCAACTGCCGCCCTTCCGAGGTGCAGGAGATGGTTTTCGACCTGATGTTCAGCTTGGACGCCACCGAGGAGCAGCTGGATTTCCCTACCATATATGGTTCCGCTAAACAGGGATGGATGTCCGACGACTGGAAAAAGCCGACCACCGACATCACTGCTTTGCTCGATGCGATCATAAAGTATATCCCGGCACCCCAGACATTGGAAGGCGCTTCCCAGATGTTGATTACTTCGCTGGACTATTCGAAATATGTCGGGCGTATCGCTGTCGGACGTGTCCATCGCGGCGAACTGCGCGAGGGGCAGGACATCGTCCTCTGCAAGCGGGACGGGTCGCAGGTGAAATCCAAAATCAAGGAACTGGATGTCTTTGAAGGGCTGGGGCGCACGAAAGTGCAGTCTGTGCAGTCGGGCGACATTTGCGCCGTGGTCGGCATTGATGGCTTTGAAATCGGGGAAACGATAGCCGACGCTGCGGAACCGGAGGCTTTGCCTACCATCGCCATCGACGAACCGACCATGTCCATGTTGTTTACCATCAACAATTCCCCGTTCTTCGGCAAGGAGGGCAAGTTCGTCACTTCCCGGCATATCCATGAGCGTCTGATGAAGGAGCTGGACAAGAACCTGGCGTTGCGCGTCAAGCCGACCGATTCCGCCGATTCTTGGCTGGTGTATGGCCGCGGCGTGCTGCATTTGTCCGTCCTGATAGAGACCATGCGGCGTGAAGGATACGAGTTGCAGGTAGGGCAGCCGCAGGTCATCATCAAGGAAATTGACGGGGTGAAGTGCGAACCGGTGGAGCAGTTGACAATCAACTTGCCCGAGGAGTGCTCCAGCCGCATCATCGACCTGGTGACGAAGCGCAAGGGCGAAATGACCATGATGGAGAGCAAGAACGGTCGCATGCACTTGGAGTTCACCATCCCTTCCCGCGGCATCATCGGGTTGAGCAATGCCGCTTTGACCGCTTCCGCCGGTGAAGCCGTCATCGCCCACCGTTTCCTGGAATACCAGCCCTGGAAGGGGGAAATCGAACGCCGCACCAACGGCTCCATCATTGCCATGGAGACGGGCACGGCCTATGCTTATGCCTTGAACAACCTGCAGTCCCGCGGACGTTTCTTCATCGCCCCGGGCGACGAGGTTTATGCCGGGCAGGTCGTCGGAGAACATACCAAAGAGAACGACTTGGTCGTGAACGTCACGAAGTCCAAGAAATTGACCAACATGCGTGCCTCCGGTTCGGATGAGAAGGTCTCCCTGGCCCCTCCCACCGTCTTCAGCCTCGAAGATGCGCTGGAATATATCAAAGCGGACGAATATGTCGAGATTACTCCGAACTCGATGAGGATGCGCAAGATAATCCTGGACGAGTTGGAGCGTAAACGCCAGAGCAGAACGCAGGCTTAATCGGATACGAAATATCAAGATTCATGTGGAGACGTGCCGGGGCGGAAGTTCCGGCACATCTTTTTTAGGATGGATGGCGCGTTATATCGACTCTTCTTTGTACTTTTGTGCTTGCATCGGGAAATTTTTTATGACTATAGAATTAAAAAGGAACATGGCAAAACGATTCATTTATATCTTAGGGCTGCTTGTGGCGGCGACCGCTCTCTCGCTGGGCGAGGCAGGGGCGCAGGAGGAGAAGGAGACGTTGGTTTTGATCGAGACCAGCATGGGGAAAATCAAGGTGAAGCTGTATAACGACACGCCGCTCCACCGCGACAATTTCATCAAGAACGTGAAGGACCACCTCTATGACGGGCTTCTATTCCACCGCGTCATCAAGCAATTCATGATCCAGGGCGGCGACATCCATTCCAAGGACGCGCCCGCCGACAAGCATCTGGGGGATGGCGACCCCGACTACCGCATCCCGGCGGAGATCGTCTACCCGAAGCATTACCACAAGGCAGGCGCCCTTTGCGCCGCCCGCACCGCCGACGAGGTGAATCCCGGGAAGGAATCCTCCGCGTCGCAGTTCTATATCGTCACGGGGAAATTCTTTACCGGAATGGAACTGGACAAGATGGAGAAGGAGAAGGGCAGGAAATTCACCGACGAGGAACGCCATTCCTATATGCTGGAAGGAGGCCGTCCCGACTTGGACGGCTCGTACACGGTCTTCGGCGAGGTGGTCGACGGCATGAAGAACGTCTTCAAGATACAAATGGTGGAGACCAACGCGGAAGACGACCGCCCTTTGAAGAATGTCAGAATCAAAACCATGAAAATAGTGGACAAATAATTTAAAATTCATTGCGACAAATGAAAGAAACGATTGCAATCATGCATACGTCCCTTGGGGACATTTCACTGAAATTATACAATGAAACGCCGCTCCACCGGGACAATTTCGTCAAACTGGTGAAGGAGGGCACTTACGACGGGCTGCTTTTCCACCGTGTCATCAAGGATTTCATGGTGCAGGGTGGCGACGTGACGTCCAAGGACGCCCCGATGAGCAAATCGCTGGGGGGGGGGGACTTGGGCTATACCGTCCCCGCCGAGTTCGTCTACCCGAAGCATTTCCACAAGCGGGGCGCGCTCTGCGCCGCACGCACCGGCGACGAGGTCAACCCCGAAAGGGCCTCTTCTGCGTCCCAGTTCTACATCGTCACCGGGAAGAAATATTCGGAAGGCGAGCTGAAACAGATGGAGAAGCAACTCGAGAACCGGCTGAAACAGTCCATCTTCGCACGCCTGCAGGCGGAAAACAAGGCGAAGATCATGCAGCTGTACCGCAACGGGGAGAAGGATGAGCTGGCCGTCCTGCGTGACACGCTGGTAGGCAAGACGGAGCTGGAGGCCGAAAAGCGGAAAGGGGAAACCCGCCTCCCGGATGAATTGCGCGAGGCTTACATGACGGTCGGCGGCGTGCCGTTCCTGGACAACCAATACACGGTCTACGGCGAAGTGGTGGAAGGGATGGACGTGGTGGACGCCATCCAGAAGGTGAAGACCAACAAGCAAGACCGCCCGCTGGAGAATGTCGTCATCAAGTCGGTGGAGCTGGTGGAATGAACCATTACAAGGAGACGCTCCGCCTGGGCGCGCCCATCATGCTGGGGCAGCTGGGCATCATCGTCGTGGGCTTCGCCGACAATATCATGGTGGGGCACCACAGCGTGCAGGAGTTGGCGGCAGCCTCGTTTGTCAACAATTTCTTCAACCTCGCCTTTATCTGCGGGATGGGCTTTTCGTACGGATTGACGCCCGTAGTGGGCCGCCTGTACGCGCAGAAGCAGGAGCATGAGATAGGCGGTGTCCTGAAGAACAGCCTTTTCCTGAACGGGGCGGTGGGCGTGCTGCTAAGCTTGTGCATGCTCTTTTTGCTGTTCCATATCGACTGGCTCGGCCAGCCCGAGGAGCTGTATCCCTACATCTACCCCTATTACACGTTGCAGCTCTTCTCGGTCGTTTTCGCCATGCTTTTCAACTCGTTCAAGCAGTTCAGCGACGGCACGACCGACACGTTCACCCCGATGTGCATCATGTTGGCGGCGAACGTCGTGAACGTCATCGGGAATTACCTGCTGATATACGGCCATGCCGGTTTCCCTGAGATGGGACTGACGGGGGCGGGGATTTCCACCCTGTTAAGCCGTGTCCTGACCTTGGTCGCCTTTGCCGCCCTGTTCGCCTTCCGGAAGAAATACGCCGCTTACTTGAAGGGTTTCCGCGAATCCGCGCTGAACAAGGCCGCGCTTTCCCGGTTGGCCCGGCTGGGTGTCCCCGTCGGTTTCCAGATGGGGGTGGAGTCCGCCTCGTTCAGCCTGAGCGTGATCATGATGGGATGGATAGGCAGCTCGGCCCTGGCGGCTTACCAGATAGGAATCGTCATCACGACGCTGGGCTTCATGATGTATTACGGGATAGGGGCGGCGGTCGCCATACGCGTCAGCAACTTCTACGGGACGAATGACATGACGGGGATGAAGGAGGCGGCAAGGGCTGGGCTGAACATCATGCGGATGTCCATGGCCTTGTTTGTCTGCGCCCTCCTGCTTTTCCGCAAAGAGATAGGCTACCTCTTCACGTCGGACGAGGAAGTGGTGTCGATGGTCGCGCTGTTCGCCTGGCCCATCATGGCATACCAGTTCGGCGACAGCCTGCAAATCCTGTACGCCAACGCCCTCCGGGGCATCACCTGCGTCAAATACATGGCCAAGGCGGCCTTGTTCTGCCATATAGGGCTGGCGCTGCCGATAGCCTACGTCTGCGGCTTCGTGTTCAAGTGGGGCGCATTGGGCGTATGGCTCGGGTTTCCCGTCAGCCTGACGACCCTGGGTGTCCTCCTGGGCATCCATTTCAACCGGAAAACGGATGAGCTGTGCGAGTGCCGGAAGAGTGAAAACAGATAAAAACAGATAAAAAAATGAAAGTGCTTGTGGTCATAGACATGCAGAACGATTTCATCGACGGAGCTTTGGGGACACCCGAGGCCGTCGCCATCGTGGACAGAGTGAAAGAGAAAATCAACAGCCACCTGGCGGGGGGCGGGATGGTGTATTACACGCAGGACACCCATGCGGGGGATTACCTCCGGACCCAGGAAGGGCGGAAGCTCCCCGTCCCCCATTGCATCGAAGGGACGGAAGGATGGCGGCTGTTCCCGGGCATCTACCATTCCCCATGCCCCGTCATCCGCAAAGGGACGTTCGGGTCGTTGGAACTGGCCGAGGAAATCGCCCGCCTGCCCCACCGTCTCGAGTCAATCGAGCTGGTGGGCTTGTGCACCGACATCTGCGTCATCTCGAACGCCTTGATTTTGAAAGCCCGCTTGCCCGAAGTCCCTGTCTTGGTGGATGCCGACTGCTGCGCCGGCGTCACCCCTCAAAGCCACAAGAATGCCCTTGACGCCATGCGCATGTGCCAGGTGGAGGTGAAGGAGGAAGGAAAGAGTGAATAAAGCATAAAAGATGGGTTAAAGTGTAATTATAATCGTATATTTGCGTTATATATAGAAACACGATCGAAAATGAAATCATGCAATCGTAGCCAACATATGCTTTGCTCCTTCTTTGCTTTCATGCTGTGCCTGTGCGGCTGTGGGGAAAAAGAGGATCCGACCATCTATTATTCGGAAGAAACGATAGAAGCCTTGTCCAATCTGGAAGGGATGATGGGCAATGGAACGACGTACAGCCAGCTGAAAAGCGAACGGGTGTCCGAACGGTTCAAGCTGGTCCACCTGTCCGACGTGCACATTTCCAAGTCAAGTGCGGGCTGTTACCCCGAAAACCCCGAAAACCTGGCGCAGGCGATCCGCTTTGCCAACTTGCCGGAAGCCCATATCGATGCCATGGCCATGACGGGCGATTTCATCAACCCGAAACCGGAAGACGGCAAATCCACCGTGCGCAAATACTATGAGGCATTTGCCTCGGCCTACCATGTCTTGTCCAATGCCGTCCCCAGCTTCGTCAGCACGGGCAACCATGACGCCAACATGCTGGGCATAGACGAGAGCAGCCATTTCAGCAAAGAGGAAATCAACGGCATCCTGTTCGATAACCAGAACTACCCGATTGCCCAGCCCGCCGGCGAAAACTATTACTATGCGGACATAGACGGGCACCAGGACGATGTCTTCAGGATCATCGCTTTGGACAACACGGACCAGGAGGCTCGTGATTATAACACCCAGCAAGCTTGCTGCGTCACCCAGAAACAAATCGACTGGCTGGTAAACGTGGCCTTGAAAGAGGGCATGTCCGACCGGCACAAGGTCGTCATACTGCATCACCATCCCTTGCAGCCTTATTCGAAGGACGGGAGCACCTACATGTGCTCCGGCTACCATCTCTACGGCCATGAGCTTATCCCTTCCATTGTCAACGCGTATATCCAGCGCAAGCCATGCGACAAGACCTATAAGTCGGTCGTTGCCCCCCGTTCGGAGATAACCGTCCGTGCCGACTTTTCCGGTGCCAAGGGCGAGTTCGTCTGTTACCTGGGAGGGCACGCCCATACGACGGCTTCCTTTGCCGTGGACTGCGGGGAGGAAGGCGCGCCCAAGCAGCTGATGCTGCTGGCGAACACGATGTCCTCCAGCTTGCAGAACAACGCTTACGGGAAAATAGACAGGAAGGGGAAAGGTAAAAACAGCTTCAGCATATATTGCATCGACACCGTGGAGAAGAACATCTACGTCACCTACTTCGGGGCACGCAAGGGGGCTGCCACGGAAGTCGTCCCTTACCAATAATAAAGAATGCTATGCTGCAAAAGTTCATTGACAACACGTTTTATTACCTGTTCATGTTCGCGCTGGTTTTCGGCGTGGTCTTTTATGATGCCACCAGCTATTTCAGCTT
>CALBYC010000181.1 GCA_937890135.1 uncultured Parabacteroides sp.
AGCATCTGACTGTTAATCAGAGGGTCCTTGGTTCAAGTCCAAGAAGAAGAGCAAAAGGACGTAACAGCGTCCTTTTTTCGTTTATGCACGTTCCCTATCAAGGGCGGCACAAGAGAGTCCGGCTATCTTCTCTTTTTCCACACATATTCCAAACATTCCTTGAACGTGACCGAACCCGACAACCACATCACGGATACATAAAGGAATGCGGCCAGTGCAACCTTGGAAAGAGCCAGCCAATAGATATTTTGAATGGAACAGGTTGCCACATAAGTCACGATCATCACCGCCAAAGAAATGAGTGCATACGAACAAATGTCTTTCATTGCCAGAAGCAATGAAAGGCGGATTTCCCTCCATACAAAATAGTGCCATATAAACAGCCAAAATATATTGACACCGACATACACGGCCACCATGGTAAATATTCCATACGGATAAAGCAACAACGAAAGAAAAAGCTGGATGACTCCCACACTTACCGTGTTCCACATAAAGACATTCGATCTTCCTTTGCTTATCAGGAATTGAGTATAAATAGAAATCACCGGGACGAAGGCTCCGTTAATCGCCAAGAGCTGCAGCAACCGGGCACTTACAATCCATTTATCCGTGATGGCGATGGTTATTAATTCCGGAGCGACCAAGGAAAGTCCAAACATCGCAGGGAAAGAAATCAAAGAGGTAAAACGCAACATCTTGCGGAAAGCGCGTGTTTGACGTTCTTCTTCTCCATATATTTGGGCAAACAAAGGTTGTGCCACGCTCCCAACCATCCCTGAAATCAAAGAGTACCCCATATAGTTCCACTTATTCGCCTGGTTGAATTGCCCAACCTCCCTCTCGGAATAGAAACGCCCCAAGACTACGGAAAAAAGGTTGTTATTGATATGTCCAAACATGTTGGTAAACAACAAGCGGCTACTGAACCCTATCATGGGTTTCAAAGGAGAAAAATCGATCTGGAAAGTAGGACGCCAAGGACAAGCGGCCCAAACCAATGCTGTCATGACCGATATGTAAATCAATGACTGGGTTGCTATTCCCCAATAGGAAAACCCACAATAAGCCAACAGAATGCCAATAACGCCCGAGATGAACAATCCGACAACCGAAGCTTTCGTCCTCTGCTTGACTAACATGTTACGAAACAGATAAGCACTTGGGGCTATGCCTAAGCTTGAGATAAAAAAGCTCAAGAAACAATAACGGGAAAGAGCGACCAGTTCCGGTTTGTCATAAAAGGCAGCTATCAGGGGGGCAGAAAAAAACAGAATCCAATAAAGCAGGAAACTGACGGAAACGGAGAACCAGAACACCGCATTGTAATCCTCTCGCTTGACTACCTTCATATTGGCCAAAGCAGCAGTGAACCCGCTCTCTTGAAGAGAGCTCGCCACAAAAGAAAAAACAGAGAGCATTCCCACCATCCCATAGTCTGCCGGAGTCAACAACCGGGCAAGGAATATGCCGAATACCAAATTCAGCAACTGCTGCGTACCGTTATTGACTAACCCCCAGAATAGACCTTTTGCCGTCTTTTGCTTTAATGTCTCCGCTGCCATCTTTACCGACCGATACCATGACTTTCAAACCCATACTCCTTTTTCTCCTTCAGGCATTCTTGCAAGCGTAAATACGTTCTATCATATCCACGACTTTCAAACCTTCCATCGCATTGGTGGTAATAGATTCCCCGTCGGCGGCATCGCTCAGCACTTCCACCACATTACGGATAACGAAGTTATGGTTCTGAGCCGACCCTTTGTACGGCCCATAATCATTCCCGGGGTTTGTCGGAGCCAACTGCGGCATTTCATAATCTCTGATGTGACAATACTCGACCTCGTTCATGTATTGCCCGCCTATCTTTATACTGCCGTTTTCTGCAACAACCAATAAGCTGCTCTCCAAATTTTTGTCCCATACGCTGGTCGAATAGTTCAAGCAGCCCATGCCTCCATTCACGAAATCGAATGTGACCAAACCCGAGTCTTCGAAGTCTGTCAACCCATCATGGTTGAAATCAGCAAAACGGGCCACGATGTGGCAGATGTCGCCAAACAGCCAATACATGATATCTATAAAATGAGAAAACTGCGTGAACAACGTTCCTCCATCCAATTGAGAATTTCCATGCCAACCACCAGGTTTATAATAGCGCTCGTCCCGATTCCAATAGCAATTAACCTGCACCATATATATTTTCCCCAATCTGCCTGATTCCACCATCTTTTTTATCCAAACAGAAGGTGGGGAATAACGATTCTGCATCACACAAAACACCCGCTTTTGATAATAAAGTGAAGCATAAACCACCTTTTCCGCATCTTGCCGAGTCAACGCCATTGGCTTCTCTATTACCACATGATGCCCGGTCTCCATGGCACGAATAGCAATTTGGGCATGAAGGCCATTCGGAACGCATATATTGACCACATCTATGATTAAGCCCGACTGCAACAAATCCTCCAAAGAACGGAAAAAAGGGACATCATAAGCTTCAATGCCCAACTCTTCTTTCGGACGAATGTCACAAATAGCTACTAATACTGCGCCTTCGTCCCTCCGTATCATCTCGGCATGACGTTTTCCGATATGTCCCGCCCCCACAACCGCAAAGCGAATCTTTTTTCTATTTCCCATAACTACAAACTGTTTCAATCAAATAATCTATCTCATCGTCGGTCATTTCTGTATGAATAGGCAGGGATAAAACGGAAGTCACCAAATGCTCCGAAACGTTCAAAGAAGAGCCGTTACGAGAAAATCCATAAAATGCAGGCTGTTTATGCAACGGTATCGGATAATAGACCATCGAAGGGATGCCTTTGCTTTTCAAATATTGCTGCAAATCATCACGCCGATTACCAGCCACTTGAAGCGTATATTGATGGTAAACGTGCGTTGAATAAGGGGCTTGATAAGGAATCGTCCACCTTTCGTCATTGCCAAACGCCTCGTCATATCGCCTTGCTACTTTCCGTCGGGACGCGGCAAACTCTTCCAGATGCGGTAATTTAGCATTCAGGACAGCCGCCTGCAATGTATCCAAACGAGAATTAACCCCGACTATTTTATGCTGGTACTTAACTTGTTGACCATGATTAGCCACCATTTTTATCCGTGTGGATAACCAATCGTCCGAGGTCATCAAAGCTCCGCCATCCCCAAAGCAAGCTAATGGTTTTGAAGGGAAAAAAGAAGTAGTTCCGATTTGTCCGATTGTTCCAGCCTTTAGTCGGTTTCCATCTGAATATATCACTTCAGCTCCTAACGACTGTGCATTGTCCTCTATGACGAACAAGTGATTCTGTTCCGCAATCTTGCATACTTCCTCCATATCACAACACTGTCCGAAAAGATGCACCACAATAATAGCGCGAGTTTTCGGCGAAACGGCAGATTCGATCTGCCATGGGTTCAGGTTGAATGTCCGTTCATCCACGTCCAGCCAAACCGGAATCAAGCCCAACAAAGCCACCATCTCTGCTGCCGCCACATAACTAAATGAAGGAACAATCACCTCATCTCCCGGCTTCAAGCCCAATGACATCAAGGCGACTAGCAAAGCATCGGTTCCATTTCCGCAGGGTACGACATGAGGAACATGCATGTATTCCGCCAGATGGGAAGCAAAAGCTCCCACCTGCGGACCATTGATGAATGCCGTTGATTCGACTACCTCTTGCATGGCGGCATCTATCTCGGCCTTCAGCCGTGAATATTGCCTGTGCAAGTCAACCATCTGGATAGTACCCATCGCTTTACTTAACTTCACTGCCCGGTTTTACTGCTCTTTGAGGGGTAATGACCGACAAGTTCCCATCAAAATTTTCAGCAGACAAAATCATGCCTTCTGATACGATTCCTTTCAATTTACGTGGAGCCAGATTGGCGATAAAGCAAACCTGCTTGCCCACCAGCTCTTCCGGCTTGTAATAATGAGCTATCCCGGAAACAATGGTACGCTTCTCTAATCCATCATCGATACGGAATTGCAGCAATTTGTCTGCTTTTGGCACTTTCGTGCATTCCAATACGGTCCCGACACGGATATCCAATTTCGTAAAGTCGTCAAAAGCGACATTTTCCCGGACCGGTTTTGCTTTATAGTTAGCTTCTTCGTTCGCTTTTTTGGTAGCTAATAGCTTTTCTACCTGAGTATTGATGACATCATCTTCAATTTTCTCGAATAACAACTCTGCCTTGCCCAGTTCATGACCTGCTTCCAAAAGATCTGTCGAACCCAAACGAGCCCATCCTAATGGCTGCACATTCAACATCTTGTTCAATTTCTCCATGCTGAACGGCAAGAACGGTTCAAAAACAATCGCCAGGTTTGCTGTGATTTGCAAAGCGACGTTCATGATCGTAGCCACACGTTCCATGTCCGTTTTTGCCAATTTCCAAGGTTCTGTATCTGCCAAGTATTTATTTCCTATGCGGGCCAAATTCATTGCCTCCTTCTGAGCATCACGGAAATGGAATGTATCCAGCAGACGCTCCACATTTTCCTTGACATTCTCAAAATCTTTCAGTGTCTGGCGGTCATACTCGGTCAATTCTCCGGCAGCAGGGACTTTGCCCTCAAAATATTTGTTAGTCAACACCAAGGCCCGATTGACGAAGTTTCCTAAAATGGCAACCAATTCATTATTGTTGCGTGCCTGAAAATCCTTCCATGTGAAATCATTGTCCTTCGTCTCTGGCGCATTGGCAGTCAACACATAACGCAGCACATCTTGCTTGCCAGGCATATCCACCAGATATTCATTCAGCCACACTGCCCAATTGCGAGAAGTGGAAATTTTATCTCCTTCCAAATTCAAAAATTCATTGGCCGGCACGTTGTCAGGAAGAATGAAAGAGCCCTCGGCCTTTAACATGGATGGGAAAACGATGCAATGAAACACGATATTATCCTTGCCGATGAAATGAATCAGACGCGTCTCGGGGTCTTTCCACCATTTTTCCCAACTATCAGGCAACAGCTCTTTCGTATTGGAAATATACCCGATAGGTGCGTCAAACCAAACATACAGCACTTTGCCTTCTGCTCCTTCCACGGGAACCGGGATGCCCCAATCCAAATCACGGCTCACCGCACGCGGCTGCAAACCCATGTCGAGCCAACTTTTACACTGCCCATATACATTTGGTTTCCATTCTTTATGTTCATCCAAAATCCAATGGCGCAAGAACGGTTCCCATTTGTCCAAAGGTAAATACCAATGCTTCGTCTTCCTCATCACCGGCTTACTGCCGCTAATAGCGGATTTAGGATTAATCAAGTCCGTAGGGCTCAAGGACGTTCCACAAGCTTCACACTGGTCTCCGTATGCATGTTCATTGCCGCAATGGGGACAAGTGCCTATAATGTATCGATCTGCCAAAAATTGATGCGCTTCCTCGTCATAATACTGTTCGCTTGTTTTTTCTATGAACTCTCCTTTGTCATACAAAGTACGGAAAAAATCAGAAGCGACCTGACGGTGGATTTCAGAAGTCGTACGAGAATAAATATCGAATGAAATACCGAAATCCTCAAACGACTTTTTGATGATGTTATGGTATCTGTCTACCACGTCTTGAGGTGTTATGCCCTCTTTTCGCGCACGGATGGTGATAGGCACCCCATGTTCGTCCGAACCTCCTATCATGATCACTTCCTCACCCTTCAGGCGTAAATAGCGCGCATAAATATCTGCAGGCACATACACACCAGCCAGATGGCCGATATGAACCGGTCCATTTGCATACGGCAAAGCCGTAGTTATTAAAGTTCGCTTAAACTTTTTTTCCATATCTTGATTTCTTTATTTTCTAAATACAAAGATAATTATTTATTTGTTTGGGCATAGCGGACGGCTTTTATAATTCAAGCCGCCTAAAGCCAACGATGTTGCCTATACCATTCTACTACCTCTTCCAGCCCTTTTTCCAATGTGTATAGAGCCTTAAAGTCCAAGTCTTGCCGGATAGGGGTTGTATCACATATCCAATTGCGTTGCTTCAGTATCTGGTACTTGTCGGTATTCAATGTCATGCTTTTATGGAACAGTTTGCCAAACCATTCAGATGCCGTACACATAGCATACACCAAAGGCAATGGCACACGGAAATGGTGAACGTTCTTACGCTGTTCGACCTTTGCAATCAATGTTGCGAACTCCGTATCCGTATGCACGTCCCCATCCGCCACAATATATTCCTTATTACGCAACGTCTCCTTTTCCATGGCATCCAAAGCGACACGTGCCAGATCCAAAGCGTAGATAAATGTCAATCGCTGTTCTGTTTTTCCAACAGCCAAGTCATAGCCGGCCTGTACGCATTTGAACTCTTGCAAATAATCCTCATCAGCTGGACCATAAACTCCTGTCGGGCGAAGAATCACATATGGAAAAGCTTGCTGCCCTTTCACATATTTCTCCGCCAACAATTTGCTTTTCCCATATTCGGTATTAGGATTCTGCGGGTCGTCCAAACGTATCGGCGTGAAGTTCACTTCATCTCCAGGGCCATACGTGCTCAAGCTGCTCATCAACATAAACTTCTCGATGGAACAGCTCTTTGCCAAAGCGTTTATGAAACGACGCGTATTTTCTGCATTCACCTCATAAAACTTTGATTTATCATAAGTCTTGGTTATGCCCGCATTGTGGATTACATAGTCTATATGTCCATTTTCCGCCTCAAACTCGGTCAACTGCAGAGCTAATTTTCCCTCATCGCTATAATCCAAATAGATAAAATTCGTCTTTTTCTCATCCAAAAAGTCCAGACGGCTGGTTTTTCGGATGCCTGCCCAGACTTCCATGCCCCTATTCAATGCTTCATTCACCAAATGATGGCCTATAAATCCGCTTGCGCCCGTTATAATTATTCTCTTCCGCTTCATTTCTTATTGTCTTTTATATAAAACAAATAGTAATACCAAAGTAGCCCGACCCAATTAAGGACAATAATTGTTAGCATCCAAAGCGCCTTCTGCCCCCGGCTGATGAATGGATTTTGAGAAACGGCCTTGCATCCAAACAAAATGACGGCAACACCCACGATGAAACCCATCTCGGGCAAAGCCATGAAAGCCGGCGTCATATTCAATAGACTAATCATGTTCATGCGTCTTTAAAACCCGGTGCGGTAAATTACCATGTCCTATTAAATCAATCGGACAAGCATATTTTTCCCCTAACCAGTCGGCGGATACATTAGAACCGGAATGATAATGCAACGTTTCATTCACACATGCTATATTTTTCACCATTGACAAAACGGTTCCTATGTCATGCGACACCAATATGATTGCACTTTCTCGGTTGATTTCCGTCAGCAACTGATAAAATTTGGATTCAAATCGTTTATCCACATACGAGTTCGGTTCATCCAATATCAACACCCGTGGCCGAGAAACGATGGATCGGCCTAATAATACACGTTGCAACTGTCCTCCGGAAAGCTCTGCAATGGAACGGCGACGCAAATCCGCCAGTCCCATTTGGTTCACAACCTCGTCGATGCGTTGCAACTGTTCAGGGCGGTAATTACGAAAAAGGGGTTTTTCCGAGGCAAGTCCCGAAGCTATCACCTCTTGTACGGAAATGGGGAAACGCCTGTCTATATTGCTCATTTGGGGCAAATAACCTATTTTCAGTCTTTCTACAGGCTGGTCATTCTCAAAGAAACGGACAGTTCCTTCCATAGGCTGCAACAAACCCAATATAACCCTCAAAAGAGTTGTCTTTCCACCTCCATTCGGACCAATTATGCCTAAAAAATCATCTTCCCAAATTGTCAGAGACTTGTTTGAGTACCACCTTGTGGTCATATCCGGCCGTCACATTTTGCAGTTCTATCAATTTATTCATTTCCCGTCCGCCAAGATTTTTGCTAAATTCATCATCTCTTCCTTCCAATTGTATGACAACGGATTTATCCGGACCAACTTGCATCCTGTCTCTTCCGCAATTAATTCGGCATTCTTCTTATCAAACTCTTGCTGGACAAAAACTATTTTTGCGCCCGAATGATGTGCCACCTCTATCAGGTTTTTCAACTGAGCGGGGGAAGGTTCTTTTCCGTCCAACTCGATACAAAGTTGGTTTAACCCAAATTCCCTCGCAAAATAGGTCAGGGCAGGATGATAGATGATGAAAGACGTTCCTCGGACGGGTTGCAAAATCTGTTCCATCTCTCTCCTTACGGCTTCTATCTCCGACAAAGTTTGCTCATAATTTTGCGCATATAAGGCACGGTTTTCCGGATCGAGTTCCACCAAAGCGTCTGCAATATTTTGAATCATCACTTTCGCTCCGGTTATTGAAGTCCAAATGTGGGGATCTATCATCCCATGATGGTGCGCATGACCTTCATGAGGCTGCTCATCCTCATGGCTTTCAATTAAATTCATGCCTTTAGACAAATCATACACTTTCATATCGGGGTTCTGCGCTTCTATCGTTTTCATCCAAGCCAGTTCGAATCCTATGTAACCGATTTTAAAGTAGGCCATGCTGTTTCCTATCCGCATCATCTGCTGAGGGGCTGGATCATACGTCTCCGGGCTTTGACCGACCGGCGTTACCGTATTGACTTGGAAACGTCCACCTGCTATCTTTTCCACAAAATAACGTTGAGGTTCAATCGTAACGGATATGAGACGCTCTTCCTGCTCGTTTTGGCAACCACTCAATGCCAGCAGCCCCATCCATACTAAGACAAATAATAAAGTATGTATATGCTTCATGTTTCTATAATTTTCGGACAAATTTACATGATAATTTTCAGAATACACGATAGTTCATTCATATTTGATTAATCCGCTGCATTCAATCCTTTCTTTGAGCATTCACTCACAAAGACCTGTCATACAGCATTTATAATTTGTCAATATCACTACCACGCATGGTTGTTTAATATCTTTTATCATCACAAAAACGAATTTTAATATCAAAAGTATTGACAAATGAGCACATAGCATGTATTTTTGCAACGTGGTTTTTTCATAATAGTATTAGATTTAAGGTTAACAAAGTTGATTTAGGGGTTGTCGTGAGACAGCCTCTATTTGTTTTATACCTGTCCCATACTCTATCCGTCCAACGTCAGGGTAAAATGGATGAGGCCAAATGGTTCAGCCTTGTGGTGGTGGCGCAGGCATCGTCTGTTTTGAAGACGGAGAATCCGGTACCCAGTTATCGATTTCTTCTTTGCTCACTCCAGGCAAAGATGTTACATCATCGTTCTCAGCTTTGGATGTTTCTTCCGGATAATCATCCTCCTCGTTTCCTATGTTTGCGGAAAATCGGCTTACACTCAATATGATGCCGATATAAAGGCAACTGATGACGTTAGATGTTCCTCCACGGCTAATCAGAGGTAACGGTTGTCCCGTGACAGGGAAAGCCCCAACAGCCACAGCCATATTGATTAAAGCCTGCGTCACCAGCATCAAAGCACAGCCTAATATCAAATACTTTGGGAATAACTTGTCACACCGCTTGGCTATCACACGAACCCGCAGGAGCAATACGATATACAAGAAAAGTACGCAGACTCCTCCGACAAGTCCCATCTCCTCTATGATAATGGCATAAATAAAATCGGAAAAAGCCTGCGGAAGTGAATCGCGCATCTGCCCATGCCCGGGGAATTTTCCCAAAACCCCACCGGTAGCGATGGCAATTTTCGCCAAGTCTTCCTGATAATGTTTGTTCTGTGCATTCGTCAAGGACATCTGTTTCCCGGAAGAGTCCAACCTGTCATCCACAAAAAAACGTTCTATGCGGTGTTTCCAAGTGACAGCCCTATCGGGCATATAGTTCATTGCCGATTCAGGCATGATATAAAGAGTCGCTGCGGCTACCATGCCCACCAACATGGGGATGGCAAGCAAACGGAGTATGTATTTAAGCGATATACGCCCTATGTACAACATCATCAACATGATGACGTACAACAGAAAGGCGGTTGAACCGTTGTTTACAAATATGAAAAGGACAGTCACACCTACAAACCCGACTATTATTTTCAATGTCTTCAAATCCCCGATTACATCCTTCTTGCTCAAGATATGAGCCATAAAACAAACAGAACACAATTTTGCCACTTCTGACGGTTGGAAAGTGATTCCAAATATAGAAATCCAACGGGGCTCTCCATTGATGACCACACCGATATATGGAGTCACGGCCAATAGCAATATGGCCAAAGGCAAAGCCAACCCCAACCATCGATAATACTTATCCGGTATGTTGAGGAATATCAAGACACATATGGCGCCAAACGCCAAAAGGACAGCATGACGGACAATAGGCTCCCAATAATTCTCACTCTTGTAAGCAAGCGTGCTGGTTGCGCTATATACCTCAACGAGGGAGACAAGGCATAATATCATAAAGATAATCCAAATAACCCTATCTCCTTTAAATAATCTCCTCGCCAACTCCATAATCTAATCCATCACAAGTTCCTGACACACGATTTAAACTGGTCTCCCCTGTCCTCGTAGCAAGTAAAAAGATCGAAACTGGCACAGCAAGGAGACAGCAACACCGTATCCCCCTTATGGGCCATCTTATAAGCTTTCTCTACCGCTTCCTGCATGGAACGTGCATCCTCTATTTGAGGAACTTTCCCATCAAAAAAGCCATGCAGCTTATTGTTGTCAATTCCCAAGAATATCAAGGAATGAACCTTCTCCTTCACCAATTCTTCGATTTCGCTATAATCATTACCTTTATCTGTGCCGCCCAAAATCAGCACGACCGGAGTAGTCATCGATTGCAAGGCATACCAGCAAGAATTGACATTGGTCGCTTTGGAATCATTGATATAATCTACCCCCTTGACACGCGCCACCTTTTCCAGACGATGTTCGACACCAGTGAATCCCATCAAAGAAGCCCTGATTTTATCATCCTGTAAATCCATAATCTTGGCTGTAATCGTGGCGGCCAAAGAATTATACAAATTATGCTTGCCCATCAAAGCCAATAAATCTTCTTCCATTCTGAATGTACCGTTTTCTGTTTCCACTACTATATTGTTGTTTTCCACATATCCTTTTACATTTTCCTCATGCGTCTCGGCAAAGGGATAAAACGTCGATTCTATATTCCGCTTCTTTATCTCACGTTGTATGACGGGATCGTCGTTCCAAAAGATGAAGGCATCCTCTTTTGTCTGGTTCTGAACGATACGGAATTTAGCATCCACATAGTTTTGCATCTCATAGTTATACCGGTCCAAGTGATCAGGTGTGATATTCAACAAAACCGCTATGTCCGCCTTGAAATCATACATGTTATCCAATTGGAAGCTGCTCAATTCGATTACATATACGGCATGGGGCGATTCTGCCACCTGCAAGGCCAGACTGTTGCCCACGTTCCCGGCCAAGCCCGCGTCGATGCCTGCTTCTGTCAAGATATGATGAGTCAGCAATGTCGTTGTTGTCTTTCCATTACTACCCGTAATGCATATCATTTTAGAATGCGTATAACG
>CALBYC010000182.1 GCA_937890135.1 uncultured Parabacteroides sp.
ATTTGAAGCAAATGTCCGACGGGAGCTGGCTATGCACATGGATGTTGAACGACACAGAGGGTTTCGGACAAGCTTATTCCAAAGACTTGATATACTGGAGCAGCCAAAAATATCCTCGCCGCACTAACGATTTTGAAGGGATAAGGGTTAATGCCACCATCGGTGGAGAAAAACAGAAAGGAAGCATCAACCGAGTGGCTTGGAAGGTGGCAGACAAGCTCATCCAGAATTACGGATGGAACCAATACCGGAACCAGCAATACAATGAACGCTCCATAGACGACAATGTTCGATTCGCTGGACTGAAACCAGTAAAAGCAAAGATTACTGCCATGCCGGGAAATAGCAAGAAAATCAGCGACATGCTGTTGGGCATCTTCTTCGAGGACATCAGTTATGCAGCCGATGGCGGACTCTATGCCGAACTTGTCCAAAACAGGGATTTCGAATACACACCTTCCGACCAGGAAGGCAAGCCAGAATGGAACAGCAGACATTCATGGACATCGCAAGGGAACCAGCTGTCCTTCGGCATAGATTCAGTACGCCCCCTTCATGCCAATAATCCCCATTATGCTGTGCTGGACATAGAAGAAGATGGAGGCAAACTATGTAATGCAGGATTTGACGGCATCGCCATCAATGCAGGCGAGCGATATGATTTTTCCATTTTTGCCCGTACTCCGAAAGGCGGAAATAACCGCTTAACCATAAGATTAGTAGACAATGACGGATCAGTTTGCGGTGAAGCGTCCCTACTAATATCCTCACAAAAGTGGAAGCAATATAAGTCGGTGATAACCGCCTCAAGAACAGCAGATACCCATCTTGAAATCATTCCACAAAAAACGGGAACAATCCATTTAGACATGGTTTCGCTATTCCCCGAGAAGACTTTCAAAGGGCGGAAGAATGGGCTTCGCGCGGACTTGGCCCAAGTCATTGAGGACATCCATCCCAAATTCGTCCGCTTCCCGGGCGGATGTGTCGCCCATGGGGATGGATTGCACAACATATACAAGTGGAAAGAGACCATCGGCCCATTGGAAGCCAGGAAGCCGCAACGCAACCTTTGGGGATACCATCAGACTAAGGGACTGGGCTATTTCGAGTATTTCCAATTCTGTGAAGATATTCAAGCGGAGCCGTTGCCTGTCCTTGCCGCAGGTGTCCCATGCCAAAACTCGGCAAGCCAAGGGAATTTGCGCGGAGGGCAACAAGGCGGGATCCCCATGGACGAAATGCAAGCGTACATCCAAGACATTCTCGATTTGATCGAATGGGCAAACGGAGATGCCAAGCATACCAAATGGGGGAAGGCCCGTGCAGATGCCGGACATCCAAAGCCCTTCAACTTGAAATATATAGGTATTGGCAATGAAGACCTCATATCGGATGTCTTTATTGAACGGTTCACTCTTATCTTCAATGCCATCAAAGAGAAGCACCCGGAAATAACGGTGGTGGGTACAGTCGGCCCGTTTAATGAAGGTACTGACTATACGGAAGGATGGAAGTTAGCAGACAAGTTAGGCATTCCGTTGGTCGATGAACATTACTATCAGACACCCGGGTGGTTCCTTCACAATCAAGACTTTTACGACAAGTATGACCGCTCCAAGAAAACCAAGGTATATTTGGGCGAATATGCCACTCATCTTCCTGACAGGGAGGCAAATCTGGAAACAGCATTGACCGAGGCATTATATTTAACTGCATTGGAACGGAACGGGGATATCGTAGAGATGAGTTCGTACGCCCCCCTGCTTGCCAAAGAAGGACATAAGAATTGGAATCCGGACCTGATTTATTTCAACAATAGGGAAATAAAACCTACAACGGGGTACTACGTGCAAAAACTTTATGGGGAAAATTCAGGAGACGAATACCTGCCTGCTCAAGTCAGACTGGACAACAAGGAAGAAGCCGTACAAAAGCGTTTTGGCTCCTCCATTGTCAGGGACAAGGCAAGTGGAGACATCATTGTCAAATTAGTCAATCTTCTTCCTGTTGAAATAAGTTCAACCATTTCCCTACCGGGCGCAGACAAGATGCAAACGATCGCCCAAAGGACCGTTTTAACAGGCAAACTCGCAGACAAACCGTTGCCAAAGGAAAATACAATTACCGTGTCCGACAATTTCGAATGCTTATTGCCGGCTTATTCTTTTACCGTAATCAGAATAAAAAACAAGGTTTCCCATTCAAACAAGAACGAATGAAGACAAGGAATTACAATAAAAGCATCTTGAAGGCCGATTCTTTATCATGAACCTTCAAAATGCCCCATTTTGCTAATGATGGAAAAAGCCAGAGACAAATCCGGATTCCACCATTAAGCTTCCTCTTTCTCCTTAGCCCGGAAAGCCACTGCATATAGGCGCATCTGCTTTACCATCGCAACCAAACCATTCGATCGAGTAGGCGAAAGATGCTCTTTCAGCCCTATCCTTTCGATAAAATATAGGTCTGCGTCCAAGATTTCCTGAGGGGTATGCTCCGACAACACTTTGATTAACAAGGAAACGATGCCTTTTACTATCACAGCATCGCTATCACCTTTAAAGATGATTTTACCATCAACATAGTCGGCTTGAAGCCATACCCTACTTTGACACCCTTCAATCAAATTGCTTTCCGTCTTATATTTTTCATCCAAAACAGGCAAACTATTGCCCAAATCAATCAACAACGCATACTTGTCCATCCAATCATCGAATGCGGAAAATTCATCGATTACGCTGTCTTGAATCTCATTAATCGTCATGACTCTTATCAATACTTATAAATTATTTCCAATATTGTCTGCCCGACCGCCTTTAAGGTAGCACGGTCTATATTCTCCATTGTATCGTTGAGCGTATGCCAATGGTTGCCGAATCCCGTATCAGCCTTGGGATTGGTATGAATGATGTCCAAGCAGGGAATCCCCCTCCCACTTATCACATACTGATGGTCATCGGTTATGGCGTTTCCGTCGGCTTGGATAAAATACTTCCCATACCCTAAATTACGAGCCGTGCTCCATACCAAATCCACGTATCGGGCAGCATATCGCATAGAGGTATATTCTTTATAGAAAGTAGCATCCTTTGCTCCCACCATATCCAGTAGAATACCAAAGTCCGCTTTATAGTTGGGAACATGGGGATTTTTCGCCCAAAACTGCGAACCCAAACACCAAGTATCAGGTATATATTTATCCACAAATTCGGGAGTTCCGTAATCTTCCGCATCAAAAAAAACAATATCTATACCCACCTCCGGGCTTTTAAGGCTCAACTGCCTGGCAACTTCCAATAGAACCCCGACCCCGCTGGCACCATCATCCGCGCCATCGATAGGCGTTTTGTATTTAGTCGGATTCGGGTCATGGTCCGCATAAGGGCGCGAATCCCAATGAGCAAACAACAATATCCTTTTTTGATTTTCAGGATTAAAGGAACCGATGACATTCAATGACTCCAAAGCTGTCTTATCATAAGCAGAAAGTGTCATATTCTGCTGGTAAACTTCGGCTCCCCTCCGTTTCAACTCGCAAACCAAATAATTCCCACATGCTTTATGAGCCGCCGTATTCGGGACGCGAGGCCCGAAATTCACCTGCCGTTCAACAAAAGAATAGGCACTATCCGCATCAAAAGTCGGAACTTGAACCGAAACCGTTGAAGCTTCGACCGTCGTTGATGTGGTTGAATTCTCTTGTGCTGGCTTATTGCCACACGAGAAAAGAACCGTTGCTGCAAATAAATAAACAAATCGAAACATACAATCTATTAGCTTTTATCAGGAAGGATTCACAGAGGCAGACTGAACCTGTTGCATGACACGTAAAAAGTTCCCGCCCCATAACTTGCATAAGTCAGCTTCCGTATACCCTTGCTCCAGTAATTTTACAGTTATATTTATTAATTCATTCGTGGCACGGCAACCAATCAATTCGCCATCCCCGTCAAAATCCGAACCAATCCCCACATGATCGATTCCCATCAAATCCACCATGTAGTTGATATGCTTCACAGCATCGCTTAATGATGCTTTCTCTTCATCAGCATTGATAAATCCTTTATATAAACATACCTGCACGACACCACCTTTCAGTGCTATCGCTTTTAGTTGCTCGTCTGACAGGTTCCGCGGGTGGTTGCACAAAGCACGAGCGGAAGAATGAGATGCGATAATCGGGTATTCACTATGCTCCAAAGCCTGGAAGACCGTTTGGTCCGCCGCATGGGATATGTCCACCATGATTCCCGTCCGATTCATCTCCCGGATCACTTCTTTGCCAAACGGGCTCAACCCCCCCCATTCGCCTTTACCTTTGGCGGAATCACAAATATCATTATCCCCGTTATGGCAAAGCGTTATGTAAACAACGCCTTCATCTTTGAACCTTGCGATATTGGATAAATCCTTGCCGATGGCATATCCGTTCTCCACACCCAAAAGAACAGCCTTCTTTCCAGCCCGCTTAAGTTGGCGGATTTCATCAGGCGTTCTGGCAATGCCCATACGGGTCGGATACAGCAGCTCCTGCCTCTTTACCTCCGCCAATCTTTCCAATGCATAATCAGTGGCGGCAAGCGACGAATCCTTGTCTCGATTGCCCTGAGGTATGTATGCGACCATGCAGACGGCATCGATATGCCCCTCCTCCATGTAACAAAGGTTCACTTTCCCTCCTTCTTTTTTCCCTATGTCAAACTTACCCGGGAATATCATGGGCGTATCGGTATGGGAGTCAAGCGTAATGATATGCTGGTGGATCTGTTTCGCTTGCCGAAACAGTTTCGCTGAACGGATAAAGCGACCGAAAAGTTCCTGAGCTTCCGCATCGCCATTCACAGCTAACGCTTCGGGATGCCACTGTACTCCGAATACGTCCCTCTCAACATGATGAACGCCTTCGTTGATTCCATCCGTGGCGACAGCAAATTCCTCGAATTCAGGAGCAAGCGTATCCACGGCCTGATGATGGAAAGAATTGACTGCTATTATTCTCCCATCTTTCAAACGGACAGTATGGGAAACTTCCTTTTTATCCATCTTTTGGCTATGTTTCACCAAAGGCCTGTTTGCCTGCGCGTATATATCTTGCATCAAAGTACCACCAAAAGCAGCGTTCAATATTTGATGCCCCCTGCATATCCCCATGATAGGAAGCTGCCTGTTCATAGCCAGACGAATCAAACTCAGGTCATAAAAATCTCGTGACGTATTCACATCTTGCAAAGCGGGAATCGGCTCTTCCTTCAGGAACAAAGGATTGATGTCCCCTCCCCCTGTCATCAACAATCCATCCAAATCCTCCACAACCGAAGAAAGGGATTGCAAATCATGCATGACCGGGATGATAACCGGTGCACCGCCAGCCTGAACGACAGCCTGCACGTATGGCTCCGCCACACAAGACTGCCCCTCCCGGTAATTGGCGGAAACTCCGATCCGGGGAGATTCTTCCTTTAAAAGGAACGAGTCTACGCTCTTGAACAGTTCGTCTATGTCGAAAGAAGAGGTCATTTCCGTTTATGCATCAATGTTGGCGTATGTCGCATTTTCCTCAATAAATTCACGGCGTGGCCCAACGTCCTCGCCCATCAACATTGAGAATATTTGATCGGCTTGGGCGGCATTGTCTATGGTTATCTGTTTCAAGATTCGGTTTTCCGGATCCATTGTAGTTTCCCACAATTGCACCTCGTTCATTTCGCCGAGACCTTTGTAACGCTGGGTAGATATTTGCCTTTCGTCTCCGCCACCGTACCTGAAGATAAAACTCTGGCGCTGTTGATCCGTCCAACAATACTCTTTTTCTTTCCCTTTGGAACAAAGATACAAAGGAGGGGTTGCCAAATAAACATAGCCGTTCTCTATCAAAGCACGCATACGGCGGAAAAAGAATGTCAAAATCAATGTGGCGATATGGCTACCATCCACGTCGGCATCGGTCATGATTATCACTTTATGGTAACGGAGCTTGTCCAAATTCAAAGCCTTAGGATCCTCTTCCGTCCCGATGGTCACGCCCAATGCCCTGAAAATATTTTGGATCTCCTCACTCTCAAAGACCTTATGGTCCATGGCCTTCTCCACGTTCAAGATTTTGCCCCTCAATGGCAGGATGGCCTGATACAAGCTATTACGTCCCTGCTTGGCCGTACCACCGGCAGAATCACCCTCGACCAAGAACAATTCACAAATAGAAGCATCTTTCGACTTGCAATCCGCCAACTTCCCGGGGAGGCCTCCTCCGCTCATAGGCGATTTGCGCAACACCTGCTCCCTAGCTTTGCGTGCCGCTTGCCGAGCCGAAGCAGCCAGGATTACTTTTTCCACGATGACCTTAGCTTCTTTCGGATGCTCTTCCAAATAGTTGCCCAGCGCTTCGCCAACTGCCATGTCCACGGCGCCCGTCACTTCGTTGTTTCCTAATTTGGTTTTTGTCTGCCCCTCGAATTGGGGTTCTGCCACCTTGATGGAAATGACCGCCGTCAAGCCTTCACGGAAGTCGTCGCCTTGGATTTCCACTTTGGCTTTCTCCAACAGTTTGGAGTCTTCCGCATATTTTTTCAATGTACGGGTCAGTGCACGGCGGAAACCCGCGACGTGCGTGCCGCCTTCGATGGTATTGATGTCATTCACGTATGAAAAGACGCTTTCATTGTAAGAAGTATTGTATGTCATTGCCACCTCGACCGGCACACCTTGCTTCTCTGTCACGATATGTATCACATCCGGTATCAAAGCCTCCTTTGACCTGTCGATGTAACGGACGAACTCCTTCAGCCCTTCTTTAGAGTAGAATATCTCGTTCTTGAACGAACCATCTTCCCTCCTGACCCGCCTGTCGGTCAATTGCAATGTAATGCCTGCATTCAAAAATGCCAGTTCGCGCAAACGAGCGGCCAAGGTGTCGTACTTATATTCGGTCGTCGTGAAAATTGAAGCATCTGGTTTAAACGTGATAGTCGTACCGGTGGAATCCGCATCGCCCACCATCTCCACATCATGCAATGGCTTGCCGCAAGAGAACTCTTGCATGTAAACATGTCCGTTCCTCCGCACCTCGGCTTTCAAATAAGTAGAAAGGGCATTCACACAAGACACGCCTACGCCGTGCAGACCGCCAGAAACTTTATAAGTTCCTTTGTCGAACTTACCGCCCGCATGCAATACGGTCAATACGACTTCAAGGGCTGATTTACCTTCTTTCTCATGAATATCAACCGGAATGCCACGACCATTGTCCGTCACGACTATCGAGTTGTCTTCATTTATTACCACTTCAATATGGGTACAATAACCGGCGAGGGCTTCATCGATTGAATTATCCACGACCTCGTATACCAGATGATGGAGACCTTTCTCGCTAATGTCACCGATATACATCGCAGGTCTTTTGCGCACAGCCTCTAACCCTTCAAGTACCTGAATACTGTCCGCAGAATATTCCGACGACGTATTCTTCTTTTCTTCACTCATGAGTCTATTTAGTTTAAATCAGTTATAATCTTTCTTCAAATTTAGCTAACAAATATAGGCATTTTTCTTGACTACCGCATTATTCGCCGATGTAAAAATTGATAACAAGGACGGAGAGGGCTTTTATTGGGATTCCCGGCTTTTTTCGGATGCTATGAAAAGAGGAAACAGTCAAGGGGTTCATGGGAAATGGTTACTATCTTTCATCCCAATGGCCACGGCCATTTCTTTTATCGGCTTCCTTCATTTTTTCATCAAACAAGGAAAACGCATTCTCGTCATTATTATTATTTTTGCAGGACAGAACTGGAATAAAATCAACACAACGTTGCCGTTTGTTGTTATAACGACAGTATAAACACGATTTGATGATGAAGAAACAACTTATTATGGCAGGAATAGGGCTTTGCTCCTTACCGATATTGAACGGATGCGGCACGATGAGTCCGGAAAACAGACAGTTATTCGCTATGGAAACCGGGAACATGATCGGCAGCCTCACAGGCTCGATCGTCGGAGACCGCATAGGTGGATGGGACGGATCGATGATTGGTTCGGTCGTAGGAGGAGTAACCGGCAGCGTCATCGGAGCCGCCGTGACCAATCCCAACATCGAACGCCAAAGATATCCCAACGACAAGACTGCATCCGAAAGCCATGGCTATTCGCCGTCTTATGGCGGACTCGGCATAACGGACATCATACTGGAAGATGAAAACGGGAATAGGCGAATCGACCCCGACGAGCGTTGTTCTTTGACATTCATCATCAAGAACGACGGGCACATCACCATCCAATCGCTCACTCCGGAGCTGAAGCCGGGGAAAAACACCCAATACATCAAACAGTCGCAACCTCTTTCCGTCCGCGACATCGTGCCAGGGGAGACCATCCGGTACCAGGTGAAACTATGGGCCTCTCCCAAATTGAGATCCGGAGAAGCCCAATATACCATACGGCTGGACACAGGGAAAGGCGGGGACGACTATGAAGAGAGTTTCTCCGTCCCGACCACCGGGCGTTAAAACATCTTTCGGACCCGTTCAATTCCTGCCACCAAAATATCGATTTCCTCTTCTGTATTATAAAAAGAGAACGAAGCACGGACAGTGCCTTCTATGCCCAAGGCGTGCATGAGAGGCTGGGCGCAATGATGCCCCGTGCGGACGGCGATGCCCAGACGGTCAAGCAGCATGCCCATGTCATAATGATGGATGTTGCCGACCAAAAAGGAAATGACAGCACCTTTTTCAGCCGCATTGCCAAATATGCGCATGCCTTCTATAGCCTGAAGCTTCCGCGTCGCATAAGAAAGCAGTCCTTGCTCGTAATCCGCAATATTGTCCAGACCTATGCGTTCCACATATCGGAGAGCTTCCGCAAGGGCCGTGCTGCCTACATAATCGGGCGTACCTGCTTCAAACTTGAACGGCAGTTCGTTGAATACCGTTTTTTCAAAAGAGACAGTAGCTATCATCTCGCCACCGCCTTGGTATGGAGGCAACCTGTCGAGCCACTCTTCCTTCCCATACAGCACCCCGATGCCCGTAGGCCCATACACTTTATGCCCCGAAAAGACATAAAACTCGGCATCCAAGTCCTGGACATCTACTTTCATGTGCGGAGTCGATTGCGCCCCATCGACAAGGACGGGGACTCCATGTTCATGGGCCATGCGAATCATCTCTTTCACCGGATTGATCGTGCCCAGCACATTCGAGACATAAGTAACGGAGACCAGCCGTGTCTTCTCGGAGAACAACTTTTCATATTCGTCCAGCAAAAGCTCCCCCTTCTCATTCATAGGAATCACGCGCAAAGCGATGCCTTTCTTGGCCGCCTGTATTTGCCAGGGCACGATATTGGAATGATGCTCCATGACAGAAACAATCACCTCGTCACCTTCCGCCATGCATGCGTCTGTAAAGCTTGAAGCAACCAAATTGATGGATTCCGTCGTCCCCCTCGTAAATACAATTTCATTCGATGAACGTGCATGGATAAAGCGCTGTACGGTTTTGCGCGCCTCCTCATGAGCCTCCGTAGCCTCCTGGCTCAAGAAATGAACCCCCCGATGTATGTTCGCATTCACATTATAGTACTCGTACGCTATCTTCTCAACCACGCAGCGAGGCTTCTGAGTCGTCGCCCCATTGTCAAAATAGACCAACGGTTTATCATATACCCGATGGGAAAGAATCGGAAAATCCTTCCTTATATTTTCAATATCTAACATATTAACGTTTCTCTTTACGTTCATTCTCGTAACAACCGCCAAAGGTACAATGTTTAGCTGGAAGAGATGCTTAACGCTTCAGAATTTTATTCAATTCCAGCGGGGCGTTCGTCGTGATGAAATCCACACCTTGTTCGACAAGCGATCGCATGATTGCCGGGTCATTGACCGTCCATACATTGACTTTCACTCCCAAATCTTTCGACTCTTTGATCCAAGACGGGTTCTTGTCAAATACTTTATAATGATAGTCCATGTCCATCCCCAAACGCTTCAAATCCCGTGGCGAAACATCGCCATTCAGATATGCCACCGGAGCATACGGGGCACGGCGGCGCAATTCTTTGCAGATATTCATGCTGAAAGAAATATAGTCCACCCTTTCTTCCAGTTGATGCCTTTCCACCATATATAGCACCGCATTGACAGCCCTGTCCTCATTGACCACTCGCTTGTGAGGTTTTATCTCCAATACCAATTTCATGTCGGGAATTTCCTTGAATGCCAGTAAATAATCCTCCAAGGTAGGGAGTGTCTCTCCATTGGATAGTTTACGGTCTTTGATTTGGTCATAATCGGCCTCCTCGATCAAGATTCCTTCAATCGCACTATCATGATGGACGACAGGCACACCGTCCGCAGTGATAATCACGTCCAATTCAGAGCCATAAGCATTAACATCCTTAGATTTCTTCAACGAGGCTATCGAATTCTCGGCGGAACCTTCACAGTCCCAATATCCGCGGTGGGTAACCAGCCGGGTTTGAGCTGCCAAATCCGCAATGCCTGCCATGCAAGCTAAAGCTAATGATAAGATTAATGTTCTCATGATTACAATAATTTATAAAATGTTGTTTTTAATCCTCCTGTCAATACCGGAGACATATCTCGCGCACCACCGTAAGTATTCAGCCCAGACAACGCCAAACAAGTTCCCTCTTTTTTGCTTCCCCATGGCAGTCCGGCATACAAAAACGGCAACATGAAAGAGCCAAGAAAAAAGGCTTATTCATCATAATATACGTTTTATATCTATCAAATTACGGACTGTATGCAATGGAGAAAAGCCTTGTTCTCGTTCACTTTGGGGATTATACCAAATAGCATCCATCCCAGCGTTCTTTGCTCCAAGGATATCAGCGTCCCAGCTGTCTCCAATCATCAAAGACTCTTCCCTCACGGAGTTCGTATTTCTCAAAGCATAGTCGAATATGCCCTTATGAGGCTTCGGCACTTCGGCATCTTCAGACAAAATCATCTGTTCGAAAAAAGGAGCCAATCCCGAATTTTCCAGCTTAAGATATTGGACCTCCCGGAAACCATTCGAAAGAATGAACAGCCGGTACTTGGACTTCAGATAGTTTAACAAATCCAATGCGCCAGGTATCAATCGCTTTTGCAAGGTCGTTTTTCTCAGGAACCAATCATTCATCTTCAAGATTTCCCCAGCATCGACAATCCCCAGCGGTTGCAAAACCCTTCTGAAACGCTCGACCATCAAGGTCGGCTTATCAATATCACCGCTCCTGTACCTTGCCCAAAGTTCTATGTTATTGGGCATGTAAACAGAAAAAAAAGCCTCAAAGGAAGCATAATGCCGGCCTAAACCATACTCGGCATACAAATCCCTGAGGCATTCTTTATTGTTATGGTATGTGTCCCACAAAGTGTCATCCAAATCTATAAACAAGCACTTGTAGCCCATTATCCCACTTCAATTACAAGATATTTGCTCAAACTCCAAAAAGATTCGAGGTCATTGATTTTCAAAGTTACATTGCCGTCTTCATCTTTCACAAATTCATAAGAGCCTTCCGGGTGGTTTGACCGCAATTTGGCCTTAGCGGCAAACAAAGGAATCTCCGTCACTTCACGGATATCAATCGTAATGAAATAATCCTTATTAAAGCCGTCCTGCAATACTTTAGTCTTAGTAAACAAACCTTTCTTTGTCAGGATGTTTTGCGCTTTCAGTTCCTTTGATGTGCCAAAACAATAATAAGCAGCATGCAAGGCCTTGTCCTGCGCATCGATTTTCTCGGACTGTGCCGCATTTGCCGTGGACAAATCTTCCACGTTCTCATTCAGATCCGAAACGATATCATCCAGTTCCTGAATGCGGACATTCTTCTTTGCCAAGTCCTCCTGCAAAGCAACAATCTGAGCCGTCTTCTCATTCAACTCGTCAGACAGCCTGTCAATCATTTTCTGCAAAGATTTGTTTTTCGTCCCACTTTGGTTCAATTTCTTCTGCAAATCAGCAATCTGCTCGCGATTCTTCTTCAAAGTTTCTGAAACGATCTTCATGTTCTCTTTGATTTGTTCTTTCCGCTCAGGAGTCATTTCGTTGCCTGCTTTTTGCTGTACAGAGAGATAATTCTCCGCTTCACGGATGGATTGGAACCCGGCTTCTATATCATCCAAAGTAGCCAACATGTCATTCAACTCACTTGTTGCTTTTGCATTCTCAATCTTGAGAGAATCATTTTCAGCTTGAAGCTTCTTTGTTTCAGCAGACTGCTGGCCGCAAGATGCCAACATAATCGTACAAACACATGCAACTAAAACCTTTTTCATTTCTTTTCCTTTTTGTTTGTTAAACATTCTCATTCCTGTCATCCCTTTCCCGTTTTTCCTTTTTAACGGGTTTGGCACCTGCCAAAACAATGACAATCTCCCCTTTGGGTTCGCATTCGGTAAAGTGTTTAACCACTTCCTCCAATGTCCCTCTTGTTATTTCCTCGTGAATCTTAGATATTTCCCTTGCTACGGCAATTTCTCTGTCGGCCCCGAAAAATTCAATAAATTGCGCTAATGTTTTCACCAAACGGAACGGTGATTCATAAATTATCATCGTCCTACTTTCCGTCGCCAATTCTTGCAATCTGGTCTGACGCCCCTTCTTTTGCGGAAGGAAACCCTCAAAGCAAAACTTTTCATTCGGAAGGCCAGATGCAACTAATGCGGGGACGAATGCCGTCGCACCTGGCAGACATTCCACTTCGACACCTTGACGCACACATTCCCTCACGAGCATAAATCCAGGGTCAGAGATTGCAGGCGTTCCTGCATCAGAAACCAGTGCTATGTTTTCGCCGGCTTTGATTCGCATGGCCAATTGCCCGACCGTCTTATGTTCGTTGAACTTGTGATGCGACTGCATTTTGTTTTGTATGTCAAAATGCTTGAACAACACGCTGGTCGTACGGGTATCCTCAGCCAACACCAAGTCCGCTTCTTTCAATGCCCGGATCGCTCGGAACGTCATATCTTCAAGGTTACCGACCGGAGTAGGTACAACAGTTAGTTTTGCCATAAACGCCCTTATATCAAATAAACCTTTTCTCTAACAATTTAATGAAATCCTGGACCGTTTCATCTTTCATATCCCAATGGTATTGAGTCTCGACATACTCCAACGAATCCTGTAACGTATGAATATCGTTCAATGCGGATATGGCTTGATTCATCACGTTCTCATCGCCCTTGAACAGCTCCCTTTTGAAACGGAAACGGTCATTCAAGCTGAATGCTTTACGAAAGTCAGACAAGTTTTTTTTCTCCAATATATCATGCAATGAGATACTTGATTTAGATGGAACGGAGAAAGAAGATCGGCCAGCTGACGACGGGACATCACCATTTTGAATCAATGTCGTTTCTTGCGCCGACGGTTGTTGCGGTTCGGAAGCATCCGTAGCCGGCAAAGATGCTTCTTTCGTGCAGGATACAGAATCGCTTTCCGGTTGGTGGGAGGAAACGGGATGTCCGGGAACTTCCAAATTCTGTTTGACGGATTGAATGTTCCTTTTGCAAGTATCAACCATAGCCTTGTATTGTTCCAACAAAACAGACAAATGGTTCAATTCCTCTTGTTGTTCAACCAGATGAATATTCAGCTGTTGCAATTGCTCATTTTCTATCGCCTTCAATTTTTCCAAGATAGAATAAGACAAATTGCAAGTATGGCTTAACGTCAATGCCGGAAGAACCTCCTCTTGCCTTAACTCATTCACCAATGTCTCCAAATTACGAATATCCGCAAGCAGATACTCAAACTTTTCTTTGTTATCCATTTTATTCAAAATCCCATTATATTCACAAAAGTATCTATTTCCGCTAAATAAAGTAGAAAATTCTGCTAATAATTCTTCTATTTTGCTTATTCTTTAAATTGTTTAGGCAGATTAACCAAATAGACTCTCCGTGAAGCTCGCGTTATCGCGGTATAAAGCCAACGATAAAAACTTTCATTTATCATCTCTTCCGTGATATGCCCAAAATCCACAAAGACATTTGCCCATTGTCCTCCCTGAGCTTTATGGCAAGTGACGGCATAAGCATATTTCACTTGTAACACATTATAGTGCGGGTCAACCTTCATCTTCTTTATTTTGCCTGATTTCGTAGTAATATCCGAATAATCTTCCAGAACGGAAAAGAACAGTTTGTCATTAAGCTCTTTGGACAAAGCCGGAGTATTCGACTGCAAAGTGTCCAACAAGACTTTGACATCTAATTCCATATCGTAATCAGGGAAACGCGCTATCACGTCCGCAAAATGAAAGCCGTACATTTCGTATGTGCGACGGACCTTTACAACTTGTATAATTTCTCCATTAGCGATAAAATCAAAATCTTTCTCCTGACTTGCCCAATAATAGTTATTCCGGGCGACCATCAACCTGTCACCAGCAGACAGCTCCTCTTCACGATACAAGACACGGTTCCTTATGCCATTATTATATATTGTAGCACGACCATTCGAGCGCGTGAGGATAATCGTATCGTCCATTCCATCCCTGCTGTAAGCCGAAGAAATCTCTTCTATCAAGTCGCCACCGCTAATTTCCTTGAAGTCGGGGAAACCAACCATCAACTTGGGGAATCGGGTGGTATCTCCTCCTAACAAGACTTCCCTCAACGCCGTTGCATTGCTCAATATCCCGGAATCCTTCTCCTGACGAACCACCTGAGTCAACAAAACCGTTGAGACATCCAAGCCATATCCTTTCAAGACATCCACATTCAAAGCAGGACTTTCAGTCTGCATGACAGGAGGCAGCTGCGCTTCATCCCCAATAATCATCAAACGGCAGCCAGCGCCGCTGTATACATACTGAATCAAATCATCCAATAACCTCCCTGTACCAAAAAAATAAGAATCTGCACAATCATTTGTTATCATTGATGCTTCATCTACAATAAAAATTGTATCTTTGTGCAAGTTTGGAGCAGAAAGGAAACCTACCGGCTCGTTTGAAAAGGCTTTTTGCCGGTAAATACGTCTATGGATCGTATAGGCTTTCTGTCCGGCATAATTAGAGAATACTTTAGCAGCTCTACCAGTAGGTGCAAGGAGAACAGTCTTCTGTTTAAGAATAGAAAGTGTTTTTATGACTGCACTTATGAGCAAAGTTTTGCCAGTTCCTGCATAACCTTTTAATAGCAGCAAGGAACAATCTTCGGCCGATGTAAGGAAATCAGCCATCATAAAGATTGCTTTTTCCTGCTCGGCAGTCGGTTTATGGGGAAAATTTCGGCAAATTTGAGTTGCAATGAAACTATTTATCATTTTCTGCGATATTTTTTTGCGATAAAGATAGTGCATTAAATATTCTTTTTTAAATTTGCCGAACGAAATAAATTCAAAAAATTATATAAACCATGAAAGTTACTTTGAAGATTTTATTGGCAGCCGCTGTTGTGGTGTTGGTTTACTTGTGTTACAAAAGTATCACAGGTCCGATTGAGTTTAATAACGAAAAGGAAGCACGTGACAATGCCATCATTGCCCGTTTGATCGACATTCGTAAAGCTCAGATTGAATACAAGAACGTGTACAAGACTCATGCTGGAAGTTTTGATGACTTGGAAAAGTTCTTAAATGAGAAAAAATTGCCAATCGTTATCAAAGATGGCGTATTGAGCGATGAACAATTGGAAAAAGGTATGACTGAAAAGAAAGCCGTTGCTTTGATTGAAAAAGCAAAGAAAACTGGCAACTGGAAGGAAGTTGAGAAAGAAGGTTTAACAGGCTTCAAACGTGATACCTCTTGGGTTTTGGCCAAGGATACTTTGCTAGGAGCAAATTACGATGTCGCAAACATGCGTTATGTGCCAGGCGTACCAGGTGATAAGATTGAGTTCCACATGGATACTGCAACTTTGAAATCAGGTTCAGGTTATGAAATCAAGGTATTCGTTTGTGAAGTACCTTTCAAATCTTACTTGCGTGACCTGGATCCTCAGCTGACATACAATTTGATTGACAAAGCTGAAAAACAAGGCAAGTACCCCGGATTGCGAGTTGGTTCATTGGATGAAATCAACAATAATGCTGGTAACTGGGAATAATATGAAGCATAATTTATGGCAATTCATATTCCAGAGTCATTAATCAGCCATTCTGAAACTTTGATAGGGTCCATCCGGATAGAACCGGATGGACTTTCTTTTTCAGGATACCAGCCGAATGTGAAGGGAAGTTTTTTCCATGCAGAAGAGAAATGGGATAAATGCAGCCCTTATGTGGAATGGATAAAAGAATTCTTGTTCACGCATGAATGGTTAACGCAAACCTTTCAGAAACTATATCTCATACAAGCTCAAGCCGATTTCACATTAGCGCCATCAGCCTTTTATATAGAGCAATATAAAGACAAGTTATATTCTTTCACGTGCGGGCACAATGACCATAAAGTAATTTCCACAGAATGGAAAGAAGCCGAACAGTTCATACTCTATTCCATGAACAACGAATTGTATGACTTTTTCCTCCGTTCTTTGAATGCTCCTATATTTATTTGCTCACAGGCCCCCCTGCTTGAATGGTGGAGAAATGAAAGCCGGAATAAAATGTTCAAACAAATCCACCTTCATATCAATAACAAGCAGCTGAATGTTGCATGTTTTGCAAAAGGCAAGCTTTTATTTTCCAATTACTATCATATAAAAAACATGGATGATATGCTTTATTATACATTATATATATGGAAACAGCATGATTGGAATCCAGAATATGACCAAGTGCGAATTTGTGGAGATGCAAATCTTATAAATGATTTTTCCACAGTTTTACATACCTATATTCGACAAGTCGATTTGTCAATAGTTCCTTCAGAAATTTATTTAATGGGTGAAGATTTACTTAAAGCCCCAATAGACATCATAGCATTAACTATCAATGAGAATAATTAGCGGGAAATACGGGCGAAGGCGCTTTGACGTGCCATCGTCATTCAGTGCGCGCCCCACAACAGACTTTGCAAAAGAAAACCTATTCAATGTGCTTTCTAATTTAGTTGACTTTGAAGGTTTAGAAGCTCTCGACCTTTTTGCCGGGACAGGAAGTATATCTTTTGAACTGCTATCCCGCGGATGTAAAAACGTCACTTCAATCGAAAAAAACAATGCGCATGCGGCTTTCATATCAAAAGTGGCAAAAGAACTAAAAGACGAGAACATGCGCCTTATCAAAGGTGATGCGTTCCGCTTCTTAAAAAGCACGGAAGCAGAAAGTTTCGATTTCATTTTCGCGGACCCCCCGTATGCGTTAAAAGAACTCCCAGACGTGCCCGGTATCGTTTTTGAAAGGAAAACATTAAGGCCTGGCGGGATTTTTGTCATGGAACATCCTGCTTCATATGATTTTTCAAAGCTCCCTTTCTTCGACCAACGCCGAGCCTACGGAGCTGTGAATTTTTCCATTTTCATAAACAATGAAAAGTCCGGTTTAGAGCAGGGGAGAGAAAAGGCGCATGAATGATTCGGAAAAACGCTTCCGCAATGGCCGTTTCAGCCATAAGCGCGGAGTTATATGCCGGCACTGCTCCATGTCATGCATGAATACCTTCTTCATCTGGATGGCGAAATCACGTTGATAGACAAAAGCATTGATTTCAAAATTATGTTCTAAACTACGGAAGTCCATATTGGCAGAACCTATGCAGCATAAGTAATCATCGCTCAACAACAACTTGGCATGCAAAAATCCGGGTTGGTAAAAATAAACCTTCACCCCTGCCCGGATTATATCCGCCAAGAAAGAACGAGATGCCAAATTGGTCATCCGCGTATCGGATCGTTCTGGCAACATTATCTTAACGTCAACTCCACCTCTCGCTGCTATCTGCAAGGCCTGGTTCAGGGCCTCCGTCGGCAGGAAATAAGGAGTTTGTATATAAACATATTTTTTTGCATTCGTAATAGCATAAATTTCAGCCTGGGCCAAAATTCTCCACGGGCCAACCGGCCCGCTCGTTACAATCTGCATAATATTATCACTTTCTACTGGTACGGGAGGGTAATAAATTTTACCATTTATAACCTCTTTGCTTACCACAAACCAATCCAACAAAAATGCAGTTTGCAAACCTTGTACTCCCTTACCGGTTATCCGGAAATGCGTGTCTCTCCAAATCCCCCATTTCAATCCTTCCACATATCTGTCTGCAACATTCATGCCCCCCATATAACCAATACGCCCATCAATAATCACAACCTTACGGTGATTCCGATAATTCACTTTGCTGGAAAATACCGGGAACACTACTTTCAAAAAAGGATAAACCATTATTCCTTCCCTTTTCATCTTTTCAAAAAAACGATCCTTCACATTCCAGCAACCCACATCGTCATACATGACACGCACCTCTACGCCTTCGTGGGCTTTGCGTATCAACAACTCTTGTAAACTGCAACCAATTTCATCATCGCAAAAAATATAATATTGTATATGTATATGGTGCTTCGCCTGACGTATGTCCTCAAACAGGTCATGAAACTTATCTTTTCCGTTCGTGTAAATCTTCAAATCGCTTCCATAAAGCAATGGTGCATCTTTTGTTTTATTCAACAAAATCGTCAATTCCTTATAAGGCTCATACACAACGCAACTATCCGGTTGCATCTTGCCCGTATGCGGATGTTTTTTGATGCGCCGATAAGTCTTTCTGGAGATAAAGCGTTGCCGCCGGTTATCCTGGCCGAACCATATATAAAAAATGAGGCCCAAACCAGGAACAAGCAGAAGGACTATCACCCATGGAATAGTTTTCAATGGATTCCGGTTCTCTGCTATGATAACTAATATCAAGCCAAGTATTGTAATCGAATAGAGAAAGACGAAGAGCGTTCCAAACAATATTTCTATAAAAGAAGTTCCCTGCATATACATAGTTTTAGAGTGCATAAAATTACATATATTTCAGGGAACTACAATATTTCCTTGCTAAAATCTTGGCAAAGGCGGCGGGCCCATCCTTCCCCCTCCTCCGAACGGAGGACGCCCCCTACGCATGTCTCTTTCCGAACCTCCCCCTTTAAATATGCTGAAACGATAGATGAAATGGAACATGAAATAGCTACTCAACGTATTATACTCCGAGTCTCTAATGCTGCTGGCCGTCACCGTACGGGATATGTTGCTCCGTTGTTGTAATATATCATATATCTTGAAACGCAAAGTCCCCTGGTTGTTTCTCAAAAAAGATTTAGACACCGAGGCATTCCATAATACCTCTTTTTGTTCAAAGCCTTCCGAATACCCAGAATTAGCAGACCAATTGACATCACTTTCAATTTTAAAGTTATATGGCAAATAAAGCGTTGTGTATCCGCCAGCACCATAATTAAAGACGTTCATGTCCTGCTGGCCTTGCAAAGAATTACGGGTCGAGCTGTATCGGAAATTACCATTCACGCCCACGTCGATGTAAGTGGAACGGAAATCCAATCCGGCACGTTCAGAAGCGGCTAACGTCTTGCTTGAATTCTTTTCACCGTTAATAAAGCTGTTCGCATTCCCGAAAGATGCCATCGCATTGCTATTGACAGAGAATTTCTTGTTCTTCAATGGCATATTCATCATCATGCGCCCGTCGAAGCTGTAATTGCCATCGACGTTTTCATAGGTTGTTTTCCGGCCGCCCGTCATGCCATCAAATACCGTTTTGCTTACAATATCGTTCACCACATAACGACCATTGACCGAAGCCATCATAGCCTGTTGTTTTTCAGGTATGAATCTTCCAAAATCCGCACGTAGACGGTTCGTGTACTTTGGCTTCAGGTCCGGGTTACCCACGATGATGTTCAATGGGTCGGAATTATCCACCACAGGTTGCATCTGCGTCATGCTCGGCTGGCTCGTCTGCCCGTCATAATACACCCTCAAATTCGATTGTTTGCTGAACCGGTAATTAAAACGAAGCATAGGAGACACATTTATGACATTCCTGTGCAAAGAAGAGAGGATGGTATCGCCTATGAAGTTTTCACTTTTCGAATACGATGGATCCACGTTGAGACCTAACGTGAAATTATATTTTGCCCGCTGCGCCTTGAAACTCAGGCTTGCACGTTGGTTGATATAATAATTCCGGTAGTTTTTGCTATATGCAGTATCCAGCACATTGTACTCTCCGCTTGACACATCTTGATTATACGCATTCTTCAATGATTCTTGGTTACGCTGGGAAAAACTATACGTCGCTTGCAAGAAATTGTTATGCCCCAACGGTTCTACCCAAGACAAGTAAGCACGGTAATTAAAGCTCTTATTGTCATAACGGATATGTTGGTCTATCAAGTCAGTACGTTGTTCCTGCACGTATTCCGTACTCGAATAATTGATTTCATTGTTATACGAGTCATTGTATCCTCCGGACAAAGAGAAACTAAATACGCGGCCTTTGCCATTCAACTTACGGCTAAACTCCAAGCGTGCGTTCATGTTATATCCCGAACCTTCGGACAAGGATTCCGAATTACTGCGGTTCAACGTGTCGGCATTGACACGCGTGTCTTCCATTTGTCTTTGCGAAGAGCGACTGTGGCTATAACCAAAATTAGGGATGAAAAAGATTTGGGTCAGGGTATCCGGTTTCCAATCCATGCGGAAATTCACGCCCACGTTGTCACTTTTATTGTTCGACAGCACAGAATTGTTGGAATAAGAAACGCTGTCCCCGGGCAGAAACGTCTGTTCCTTGCTGGTCTTCTCCGCATCGTTGTCTGTATGCGAATAACGGGTGTTGCCTCCCAGGGTGATTTTCTTGTTAAATTCTTTGCTGAAGTTCAGGCCACCGTTGCCGGAAGTCGTTATGCCGGAACCCGCATTCGCCCCACGCAGGCCACCACGCATTCCCGAGAACATGGACGAGGCCATGTCCGAGAATCCCATGTTGTTGGTATTGTTCACGCCCCCCATGAACGTGATTTGGTCATTATTCATAAAACGATTCACCATGGCATTGCCCTCGTACCGGTCTTTGCTTCCGTACCCGGCAAAGGCATTGCCAAACCAGCCCTGCTTCATGCCCGGCTTGACCGTCAAATTCAATATCGTCTCCTCTTCCCCATCGTCAAAGCCAGTCATTTTTGCCATGTCGCTCTTTTTGTCCGTCACCTGCACCTTGTCTATCATCTTTGCCGGCAAGTTCTTGGAGGCCACCTTAGGATCATCGGAGAAGAACTCCTTACCATCGACCATGATCTTCTTGATTTCTTTGCCATTTACGGTCACTTTCCCATCACTGTCCACCTCTACGCCCGGCATTTTCTTCAGCAAGTCTTCCAGCATGGAGCCTTCTGCCACTTTGAAAGAATCCGCATTGTATTCAGTCGTGTCATTACGGACGACGACTTCGGCCGCCTTGCCCGTGACTACGGCCGCGGCCAATTCCACTCCTGAATCATCCAAGATGATGTTGTCCATTCTGACGGGATTGTTCTTCCCCGAAACGGCCAAATTCTGATAAAATGGCGCGAATCCCACATAGGTCACATTCAATATATAAGACCCTTTCGAGATATTACGTAGGACAAACGTGCCATTCTTGTCGGTAGCCACCCCACCGACCATCGTGCTGTCCTTGGCACTCAGCAAACGCACAGCCGCTTGTTCTATGCCTTGGCCAGTTTGCTTTTCCAACACTTTTCCTGTTATATCAACCCCCCGCTGCTGGGCAAACGCAGCACTCGTCCCCAACATCACCAACAATAGAAACGCAATATACTTGTTCATTTTTCGGAATTTTATTCGTCCAACATAACTAAAGACTGATTCGCGGACGGTTTGTTTAAACAGCCCTTCCCTGTTTAATATATATTAACGCCAATACCATTTATAAAAACGGCCGTATCCTTTTCCGGCAACGGTAGCATCCGTTCCTCCAAACGGGCACGACCGTTTCCTTGGATGCCCCCAACCGCTCTTTCCGCCAGCGAGCATGGATGAACCCGGCAGAGGACGGCGGAAAACAGGAGGCATGAAAGCCGGGGAGGCATTGTTCGCGGATCAGTCGAATGACAAATAAGGCTTCAGCCGTTTGATGTCCTGTTCCGAAAATTCTTCCATCAACCTCAGTTCGTTCCAACCCGACAACTTTCCTCGTCGTTTTATGCAATCCAATATCACAACCGTCTGCTGCTTGTTCAGATAGGGATGGCGAATCAAAGTACGGAAATCCGCCTGATTGACTTGTAAAGGCGTTATCAAGGCACTATCCACCTTGAACCATGGGGCCAGCTTCACATATCGTTCTTCGTCAATGCCGTAGACCTCGGCCAGCTGCCCTACCGTGTAAAAGCCTCCTAACAAAGCCCGGTACTTGACAATCCTCCTTGAAAAAGAACGCCCTATCCCCGGGACCTTTTGAAGAACGGTGGTGTCGGCGCTATTTAGCTCGACAACCACCTTTTGCTTATATTTGGCCGTGTAATTTTTCGGGAAAGAAGAATAGGGCGTTTGAAACGAACGCTTTTCCTTCTTCCCCGTCTTGTCCGGATGAAAGCGGGCCTTCGATGCGCTATCAAGAGGCTGGGGAAAAACAGAATCAGCCAACGCCGCGGAAACATTCATATCGTCCTCGCCACGCCCCGCCTCAATCGGGCTCGCAAACCAGAAGGCGAGGCCTATGGCCATAATCAAAATGGAAAGGAATACCAAAGCACGTCTCTCGCTCGAAGAAAAATAAAAAAAATCTTGCCAATTTCCCATAGTTAAATCGTTTTATTACGTCTTGCAAAAGACAAAGATAAGAAGGCCAAACTAAAAAGGAAAGATTATAGTAGGTTTTTTTAAAGATTATCTTGTACATTTGCACACGATTTCTAATAAGAAATGGATTTACTATGCAAAAGAATCTGGTAATCGTGGAGTCTCCTGCCAAGGCAAAGACCATAGAAAAGTTTTTAGGGAAAGACTTCAAAGTCATGTCAAGCTACGGACATATCCGCGACTTGAAAACAAAAGCATTCAGTATTGACATCAAGCACAACTATGCTCCGCAATACGAAATCCCGGCAGACAAGAGGAAATTGGTCTCTGAACTAAAAGCCGAAGCGAAAGAATCCGAAATCGTATGGCTTGCTTCCGATGAAGACCGTGAAGGAGAAGCGATATCATGGCATTTGTTTGAGGTTTTGGGACTGAATCCCGAGGCGACACGCCGCATCGTCTTCCATGAGATTACCAAGAGTGCAATCCTGCATGCCATCGAAACGCCCAGGGAGATTGACATGAATTTGGTCAATGCGCAACAAGCGCGCCGCGTGCTCGACCGGATTGTGGGGTTCGAGCTCTCCCCCATTTTGTGGAGGAAAATAAAGCCTTCCCTGTCAGCCGGCCGCGTGCAATCCGTAGCCGTCCGGTTAATCGTGGAAAGAGAGCGGGAAATCAGCCGCTTTGTCCCGGAAGCAAGTTACCGCATTATTGCAGAATTTGTTTTGCCGGACGGGAAGACCATGCTCAAAGCCGAACTGAACCATAGGCCTAAGACAAAAGAGGAAGTCATCCGTTTCTTGGAATCATGCAAAAATGCGACCTTTACCATAGAGGATATAACGAAAAGGCCTTTAAAAAAATCGTCGGCTCCCCCCTTCACTACTTCCACCTTACAACAAGAAGCAGCAAGGAAGCTGGGGTATTCCGTTTCCCAAACCATGGCAATCGCCCAACGTCTATATGAATCCGGATTCATAACCTACATGCGTACGGACTCCTTCAACCTAAGCGAATTAGCCTTGAACACGGCCAAAGAGACGATTATAGCCCCCTACGGGGAGGATTACTATAAATACCGCCAATACCATACCAAAAGCAAAGGGGCACAAGAAGCGCACGAAGCCATCCGCCCCACATACATCGCTCATGCCGAAATCAGCGGTACGGCGCAAGAAAAGAAGCTGTATGACTTGATCCGCAAACGCACCATCGCTTGCCAGATGGCAGACGCGGAACTGGAACGCACCACCATATCTATCGGCATAAGCGGGTTAAACGAGAAGTTTGTGGCAACAGGGGAAGTCATCACCTTCGACGGTTTTCTGCAAGTCTATAAGGAAAGTTCAGACGAGGGAAACGATAACGAGGAAGAAAACGGCATACTTCCGGCTGTGCACATAAACGACAATTTACAAATGGAAAGCATCGTCTCAACCGAACGTTTCACCCAAAGGCCAGCCCGTTACACCGAAGCAAGCCTGGTCAGACGTTTGGAAGAACTGGGCATCGGCCGCCCTTCAACCTACGCTCCTACTATCCAAACCATCCAAAACAGGCAATATATCGTCAAAGGGGACAAAGATGGCGTGGAGAGAAGCTATCATGTCGTCACCCTAAATGGCAAAGGGCTCGAAGAACAAGTCAAAACGGAAATAGCCGGAGCCGACAGAAACAAGTTACTGCCGACAGACATCGGAATTGTCGTAAATGATTTCCTGATGAAATATTTTCAGCTGGTAATGGATTACAACTTCACCGCCAAAGTGGAAAAAGAATTTGACTCAATAGCAGAAGGAGGCGAAGTATGGACATCTGTCATCGACCAGTTTTATAAAGTGTTCCACCCAATAGTAGATGAAGCAAATTCGATTCACACAGAATATAAAGTGGGAGAACGTTTGTTAGGAACAGACCCCAAAAGCGGGAAACCCATATTCGTCAAAATCGGAAGGTACGGCCCTATGGCGCAAATCGGGGATTCAGACCCCGAGAACAAGAACGGAGAGAAGCCTCAATTTGCCACTTTGCAAAAAGGCCAATCCATTGAAACCATCACTTTGGAAGAAGCCTTGAGGCTGTTCGACCTGCCGCGGACCCTAGGAGAATATGAAGGGAAAGTTGTCGTTGCCGCAATCGGAAGATTCGGGCCCTTTATCCGCCACAATGGGAAATTCGTATCTATCCCCAAAACATACAACCCGTACAGCATCACATTAGACGAGGCGGTTCAACTGATCCAAGACAAACGGAAAAAAGACGAAGAACGTCTTATCAAAAAGTTTGACGAAGAGCCGGAATTGCAAATTCTCAACGGGAGGTTCGGACCGTATATCGCATATAAAGGGAACAATTATAAAATCCCTAAGGCCGGGTATGAGCCAACCGCAATGACATTGGACGACTGCCTGAAGTTGATACAAGAATCGGCAGAAAAGCCGGCAACAAAAAAGCGGACGGCAAGGAAGAAAGCATAGCATAAAAACATATAACGGATTTTCACGGCTTGGAGCGTCCCATCCAGCGGAGAAAGGGAAGAGAAGCTGATATAAATCAAATTTATCAAAAAGGACTTGTATTACTGAAAAATTTCCTTAATGGCGCACTCTCGTACAGAAAATTATATTACTTTTGTACCGCATTAAAAACAAAACGGCATTGCCGCATGTTTTAGAAACAGAGAAAACAAAATAATTATTATAAGTCTATTAAATTATTATCTACGATGGCTAATTTAGATTTAAGCAAGTACGGAATCACGGGTACAACTGAAATTGTACACAACCCGTCTTATGACGAATTATTCGCAGAAGAAACAAAACCTGGTTTGAAAGGCTTTGAAAAAGGACAAGTTACCGAACTGGGTGCTGTAAACGTTATGACTGGTATCTATACAGGTCGTTCTCCTAAGGATAAATTCTTAGTAAAAGACGCAACAAGCGAAAACACTGTATGGTGGACTTCTGACGAATACAAGAATGACAACAAACCAGTTTCTGTGGAAACATGGAATGAATTGAAGAAGTTGGCTGCAAAAGAATTGTCAAACAAAAGACTGTTCGTAGTCGATGGCTTCTGCGGCGCCAACCCATCAACTCGCTTAGCCGTTCGTTTCATCGTTGAGGTTGCTTGGCAAGCTCACTTCGTAACAAACATGTTCATCCGTCCTTCCAAAGAAGAGTTGGAAAACTTTGAACCAGACTTCATCGTATACAACGCTTCCAAGGCAAAAGTTGAAAACTACAAAGAATTAGGCTTAAATTCTGAAACTGCAGTTGTATTCAACTTGACTTCGAAAGAACAAGTCATTTTGAACACATGGTACGGTGGTGAAATGAAGAAGGGTATGTTCTCTATGATGAACTACTTCAACCCGTTGCGCGGCATCGCTTCAATGCACTGCTCTGCCAATACAAACATGGACGAAACAGAATCAGCAATCTTCTTCGGATTGTCAGGAACAGGCAAAACCACTTTGTCTACTGATCCGAAACGTAAGTTGATTGGTGACGACGAACACGGATGGGACGACGAAGGCGTATTCAACTATGAAGGCGGCTGCTACGCTAAAGTTATCAACTTGGATAAAGACTCAGAACCAGACATCTATGGCGCCATCAAACGTGACGCATTGTTGGAAAATGTCACAGTATCACCAGAAGGCAAGATTGACTTTGCCGACAAGAGCACTACTGAAAACACTCGTGTCTCTTATCCAATCTATCATATCCACAACATCGTCAAGCCTGTATCTAAAGGCCCTCACGCTAAACAGGTAATCTTCTTGTCCGCAGATGCATTCGGAGTATTGCCTCCAGTATCCATTCTGACAGAAGAACAAGCTCAATACTACTTCCTGTCAGGCTTTACCGCTAAGTTGGCCGGTACGGAACGCGGCATCACAGAGCCGACTCCTACGTTCTCTGCTTGCTTCGGACAGGCATTCTTGGAATTGCATCCTACAAAATATGCTGAAGAATTGGTTAAGAAAATGAAGATGACCGGAGCTAAAGCATATTTGGTCAACACAGGTTGGAACGGTACGGGGAAACGTATCTCCATCCGTGATACCCGCGGCATTATCGATGCAATCTTGGACGGTTCTATCGAAAAGGCACCGACAAAGACTATCCCTTATTTCGATTTTGTAGTTCCTACAGAATTGCCTGGCGTTGATCCTAAGATTTTGGATCCGCGTGATACTTATGCTAACGTGGCTGATTGGAACACCAAGGCTGAAGATTTGGCCAACCGTTTCATCAAGAACTTCGTTAAGTTCACAGGTACTGAATCAGGCAAGGCATTAGTTGCTGCTGGTCCTAAATTGTAATTCCATTACTGCATGACTGCATAATTGTCATACAATAGCGAGGAAAAGCGTCAAAACTTTGTTTTGACGCTTTTTTTATATGCATGGATTAAGAGTGTGAACTGGAAAGACCAAGTGCTTGGAGAGACATGAAAGATGAAACAAGACAACATATAAAGCCAAACGATTCGGTGCGATGAATCGACAAAAAGGATGCGGCCTTTTCTTGGAAAGATAGCACCCTTTTCGAGAAAAGACAGTGACAGATTTGGAAAATCATATAAGTAAAGGCCCGGAATTCCCTTCACTATCAATTTTATCCAA
>CALBYC010000183.1 GCA_937890135.1 uncultured Parabacteroides sp.
GAAGGGTTTAACCACGCCACGCGGCCTCTTTGTGAAAATTATTTAGTGGACCCTAGAATAAGCTCATGCCGAGCATACACAAAAAAGAGCGTCAAGTCCTTTGTCCCTGACACTCTCTCCCTTTGTTGCGGAGGCCTGATTCGAACAGACGACCTTTGGGTTATGAGCCCAACGAGCTACCACTGCTCCACTCCGCGGTATGGCATAACCAAGTTAGCTTCTCGATTACGAGTGCAAAGGTAAAAACTATTTTTGAACAAACAAAATTCTTGCAACTTTTTTTTATTCCGGTTGTCTGGTTTGAGCTTTTTGAGTACATTTGCGCACAAATCAAATAACCATGTGCAATATATGCCAGTAACCATATCAAAGACAAGAGAAATGTTAGTTGACGTAGCGAGGCAACTGTTCGCCCGTATGGGAGTAGACAACACGACGATGAATGATATTGCACAAGCGTCACAAAAGGGACGCCGCACGTTATATACCTATTTCAAGAACAAGAATGAAATATATATGGCTGTGGTGGAGTCGGAATTGAGCAGGCTCTACACGATGTTGTGCGACATAGCGGAAAAGCAATTGCCGGCAGACGAGAAACTAATCACATTTATATATACCCGTTTGGACACCATCAAGTCCATCGTCTTCAGGAACGGGACGTTGCGAGCGACCTTCTTCCGGGATATATGGCGGGTGGAGAAAGTAAGGAAGAACTTCGACCTGAGGGAAATCGAAATTATAAAAGGAATCCTGGACGACGGAGTGAAAGAAGGCATTTTCGAAATGCCGGACACCGACATTACCGCCTCCGTGCTGCATCATGCCCTGAAAGGCCTCGAAGTCCCTTACATACGAGGAATCATGGGGGACAACATAAGCCAGCGCATCAAACGGCGGGAGAATGTGATGAACTTGATATTTAATGGAATAAAGATAAAGAAATAGATGTACATCAATGCGACCGGTTATTACGTGCCTGACGAGCGAGTAGATAACCAACACTTTTCCGAGCTTAACGGCATGACCTGCGAATGGATTGAGCAGCGTACCGGGATCAAGACCCGTTCAAAAGCGAAACCCGAAGAAAACGTCAACAGCATGAGCATGGAAGCGATTGAAAACGCTTTGCCGGGACTGCCCTACGGCATCACGGAAGTAGACCTGGTCGTCTCCGCTTCTTACTCGCCATACGACACCGTCGCGACGGCCGCCCATTTGGCACAAAACAGATATAACATCGCCAACGCCAAGGCGCTCTACCTGTCATCGGCCTGTTCTTCTTTCATGAACGCATTGGAAGTGGTGGAAGGCTATTTCGCCATGAGCAAAGCAAGCAAGGCCCTTGTGCTCGGAGGCGACAAGAACTCGGCCTACGCCACCGAGTCCAACCCCAAGGACGGACATTTGTGGGGAGACGCCGCCGTGGCCTTTTTCATCTCCAAAGAGCGCGTCACCGACCTTGATGCAGAGATTATCGAGGTATACACCAAAGGGTTGGGTCACCTGCCGAAAGCTCCGACAGCCGTCCACCTCTATCCAAAAGACGGAGGAATCAGCATGCCAGAAGGGAAAGACGTCTTTATCCAGGCATGCACGCACATGCCCAAGAACGTCCTTTACCTGCTGGAGAAGAACGGCCTCGCCATAGGAGACTTGAGTTATTTCATAGGCCACCAGGCCAATATGCGGATCATGGCCAACATCGCCAAGCAGCTGGATTTGCCCGAAGAAAAGCTGTTGCACAACATCGGGGAGCTGGGCAACACGGGGTCCGCCAGTTGCGCATTGGTTTATGCCCAAAACAAATCACGTTTCAAGGCGGGAGATGTCGTCGCGTTAACCGTGTTCGGAGGAGGATATTCCACCGGCGCATGCTTGATCAAACATTAATTTAACAAGATACAAGAATGAAACTATTAGAAGGAAAAGTAGCCATCATCACGGGCGCAGCCCGTGGCATTGGCAAAGCGATTGCTTTGAAATTCGCTTCCGAAGGCGCAAACGTAGCCTTTACCGATTTAGTTATTGATGAAAACGGATTGGCCACCCAAAAAGAATTAGAGGCTTTGGGTGCCATAGCCAAAGGCTATGCTTCCAATGCGGCCAATTTCGAAGAGACTCATGCCGTCGTAGCCGACATCGTCAAGGACTTCGGCCGTATCGACATTTTAGTGAACAACGCCGGCATCACAAAAGACGGTCTGATGATGCGTATGAGCGAGGGGCAATGGGATGCCGTCCTGAACGTAAACTTGAAATCGGCTTTCAACTTCATCCATGCCTGCACTCCCGTCATGATGAAACAGCGCTGCGGCAGCATCATCAACATGGCCTCCGTCGTAGGCGTCCATGGCAACGCAGGGCAGTGCAACTACGCCGCATCCAAAGGCGGCATGATAGCATTGGCCAAATCCATCGCTCAGGAGCTGGGTTCAAGAGGCATCCGCGCGAATGCCATCGCCCCGGGTTTCATCATGACAGCCATGACGGACTCCTTGCCGGACGATGTGAAAGCTGAATGGTGCAAGAAGATTCCTTTGCGCCGCGGCGGCACTCCGGAAGATGTGGCCAACATCGCCGCATTCCTGGCTTCCGACATGTCTTCATACGTTTCCGGCCAAGTCATCCAGGTAGATGGCGGCATGAACATGTGATCCGCATAGAAGGACATACCGACCCTGAAAGGGGCAATCACGCTGTGCCTGACGAGTTTTACCGCCCTGGCACGGCGTGGTCGTTCCCTATCCCTGACAACAAACTCTGACAACTGCATTTTCCATGAAAGTTATATACGAAGACAATCATATCATAGCGGTGGACAAGACATGCCGTGAAATCGTCCAAGGCGACAAAACGGGCGACACTCCCCTTTCCGAAACATTGAAAGTATGGATAAAAGAGAAATACAACAAACCGGGGAATGTGTTCGTAGGAGTGGCACACCGGCTGGACCGTCCGGTAAGCGGCGTGGTCATTTTCGCCAAGACAAGCAAGGCTCTGGCGAGGTTGAATGATATGTTCCGCGAAGGTGCCGTGAAAAAGACTTACTGGGCCATCGTCAAGAACCGCCCACCCAAAGAAGAGGATGAATTGGTGAATTGGTTGGTACGGAATGAAAAACAGAACAAAAGCTACGCCTACGATACGGAACGCCCCCATGCCAAAAAGGCCATCCTGCATTACAGAGTCATCGCCCGGTCCGAGAAATATCATCTGCTGGAAATCGACTTGAAGACAGGCCGGCATCACCAAATCCGTTGCCAGTTGGCCAAAATGGGATGCCCCATCAAGGGAGATTTGAAATACGGGGCAGACAGGTCGAACCCGGATGGAGGCATCAGCCTGCATGCCCGCAAGGCCTCCTTCATCCATCCGGTATCCCGTCTTCCCATCGAAATCGTCGCTCCCGTACCTGATGACAAATTATGGAAAGCCATCAGCTCAGGACTTTGATTCCATGTCCCGGGCCATGCCATATTCCAGCCCGCGTAATTCCGCCAATCCTCTCAATCGCCCTATGCACGAATAACCAGGATTGGTTTTTTTATGCAAATCGTCTATCATCTGGTGTCCATGGTCCGGACGGACAGGAATGGAAACTTTCCTCCGCTGTTCAACTTGCAACAGCGCTTTCATCATGCCGTACATATCGACATCCCCGCCCAAGTGGTCAGCCTCATAGAAATTGCCTTCGCCGTCCCGCTTCGTGCTTCGCAAATGGACGAAATTCACACGTTCGCCAAATTCATACATCATGCCGACCAAATCGTTATCGGCCCTCACGCCCAACGACCCCGTACACAAACACAAACCATTGGAACGGTTTGGAACGGCTTGGACAAGTTTGCGGAAATCATCCGCCGTCGACATGATACGGGGCAGGCCCAATATGGGATAAGGGGGTCGTCCGGATGAATCACCAGGCTGATGCCTGCTTCGTCCGCCACAGGGCAAATCTCGGATAAGAAATAAATCAGATTGTCCCTGAGTTTCTCGGCACTGACTTCTTTATAACGGCCAAGGGCCTCATGGAATTGCTCCAAGGTAAAGCTCTCCTCAGAACCGGGAAGGCCGGCTATGATATTGCGTGTAAGCAGAGTCTTTTCCCCTTCGTCCATCTCTTGATACCGTTTCCAAGCTTTCGCCTTTTCCTCGTCTGAATATTCCAATTCCGCCATGAACGCAGCTTTCTCGAAGCGCAATGCCTTGGAACCATCCGGCATAGGGTATGCCAAATCCGTCCGGGTCCAATCCAACACCGGCATGAAATTATACGTGACACAATAAATGCCACATTGGGCCAAGTTGCGCAAGCTCTCCTTATAATTGTCGATATACTGCTGAAATTTCCCCGTTTGCGTTTTGATATGTTCATGGACTGGGACACTCTCGACAACGCTCCAGTCCAACCCGGCTTCCGCTATCATCTTTTTCCTTTTGGATATCTCTTCCACGCTCCATACTTCCCCGTTGGGGATATGATGCAATGCATGAACGATGTCCGTCGCCCCAGCCTGACGAATATCCGAAAGGGAGACCGGGTCATTCGGGCCATACCAACGCCACGATTGTTTACATAAATACATAAGCGACTCTTTTAAATTGAAAATGCATTGAACCCTCCATCCACAACAGTCAACGTGCCGGACACGAACTTGGAAGCGTCGCTGGCCAGCCATTGCAACGTGCCTAACAACTCTTCCGGCTCGCCAAAGCGTTTAAAAGGTGTATGAGCCAATATCGTCTCCGCCCGGGCTGTCAAACTGCCATCGGGATGAGTCAGCAAGGAGCGATTCTGCTCCGTCAGAAAGAACCCGGGAGCGATAGCATTCACGCGCAAACCGGGTCCGAACTTAGTAGCCAGCTCGCCGCACATGTACTGGGTGAAATTAATGACCGCCGCCTTTGACACGCCATATCCTGCCACTCTCGTCAAGGGACGCAACCCTGCTTCAGAAGCGATATTGATGATGGATCCCTGCTTTTGATTCACCATGGCCCGGGCAAACACCAATGTTGGCAATATCGTCCCGAACAGGTTCAAATCGACCACCTGACGAACGGCGTCGGTATCCAAATCGAACAGTGTTTTATCCGGTGCGATGGTCGCTCCGGGCATATTCCCGCCTGCCGCATTTATCAATACATCCACTTTGCCGAACTTTTCCATTATTTCGGTATAATTCTCCTCCAAAAGGGATTTGTCCAACACATTCGTGACAAGGAAAAGAGCAGAATGGCCTGCTTTTGTCACCTCGTCCTCCAGCTTCCCGCCTATTTCCCGATTACGGCCAAGAATGACAACATGGGCGCCTTCTTCGGCGAAGTGGCGAACCATTGCCCTTCCCAATATACCCGTCGCTCCGGTGATGACAATGACACGATCTTTTACACAAAACAGATTTTTCATATTTTTATCCTTGAATGATTTTATACTTCGGAACCAACATCTTCATGATGCTCCAACCTACAAGGTAAGCGACCGAACAAATGCAGAATATAATGAAATACCCGGCCGGTTTCCCCACGAAGCCCATAAATTCCAATTGCACTTTGTCCGCATAAACAAACAAGTTCCCGGCGCAAGATTGCATCAGCATGGAACTGACACCGCCAGCCATGCCTCCTATGCCAGTGACCGTGGCTACGGCATTTTTCGGGAACATGTCGCTTACTGTCGTGTAGATATTGGCCGACCACGACTGGTGGGCTGCACATCCCAGACCTATCAGGATTATCGGGAACCACGGGGATATGGTGCCCAACGGCTGGGCAAACAACACGATCAAGGGGACAAAGGCAAAGATAAACATGGCCCTCATCCGGGCAGCATAAGGGTTTTCCTTGTTGCGATTGATGAAAATAGTCGGCAATTTACCGCCCAACAACGAAAGCATCGTGATAGAATAGAGCGTAAATATCAATGCCATGCCCAGGCCCTCGGATGTCTTGATGCCGAATTGGGTGTTCAAATAAGAAGGAGTCCAAAACAAGAAGAACCACCACACGCCGTCCGTGCAAAACTTGCCTAACAGAAACGCCCAAGTTTGCCTATAACGGAAACATTGGAGGATGGGCATGTTTTTGATTTCTTTCTGCTCTTTCAGCAAATCGGCTTCCAACTGCTTGTCTTGTTCGATATACTCCAATTCTGCCGGGTTCACAAAGCGGCTTTTGGCAGGGGGAGCATACATAAACACCCAAAAGCCCATCCAGACAAAACCCAACACACCAATAATGACAAAGGCAAACTCCCATCCCCAGTGCTTCGCAAGCAGGGGTATGGTCAAAGGAGCGATTAACGCACCTATGGACGCACCCGCGTTAAAGACCGAAGTAGCGAACGCACGGTCTCTTTTCGGGAAATACTCGGCCGTCACCTTTACCGCCACAGGGAAGTATCCTGATTCGCCTATCGCCAGGACACAACGGGCAGCCAGGAAGAAATACATGCTGACGGTCGAAACCAGCACGGCGAGATCTCCCGTGGCGGCTATCAAATGGGCTTTGTCTTCCACCCCGACGACCATTTCGGTCAACATGCCGCAAAAGGCATGGAGGCACGCACCCGCAGACCAAACGCCTATGGACCAAAGGTAGCCTTTCTTTGTCCCCAGCCAGTCAATGATACGTCCGGCGAACAGCATACCTATGGCATACACGATCGAGAATGTAGCCGTCACAATGCCATAATGCGCCTCGTTCCAATGGAACTCCGGTTTGATGAACTCATCCCATGTGAGTGATAAGACCTGACGGTCCAGATAGTTAATCGTCAAAGCCAGAAACATCATAATGCAGATGGTCCAACGGTAATGTGTCATCTTTGCCATACTATCATCCTCTCGCGTTTTGAATTATTGATAATGAGAAACGGCACATCTCGGTTATGTAATCCCAATTTTCCGCAGCGATTTCCTCCTTAGGGAACAATTTGGAGCCCATGCCCACGCAAGTAGTGCCGGCTTTCATCCAGCCGCTCAAATTCTCTTCCGTCGGCTCGACCGCCCCGGTAGCCATGACCATCGTCCAAGGCAGGGGGGCTTTGATATTCTTCACAAAGGAAGGTCCGCCCACATTGCCGGCAGGAAAAATCTTTACCAAGTCACAGCCCAGTTCCTGCGCCATGCCTATCTCCGTCACCGAACCGCATCCCGGGGTATAAGGAACCAGATGGCGGTTGCATAATTTCGCTATGTCCGGGTTAAGGTAAGGCCCTACCACGAAATTCGCACCGAATTGCAAGTAAAGCGCAGCTGTCGGGGCATCCACGACTGAACCTACCCCTAAAATAAGTTCCGGACACTCCTTGCGAGCATATTTGGCCAGCTCCACAAACACCTCACAGGCAAAGTCCCCCCTATTCGTGAACTCGAAGGCACGCACGCCCCCTTCGTAGCACGCACGTACCACTTGTTTTGCTATCCGCGAATCTTCATGATAAAAGACCGGAACCATCCCTGTGCGGCGAATGGTCTCTAAAACTCTAATTTTGTCGAATGTTGCCATGTTATCAGATTATATGTTGCAAATTTTACCGGGAGACCCTGCCCGAGCCGTCCCCGTTCATTAAATTCTCTACTTCTTTCACGCTGACCTGATTATAGTCGCCGTAAATTGTATGTTTCAGGCAGGAAGCCGCTACCGCAAAGTCCAATGCCTTCTGATCATCCCCTTTATAGGTCAGCAGCCCGTATATCAGGCCTCCCATGAAGGAATCCCCGCCACCTACTCGGTCCACGATATGCGTGATGTCGTAACGGGGCGACTGATACAGCTTGTCCCCGTCATACAAAACTCCGCTCCATGTATTATGATTGGCGTTAATCGAGCCACGCAAAGTTATGATAACCTTCTTGGCACGGGGGAAACGCCGCATCAGTTGCGTACAAACACTTTCAAATTTGGCGGCATCGATGCATCCTCCGGTGGCAGCTGCGTCAAATCCTTCCGGCTTGATTCCAAAGACTTTTTCCGCATCTTCCTCATTGCCCAGAATGATGTCGCTTCCCGCCACCAATTCCGGCATGACCTCCGATGCGCTCTTGCCGTACTTCCATAAGTTCTTGCGGTAGTTCAAATCGCATGACACGGGGATTCCCAGCCTGTTGGCGGTCTGAACCGCTTCCAGGCAGACCTCGGCGGCGCCTTGGCTGATTGCCGGAGTAATGCCCGTCCAATGGAACCAAGTCGCGCCTTTAAAGACTTCTTCCCAATCTATCATGCCTTTCTCGACTTCAGCAATTGCAGAATGAGCACGGTCATACACCACTTTGCTGGGACGGGACACGGCACCCGTTTCTAAAAAATAAATCCCCATGCGGTCGCCGCCCCTGATGATATAAGATGTCTTTACTCCATTCTTATGTAAATCCTTTATGCAGGACTCCGCAATGTCGTTTTCAGGGAGACGGGTCACGAACTCGGCATTCATGCCGTAATTGGCCAACGAAACAGCGACGTTGGCCTCACCCCCTCCAAATGTCGCGGAGAGTTCGCTGCATTGGCTGAAGCGAAGGAAACCGGGAGTGGCCAATCTCAACATGATCTCTCCAAAGGTGACAATTTTATTATCCATATATCGATTAATTAAAATTTAAAGTATTGTTTCGCGTTACGATAAGAGATGTCGGCAACCATCTTCTTGAGAAAATCCATTTCACTCCGGGGCAGCTTCCCGCTTTCCACGTCTTCACCTATCAGGTTGCATAAGATACGGCGGAAATACTCATGGCGCGGATATGACAAAAAGCTTCGGGAATCGGTCAGCATTCCCACGAAACGGCTCAGCAGCCCCATTGCCGAAAGGGCGTTCAACTGCTTGCGCATGCCGTCTTCCTGGTCAAGGAACCACCAGGCCGCGCCCAGTTGCATTTTCCCGGGAATTGAACCGTCATTGAACGTGTAGGCCATGGTTGCCAGCACCTCGTTGTCCTTCGGGTTCAGATTATACAAAATCGTCTTCGCCAATTTCCTGTCCCTGTCCAACCGGTCCAAGAACTTGTGTCCCACGGCAGCGCAGTTCACGTCCAATATGGCATCGAATCCCGTATCCGGACCGATCGCCTTGAACATGCGGGTGCAGTTGTTCCGTATGACGCTGATATGGTATTGTTGCACCCAGTCAGTTTCGCTGTCCATCACCGCCAATTCATATAGCAATGCGCTCTTGTATTTGGAGGCTTCCTCCGCCGTCAATCTTTTGCCGCGCATCAGCTTGGCAAAGCAGACACGGATTTCGGCCTCAGAATAGTCATCCGCGTAAAAATTATCCAACCCGTGGTCGGACACGGAACAACCCTGCGAAGCAAAGAAATCATGCCTCTTGCGCAATGCCGCTATTAAATCATCAAACGTTTCGATGTTCATGTCCGCCGCTTCTCCCAGCCGCAGCAGATATGCGCCGTAAGCGGCAGGATCGTCGACGGCGGTCACTTTGTCAGGCCGCCAAGCCGGATATACCTTGGTCTTCAACCGGCCATTGTTCCTTATCTGTTGATGGTAAGCCAACGTATCGGCCGGGTCGTCCGTGGTGCAAACCACCTCCACATGGCAACGCTCCATGATCCGCTGCGCGCGGAAATCCTCCGTCTGCAACATTTCGGTGCATGCCTCATATATCTCGTGCGCCGTCTCGGGTTTGAGCTGCTTGTCAATGCCAAAGATGCGGCTCAGCTCCAAGTGGGTCCAATGATACAAGGGATTACGCATCGCGTAAGGAACCGTCTCCGCCCATTTCTCGAACTTCTCGTAGTCCGTCTTGTTCCCGGTTATATAATCCTCGGGTATCCCGTTCCCCCGCATGGCGCGCCACTTGTAATGGTCGCCCCCCAGCCATATTTCGGAAAGGTTCCTGAACGATTTGTTTTCCGCTATTTCTTTCGGGTCCAAATGACAATGATAATCGATGATCGGCAAGTTCTCCGCGCTATCATGGTATAACTCGCAAGCTGCTTCATTGGTCAGCATGAAATCCGAATGGATAAAGTTTTTCATGTTTTATGAGTGTTTTTAATCAATGAAATATATCAATATATAAAGTACGCTCGTAGACCCGTCCTACCGTGGGACGTAAGCCCCGTCTTTCGCTTCGAATATGACAGAAGGTTCCAGTACGTTGACCGTGTGCCAGACCCCGGCCGGTATCTGCATGCCCATCACGCCGTCGTCAGGAGACAACAAATAACGTGCAATTTCTTTGAAGGTTTTCCTTGGTTCCACCTCTTCCTCCGCAGGCGTGTCTCCTTGCAGCCGGGAGGTTGTTTCTTCATAAAGCACCTCCTCCAACCTTCCCTGAAGGCACACGACCGTTTCCGCCGTATTTTCATGGCGGTGAATCGGGACCGCAGTGCCCGGCTGCATGGCATTCAACATTCGCTGGGACGTGTCCGCCGGGGAATTGCGCAAATCAAAGTTTTGCCTCTTTCGCGGCGAAACGGATGCTTGCTTCAGCAATTCCGCCATTAATTCTTTATCAAAAACCATATAGTCTGTTTTTATAGGATGTACCGATTTATCCAATTATTACGGACAAAGATAATGAATTATGATAAAAGCAAATGCTCTTTGCCACAAATTATTCCATTTACGGCACGGATTCTTTTCCCGGACAGGGCGGGGACATTTCACTTTCGGTGCGGACAGGGGAAAAAAGGGATGCGGCCTTTTTGTCCTTCGGCCGCATCCTTTCTATCGTCCTGCCGCACCCG
>CALBYC010000184.1 GCA_937890135.1 uncultured Parabacteroides sp.
TAGGCAACGAATACGAGAAGCTGGAAAAGGCGTTGCAAGACGACGTACCTGTCAGCATACGCACCAATCCTGCAAAAGGGCTGCAATTGACACAGGGGACTCCCGTCCCTTGGAGCTTGTCCGGATATTACCTCCCCGAGCGGTTGTCTTTCACGTTCGACCCCTTGTTCCATGCCGGCACTTATTATGTCCAAGAGGCTTCTTCCATGTTTTTGGAACAAGCAGTCCGCACGTACGTCAAAGATCCTGTCACCTGTCTGGACCTTTGCGCCGCACCGGGCGGGAAATCGACCGATTTGCACAGCGTCCTGCCGCAAGGCAGCGTCGTGGTCAGCAACGAAGTCATCCGAACGCGCAGCCATGTCCTGGCGGAGAACATGCAGAAATGGGGCTATCCCAATCAAATTGTCACCAACGACGACCCGGAAGAGATAGGCAAATTAACGCACCTGTTCGACCTAATCGTCGCAGACGTTCCCTGCTCGGGAGAAGGAATGTTCCGCAAAGATGCCGGCAGCACCGGGGAATGGAGAGTGGCGAATGTCCTTTTATGCGCGGCACGGCAAAAACGGATCGTCCGTGACGCATGGAACGCCTTAAAGCCCGGAGGAATGCTCGTTTACAGCACTTGCACGTACAACCTGGAAGAGAACGAGGAAAACATCCAATATTTTGTCGAGGCATTAGGCGCAGAACCTTTGTCCATACCCACCCTCCCTGAATGGAACGTGTGCCAGGCTCTGAAATATGACAATCCCGCCTATCACTTTTTCCCACACCGCACGAAAGGTGAAGGTTTCTTCATGGCGGCTTTGCGAAAGCCGGAGGGGGAAATCGAAGCCGTCCGACTGAAAGGGAAAGACAAAAGGCAAAAACAGAAGCAGATGCCCAAAGCTCCTGCCGAGGTCGATGGTTATTTGCGCGGACATGACTGGGTGGATGTCTGGGAGGGAGCGACGTTGTCCAAGCTATCCCCCGGATGCTTCGCCGTTTACTCTGCTTTGTCCGGCAAGCTCCACCTGCTTGCTTCCGGCATTGAGGTCGGGACGTGCAAAGGGAAGGATTTCATTCCGTCGCAATCATTGGCCATGAGCACAATGCTGGACAGGGAAGCGTTCCCCAATGCGGACATCGGATGGGAACAAGCCATCGCTTACCTTCGGAAAGAGGCCATCTCCCTGCCCGCACAAGCTCCGAAAGGTTATGTCTTGCTGACCTATAAAGATCATCCGTTAGGTTTCGTAAAGAACTTAGGGAACAGAGCCAACAACCTCTACCCGCAGGAATGGCGCATCCGGAGCGGCCACAATCCGGAAACACTCCGGATCCTATAAAAAAAGGCCACGGCCGTGAGGGAAAATCATTGCAGGCTTTCCTTCCAACGGTCGAGGCCTTTTCGTGCAACGGTCACCGTCCCTGCCCTTCTTGCCCGAACAAGAAGGACAGACCGAGCCTTACCGCCTGTCGGCAGTTTAAAATTCAAACTGCTCCAACTTCATGCTGCCGAGGCTCTCTATCTGAGGAACCAATTTCACGAAATGGGGAGATTTCATGTGCGCATCCAAAGAAGCCGCATCCTTCCAAGTTTCACAAATCATCAATACGTCTTTACGTGTCGCGCTTTCAAATATGTCATAGGCGACACAGCCTGCATCGTTCAACGAATGTTTCACCAATGTCTTGGATACCTCGATGGCTTCCGCGCGGTTAGCTTCACTAACCTGAATAAATACATTTAACCGAATCATAATATGTTTTCCTTTCCTTTGTAAAAGACTAAAACCGGCAGGGCCGATGAAAAAAGCCCTCTTCCGGTTTCAAATATAATCAATATTTATTTGTATGTTTGCACAAACTCAAAAAAATAATTTGAATCATGATGGAGACAATGAAAAAAAGGCGAAGCATTCGCCAGTACACATCCGAAGATATTCCCAACGAACTGCTCAACGACTTGTTATCGACAGCTTCAAGGGCCTCCAATACAGGGAACATGCAGCTTTACAGCGTCGTCGTGACCCGAGACGCGGAAAACAAGCAGAGATTGGCCCCCGCCCATTTCAACCAGCCCATGGTCACTTCCGCCCCGGTCGTCCTGACGTTTTGCGCGGACATCAACCGGTTCCGCATATGGGCGGAAAACAGGAAGGCGCAAGCGGGATTCGACAATTTCCAAACCTTCATGGCGGCAACCATCGACTCCATGCTGTTCGCGGAAGCATTCGCCGAAGCAGCCGAGGAGAAGGGATTAGGGCTGTGCTACTTGGGCACGACCACCTATAACGCCAAACCGATCATCGAGGCGTTGAACCTGCCCAAGGGAGTCGTCCCTATCGTCACGATCACGGTCGGTCATCCGCAAGAGCCGCTACCGGCGCAATGCGAACGTTTGCCATTGGATGCCATCGTCCATGAGGAAAAGTATCAAGACTACACCCCCGAAGCGATAGACCGCTTATATAAAGGCAAGGAGGAGTCGGACAGCAACAAGGAATTTGTCCGTGCCAACAAGAAGGAAACATTGGCACAAGTATTCACGGAAATCCGCTACACGAAAGCCAACAACGAACATTTTTCGGCAGTCTTCCTGCAAGTATTAAAAGACCAGGGATTCCTGAAATAAGCCCATCCCGGACACGACAAGGGGAATGAAGCGCATTTGCACCTTATTCCCCTTGTTTTTATTTTATCGCTGGCTCCCGCCCATGATGTCCAGCAATTCATTCGTAATTGCCTGCTGGCGGGTCTTATTGTATTGCAACGTCAAGTCACCGATAAGCTCGTTTGCATTGTCGTTGGCGGTTTGCATCGCCATCATGCGCGCGGCATGCTCGGAGGTGGCGGCATCCAACAATACCGTATAAATCTGCAAATCCAACATCTTGGGGAAAAGCAAGTCTAACAGTTCTTCGGCGGAAGGCTCCAAGATATAATCAGAAATCAGCCCGCCGTTGCCCCCTTTGCCTTCTTTTGATTCATCCCATGAAAACGGGAGGTAACCCTCGCAAGTCACATCCTGCCGGGCCATATTATGGAAATGGTGATATAACAGTTCCACTTTGTCCACTTCCCCTGAAAGGAAAAGCCCCTGCAGCACATGCGACACTTTCACGGCCGTGTCAAACGTCGGTTGCTCCCCATCCAGCAGGAAATCGCTCCGGCAAGCATAGCCTGCCTTGGCCAGCTCTTTTGCCACGCTTTTCCCGACAGGGAAAAAAGACAAACGGACATGCTGCGCCTCGTACCGGAGAATCCGCTCCTGCAAAGCTTTCCATATATTGGCATTAAAGCCCCCGCAAAGCCCGTTGTTGGAAGAAAAGACCACCACGGCAATATGTCCAATGTCACGCTTCGCCAGCAACGGGGAATCCACGTCTGTGCAATCGGCCAACAAGCTCTTGAATATGCCGGACAATTCTTTTGAATAGGCCAGCATGTGCTCGGCAGCGGCCTGGGTATGGTGCAGCTTGGCAGATGAAACCATTTTCATGGCAGCCGTGATCTTCTGCGTGCTGTTGATGGAAGCAATCCGGCTTTTGATTTCTTTCAATGATGCCATAGCAATCTATTCTTTAAGATTTAAAAGAGAGTGCGACCTGCTGGGCCGTTTCTTCGATCAAATGGCTTACTTCGTCATTGATGATTCCCTTTTTCAAGACTTCCAAAACGTCATGGCTATGATTCCTCTGGAGAGATTCCAAGAATAATTTCTCGAATTCCCGGACTCGGCTCAAAGGAACATCCTTCAGCAAGCCATGAGTCCCGCAATACAAAATCGCTATCTGCTGCTCCACAGGCATCGGCGAATATTGAGGCTGTATCAGCAAGCGCGTGTTCTTTTGCCCTTTGTCTATGGTGAATGCGGTCACAGGGTCCATTTCTCCCCCGAATTTAGCAAACGACTCCAACTCGCGGTATTGGGCCTGGTCTATCTTCAAAGTTCCAGCCACCTTCTTCATCGCTTTTATTTGGGCGCTGCCGCCTACACGCGACACCGATATGCCGACATTGATGGCGGGACGGTTTCCCTGGTTAAAGAGATTCGTTTCCAAGAATATCTGCCCGTCAGTTATGGAAATGACGTTCGTCGGGATATAAGCGGAGACGTCACCCGCCTGCGTCTCGATGATAGGCAAAGCGGTCAGCGACCCTCCCCCTTTTACCCGGGACTTCATGCTGTCAGGCAAATCGTTCATACGGCAAGCGACTTCCGGCTGGTTGATAATCCGCGCGGCACGTTCCAACAAACGGGAATGAAGATAAAAGATATCGCCGGGATAAGCTTCACGGCCCGAAGGACGGCGCAAGATCAAAGACACCTCGCGATAGGCAACCGCTTGCTTGGACAAGTCATCATAAACGACCAAAGCATGACGGCCGCTGTCCCGGAAATATTCCCCGATTGCCGCTCCGGCGAAAGGAGCAAAATATTGCACGGCGGCCGGGTCAGCCGCAGTGGCACTCACTACAACCGTGTAAGCCATCGCCCCTTTCTCTTCCAGGGTTTTTACCAATGCCGCAACCGTAGAGCCTTTCTGCCCTATGGCAACATATATGCAATACACGGGATTCCCCGACTCATAAGCCGAGCGTTGATTGATGATCGTGTCGATAGCGATAGAAGTTTTCCCTGTCTGGCGGTCACCAATAATCAACTCGCGTTGCCCGCGCCCGATCGGGATCATGGAATCAATGGCCTTGATGCCCGTCTGCAAAGGCTCGGTCACAGGTTGGCGGAAAATGACCCCGGGGGCCTTTCGCTCCAAAGGCATCTCGCATGTCTCCCCCGTGATTTCCCCTTTCCCGTCCAAAGGATTGCCCAACGGGTCAATCACGCGCCCAATCATGTTCTCGTTCACATTGATAGAAGCGATGCGCCCGGTACGTTTGACCGTATCGCCTTCCTCTACCATATCGGTCGGACCTAACAAGACAGCCCCGACATTGTCCTCTTCCAGATTCATGACAATAGCTTCCATGCCATTGTCAAAGCGAAGCAACTCACTGGCTTCTGCATTGTCAAGGCCATAAATCCTGACCACGCCGTCGCTGACTTGCAGCACAGTTCCCACTTCTTCCAATTTAATTTCGGAGTTGATACCTTCCAACTCCTCTTTCAAGATGGCGGAAACCTCACTTATTTTTATTTGGTCTGTCATATTGTTCCTTTGTTATTTTCTTTCAAGCAAACGTTCGCGGATATCGTTCAGCCAGGTCGCATAGCTGGCATCCAGCCTCTCATCATCCAACTGCAAACGAAAGCCTCCAATTAATTCCGGTTTAACTTCGCTCTCATACTCTATCGTATAATGCGTCAATTGGTGAAGCCTTTCGATCAAATGTTTTTCCGTAGCTTCCGTCACTGGGGCCGCACTGCAAAAAAGAACACGCAAAATGCGCTTATCCTTGCGATACATATCCATATAGTGATAAATGATGATCGGCAAGCAATTCTCTCTGCCATGCTTCAGGAGCATTTGGACAAACCGTCTGTACAACCCGCACACTTCGCCGCCCGCGGCAATAACCAAAAGCTTCTCTTTCTTTTCGTTACCCACCATCGGGTTGCATAAAGCCGCCAGCAGCTCTTTCGTTTCATGCAAACTCTCTTTGAGCACTTTCATGTCACCATAGACATGCTCTTCCTCGCCCTTCTCCTTGGCTGTGGAAAAGAGAGCACGCGCATACCGAGAAGAAATTGTTCCTAAATCCATATGCTAAGATTTACTGAATGACATTTCGTCAATCAACTTATTGATGATGTCCTCCTGGCTCTTGTCATGATTGATCTTGTCCTTCATGACCTTTTCAGCTATGGCAATCGCCAAGTCGGTTATTTCGGAACGCACGTCACGCAAGGCCCGTTCTTTTTCCTCCTTGATTTGCCGGGTTGCCGCCTCCATCTCTAACCGGGCAGCCGTCGTGGCCTGCTGGCGCGCTTCATCAATAATATGCTCTTTCTCAACCATGGCCTCTTTCAAGATCGCTTCCTGTTGCTCTTTCGCCGCCGCCAATATTTTTTCCGCCTCCTTTTGAATGCCGGAAAGTTGTTCGTTCGCTTTCCGGGCATTCTCCAATGACTTCTCAATATAGGTCTTGCGCTCCTCTATCGCTTTTACGATGACCGGGAAACCGTACTTGGACAAAATGACAAGTACGATGCCGAACGACAGTACCATCCAGAAAAGGAGGCCCGAATCAGGTGTTAGCAAAGACATAGTTTACATCTATTATTGGAACAAGCCCAAGAAACAAACAACAATAGCAAACAATGCCACACCTTCAATCAACGCACCCATAATCAACATGGAAGTACGGATATCGCCTGCCGCAGACGGTTGGCGGCCGATGGCCTCGACTGCGCCTTTGCCTATCAAACCAATTCCGATACCTGCACCGATAGCGGCCAATCCCGCACCTAATGTTGCACCTAACTTTGCCACACCCATAGTGGCTGCTTGTAATAAAATAGCTGATAACATACGACTTTAATTTTAATGAATTTCTTTTTTACCTAAACATTTATCTAACCCTTGCCGCACCAATATAATTGGCTGAAAGCAAAGTGAAAATATACGCTTGCAGACAAGCGACAAATAGTTCCAGGCAGTCCATGAAGATGCAAAATGCCACGGAAACAACTGTCATGCTGCTATTGATCAAAACGCCCATCGACACGGTAATGAATATCACGCTCGTCAAAGCCAAGATGATTGTATGCCCCGCCATGATATTGGCAAACAGACGAATCATCAAAGCAAACGGTTTCGTGAACACGCCGAAGAACTCGACGAAGGGCATGATGGGCATCGGCAGCTTTAGAAACAGGGGCGTGTCCGGCCAAAAAATATCTTTCCAGTACTTCTTCGTGCCGAACAAATTTACCGCGACGAAGGTGCAGAAAGCTAGCACCATGGTAATCGTGATGTTGCCGGTCAGATTCGCTCCGCCGGGGAAAACGGGAATAACGCCCAACAGGTTGCTGAACAATATAAAGAAAAACACTGTCAGCAGATAGGAGGTGAACGGACGGTAGTCCGGCCCAATGCTCTTTTTTATGACTTCTTCGTAGATGTAATCAACCACGAAGTCAAGCATTCCCATCACTCCCCCGGGGGCTTCTCCCGGATGCCTTTTGTACCAACGTGCCGCCCCAAGTATCGAAAGGGACAAAAGTACGCTGCTAAGCAACAGACCGCAGACATTTTTCGTCATTGACAGGTCTACCGGACGGGTCCATTCCCCATCCGCCGATTTCTCGACAATTTTCCCAGCCATATCTCCTTCCTGGGCCAACTTGAAGCCTTCGTATTCTTTTCCTCCGTCCAGCCGCGAAGAAAGGAACATGTGCCAACCGCTCGCCTTTCCTTTCACAATCACGGGCAACGGTACCGAGATGTCATGTTCCCCGACCTGCGTGATGTGCCAAGAATAAGCATCTTTGATATGAGAAAAGACAATGTCTTGGACATCGACCGCCCCTTCCTCCGCCTTCATATGGAAGGAAAGGGAAAACAGGCAGACGAGAAGCAAACTCATCCGCCATCTCTTTATTATTCTATCCATTTTTCAGCCTATTTTCTCGTCTCATTCTTTTCTTCTCATAAAGGTAGATGATGTACGTCTCCATGGTCAGGTAGATAAAGTAGAACAGCATCAAGGTAAAGCCGAACGTCCTTAACTTATCTCCGACCTTGGTCGCATACAGCCACATGAATATGCACGCCAGCAAGAACTTACATAGCCTTACGATCATGTAAGTGGTTATGGATATGTCCCCGCCCTTGTGCTTGACCACTTCCATGCAGTAAGTCATGATCAATGCCGTCACCCAGTAAAACAACGGGATGGTAGGGAACCACACGAAATAATGTTCCGGCCATATCGTATAGAGCAATCCGCCCAAAGAGATGCCTACCACGGCATTGACAAATGTAATCAATGCAAAGAGCCTAAATTTTAATTGCGTACGCATGACTTTATTTTTATTCAATGCAGACGGAAAGCTTGTCATTCTCTACTTTGACGAAACCGCCGTCTATCGTTTGTTCTTTCTCTTCTTGGTTGACCCAATACTCAATAGTCCCTTTGCCCAAAGCCGCGATGAGGGGGGCATGGCCGGGGAGGACATCGAACGAACCGCAAACGCCTGGAAACGTGACCGCATCTGCCTCTCCATTGTACAGGACTCCTCTTGGAGTTATAATTTTCAGGTTCATATCATTTTGCTTGCTGCGCCAACAGTTTGGCTTTTTCCTTCGCGTCTTCGATGGTTCCGACATTCAGGAAAGCCTGCTCGGGCAAATCATCCGTCTCACCATCCATGATCATGTTGAAACCCCGAATCGTGTCTTCAATGGAGACCATCACACCCGGAACGCCCGTGAACTGTTCCGCCACGGCAAACGGCTGGGACAGGAAACGCTGCACGCGGCGGGCGCGATTCACAATCTGCCTGTCTTCGTCCGACAGTTCCTCCATGCCCAAAATGGAAATGATGTCCTGCAGTTCTTTGTTTCGCTGTAAAATCTGTTTCACCCGTTGGGCGCAACGGTAGTGATCTTCACCCACCACCAGCGGGTCCAGGATACGCGACGTGGACTCCAAGGGGTCGACGGCCGGATAAATGCCTAATTCCGTGATCTTGCGGCTCAGCACGGTCGTGGCATCCAAATGGGTGAAGGTCGTGGCAGGGGCAGGGTCGGTCAGGTCATCGGCCGGCACATAGACGGCTTGGACCGAAGTGATGGCCCCCTTCTTCGTTGACGTGATGCGCTCCTGCATGGCCCCCATCTCCGTTGCCAGCGTTGGCTGGTATCCCACCGCCGACGGCATACGTCCCAACAAAGCGGAGACTTCAGAGCCGGCTTGGGTGAAACGGAATATGTTGTCTATGAAAAACAAAATGTCTTTATGCTCCCCTTCCGCCGCCAAGTCACGGAAGGATTCGGCTATCGTCAGGCCGGAAAGAGCGACGGACTGACGTGCTCCGGGAGGTTCGTTCATTTGCCCGAACACCATCGACACTTGCGACTTTCCCACTTCTTCCGGATCAACCTTCGACAGGTCCCAGTTCCCTTCTTCCATGCTCTTTTCAAACTCCTTGCCGTAACGGATGACGCCGGATTCGATCATTTCACGCAACAAGTCGTTGCCTTCGCGTGTACGTTCGCCTACTCCGGCAAAGACCGAAAAGCCGTTGTGCTTCTTTGCGATGTTATTTATCAGTTCCTTGATAAGGACAGTCTTGCCCACGCCGGCACCGCCGAACAGGCCGATTTTCCCGCCCTTCAGATAAGGTTCCAGCAAGTCTATCACTTTGATTCCGGTATAAAAGACCTCTTCGGATGTTGTCAAATCCTCAAACTTTGGAGGTTCGCGGTGAATCGGGAAGGCGCCCGTGCGGTCCAAATCCGGCATCCCATCTATCGGGTCGCCCGTGACATTCATCAGTCGCCCTTTCACTTGGTCGCCGACCGGCATCGTAATGGGCGACCCCAATGCGACCACCTCCATTCCTCTTCTTAATCCGTCCGTCGTATCCATGGCGACAGCCCTTACCGTGTCTTCACCGATATGCTGCTGCACCTCGACTATCAACTTTTTGCCATTGTTACGGGTTATTTCCATCGCGTCGTGGATTCTGGGGAGGATAACTGGTTGTCCCGACTGAGAGTCGAAATGGACATCCACGACTGGTCCAATAACCTGTAAAATATACCCTTTACTATCTCCCATATTTCTTACCTTAAAGTTTTGAGATTGCAATATTACAAAAGATAAAGACTCATTTTCAAGATGAATTATTTTTTTTGTCTTTTTGGATAATCTTAAACTTCTCGCAAAACTTCCTGGAGGGGGAACGAAGCCGATTATGTGGTCAAACAGACCAATTCGCTTTCATAATCGCATAATTATAATGCATTATCCCGCAAATAATGACAAGTCCCCGCTTCTTCAGGGCTTCCGTATCTGTGAAATATTGTTTTTTGCCAAAGGCGATTTCATTACCGCCTTTCCTCAAAAAGGTAACGTCCTTTCAGACAAAAGCTCCCGATGATTTTTCCCGGTCGTCGGGAGCTTTTTCATCCTTGGGCGGCAGTTCAAAATTTCCTCGTGCGAATATGGCAGTAAGGTTCGCCTCCCGTCTTATCGTAGTAATGCTGGTGGTGTTCTTCCGCCACCCAAAAAGTCGAGACGGGAGTAAGCCGCGTCTTTACCGTATGCCCTCTTTTTTCCAGCATATCGATGACGGCCTCCGCCTCTTCCTTTTGGCGGTCGTCATAATAAAAGATCTCGCTTCTGTATTGCGGGCCCAAATCCGGTCCCTGGCCGTCTGTCTGTGCGGGGTCATGGATTTCAAAGAACAATTTGCACAAGTCCGTGTAAGAAAGCACGTCCCTGTCGAACTCGGCCCATACGGCTTCCGCATGGCCTGTCGCGTGCGATTTCACCTCGGGATAAGTCGGATTATCTTTAAAACCTCCTATATAGCCAACCTTTGTCTGCGTCACCCCGGGCGCCTTTTCCATCTGGTACTGGACTCCCCAAAAACAGCCGGCTGCGAATATGGCTTCCTCTTTGTTCATCTTTTCACTTATTGATTGTACAAAAAAAGACCAAACAGAGGACTGTTTGATCTTTGTTGTCGGGGTACCAGGATTCGAACCTGGGACCCCCTGCTCCCAAAGCAGGTGCGCT
>CALBYC010000185.1 GCA_937890135.1 uncultured Parabacteroides sp.
AGCAGTAGCAGCTTTTATTTGAGACTCGACTATAGCAGAACACTTCAGATAGTCCTGAATATATTGGTCTTTGAAGTTCGGGTCTGCCTGCATTTTCTTCAACGAAGCAAACATATAATAAGAAATCGCCTTCACTTCGCAGTCATTTCCGTTCTCATCAATCACTTCTTTCAACCAGCCATACAGCTTGTCGATATCCAATTTATCCCCGGCATACTTTACATAATCTTCTGCTTTGTTTGCGACAATCCAGTCTTTACCATATTTACGGTCATTACCGAAATATTTGACACGTTTGTCGTAAACTTCCATTAGTTCATCGACCAACTGCGCTTTTTTAGCCGCATCCTTTTCATTATCTAACTTCCATGAAAGAATACGAACGCCATACAGATACAAGTCTTTTGTAGAAGCAGGACACTCCGTATAACAAATCCTCCAAAACGGCTCAGCATCCTTGAAATTACCACCTTTAGCGTATGGAACAAACAAGCTAATGTTTGTAATACAACGAACACTATCTTCGCCTGAACCGAAACGTGTTCCATTGTCCACTCCTTTCTGGGCATAAGCTCCGAATGAGCCCATTGTGCAGCCCAGTGCTAACAATAATACTTTGATCTTCATATCTAATTTTCTTATAAAATTAACCAACTCATTAGTCTAACTTAAACTTGAAGAACCACCTTTCGTTAAACGTGTAGTTCAATGTTACCCGGAAATATTGCTCGTCAACCATTGAAACATGCCCAGGTTTCACTTTAACATATTCAAAAGCCACATTGACAAGAGAACGGTAATCCATCAAAGGCAATCCCATACCTACGCTTACGCCATACTCTTTATAACCATAACTTTTATTGTCCGCTGCGCTGGTCGCTTTCACGTATGAATCTCCGAAATGAGCTCCGGCACGGTAACGGACACGTTTGAAGAAATTTTTCGCATCATGTTCGGGCTCATATTCAGCACCTACTGCAATCCGGTAGCGGTTTTGAAAGTCGCCGGCGTTAGTACCATAACGGGCCTTGCTCCATGTTTCATACAAAAAGTCGGCAGCCACAAGGATATGGTTGGCTTTGACATAAGACGCTCCTATCCCAAAAGAATTAGGCAAATCATACGCCACATTCCTCAAAGTATCCGTTGCGGTCTCTATGACAGTTCCAGACTGACTTTTCTTCGCCATCATGTCATACGCCTTCGCATTCAACTTATTCGATGGAGAAAAAGTGGCACCGAAAGTTAAAGACTCAGTCGCACTGACAGGATGCGTGTACTGCAATCCAAAGTCCATTTTCAAATCACGTACTTCCAAACGCTGGGTACGCTGGTTGACATATGAAGTACCTTCAGTAAAATACAAATTTTGATTATGTTCTATATTGCCAAACAAAAATCCGAAATTCGCACCCACCGCCAGCCTTTTCTTCCATATATCTATAGACAAGCCTGCATACACTTGGTTTAATCCGCCTGTGCCAGAATATGTATTTGTATAAGACAAACCATTCTCTTCCGTGGCCTGCCCAAACTCATAGCCGACATAGGAATAGGGCAACAAGCCTGCGCTCATGGCCAACCATCTCGTTATCGGGAACTGAATGGCTAAATATTCAATATTACCATTTAAATCTTTATATTTGTTTGTCTCATCGCTGTACTTCGCCGATTGCAACGAAGCCCCGAAGTCAAAGATAAACGTCAGAGAATCCATGCAACTGTAGGATGCCGGATTCATTGGGTTTATCTGTTTAGGAGAACGCAAACCAATTCCCACACCTCCCATGGCTCTTCCGGCACCGAATGAACGATTTGCCAAATCACCATAGCCCAAACGAGTATATGGAGAAGAGGTGTTGTTCTGTCCGGAAACAACCAAATGGGTCAACATCATGACTCCTAAAAAAATAAACTTTTTAAATTTCAACATTGTACTCTAAGATTCTATTTAATCCTGTCATCACTAAATTAATGTCTGCAAAGATGGAACTTTTTAATCGGCTTTCAAAATAAAAAGAATGTCCACCAGTTAAAAAAACAAAAATATCAGGATACTTTTGTTTCATTTGCTCTATATATCCTTCCATTTCAAACACGATTCCATTCACAACTCCAGCCCGTATAGCCTCTTCTGTACATTGTCCGATGTCTGGTATATCTTCTGTTTCCCCGATGTACGGCAATTTGCTGGTATAATGGTTCAATGCCTTAAAGCGGGTAGTCATCCCCGGGGAAATGTTTCCTCCCACATATCGGCCCGTAGCGTCCAGAATTTCATAAGTGATGCAAGTGCCCGCATCTATAACCAACAAATTGCGGCCCGGACGGTGATGGTAAGCACCTACCACCGCCGCTATCCTGTCTTTTCCCAAAGTATCAGGTGTTTTGTATCCTACCGTTATCGGCAACTTCACTTGACTGTCAAAAAAGATGAACTTGGAAAGATGGCGCTTGAGGTATGCCACGACTTCATCATCAACAGCCTTCACTGTGGAAAAAATACCTTTATCCAAGGGGTATGCATGAAATAACGGAGCTAAAACATCCTTATTAAATACCCGATAAACAAATGAAGCCATTATTTTCCAATCTTCAACCACGGCTACTTTTGTTGATGAGTTTCCTTGTTCTACGATTAAATTCACGTCATTGTTTTTTCGGGGAATAATACACTTGCCTAGGTTTCCGGCATCAGCCCACTTACAAATGAACATTTCCCAAATGCACTTTTCTTTATTATCGCTGCAAAGAAAAGCAAAATTTATATGAAATGAAAGTTTTTAGGGAATCAAAGTGCATCAACCTCCCATTCTTTTCACTTTTTCCCAATCCGTCTGTTCTGTCTCAAACTCAGACAAGGCGCAACTATTCCCCATCGGTACGTTCTCATTTCGGTATTTCATCCGACTATGCACAATGCTTCGGGCCGACGTATGGAACTCTTTCGCTCCGGTTGCTTGCTCTATTTGCGCGATATTGTCTTCCCGGATTCCGCATCCTGGCATAATGATTATCCGTCCGGCTGCTTTTTCCACCAATTGTTTAATCAACGGGATACCTTTTACAGCATTGGGCTGTTGTCCGGATGTAAGAATCCGGTCACATCCCAAATCCACCAATTCCTCCAATGCGGCAAATGGATCGCGGCACACGTCAAAAGCACGATGGCAAGTCACGGACAAAGGGGATGCTGCGGCAATCAGCTTTTTCATCAAAGGGATATCGATGCTGCCATCCGCCGTCAAGCAACCAAAGACAACGCCATGGACTTTCAGTTGTTTGCATAGTCCTATATCCATCAGCATCGAATCAATTTCCGCCTTCGTGTAAAGGAAATCCCCTCCTCGCGGACGTATGATGACATTGATGTCGATATGCTGGGCCAAATGTTGGGCCACCACAATTTCGCCATAACTGGGGGTCGTGCCACCTTCTGGTATGCCGGCACACAATTCCACCCTCCTCGCTCCTCCCCTCTGAGCCTCCAAGCAACTTTGTGCGGAGTTGGCGCAAACTTCGATGATTCTCATTTGATCAGGCCATCAAAAACCAAAACATTCCCTGTAAAAGTCGAATGAGGATGTCACCTCTTCTTTACTTACATGCTGGTCGATGCGGACATCGCCTATTTGCGAAAGGAGCGTGAAGTTTATCTTGCCTCCCTCGTTCTTCTTGTCATGGGTCATCAGCTCATGCAAGATATCGTAATCTTTGCAATCGAACAGAAAAGGCGGATAATAGCTTTTGATATAGTAAACGACCTGGCTCAGCTTGTCCATAGGGAAACCGCATACTTTGTGTGAAAGGAACAATTCGCTGATGATTCCGGCAGCAACGGCATGTCCATGCAATAACGGACATCCTTTCTTAAAGGACAAGCTTTCGTATGCATGCCCTATGGTATGTCCGAAATTAAGAGCTTTGCGGATGCCTTGTTCTTTCGGGTCTTTTTCAACAATCTCTTCTTTCACGGCAACCGACTGCGCCACCAAGCGATTCAGGAATCCATAATCCATCGTGTCGATATCATATAGCATGACAGAAGCATAGGTTTCCATTGAGCTGATCAGCCCGTGTTTTATCATCTCGGCATATCCGGATAGGATGTTGTTTCTATCCAATGTGCGCAAGAAGCCACAATCAATAAACACGCACAAAGGCGGGTAGAACGCTCCGATCTCGTTCTTCAAGCCATTGAAATTAATGCCCGTTTTACCGCCGACAGCCGCGTCGACCGAAGCCATCAAGGTTGTCGGGACATTCACCGTGCGTATGCCGCGCTTGAACGTGGCTCCGGCAAAACCTCCCATATCCGTAACCATGCCTCCGCCCAAGTTCAAAAGGAGAGAATGGCGCGAGGCACCCTCATTGGACAAATGCTTCCAAACGGCCGACAATGATTCCAGATTCTTATGCAAATCGGTCGCCTCGACCACGATAAGTCCGGACTTCTTGACAGCCGGCACATCCTTTATCAAGGGGAAACACTTATCAACTGTATTTGTATCCGTCAGTACAAACAATTTGTCATAATCCAAGTTTTCCAAGAACAACTGCAACTCTGCTTTTAAATCTTGGCAAATCACCACTTTTTGCTTTGACATTTTATGAGGTTATTAATGTTTACAGTGAGCAAACATAGCGTTTTTTTTGCAGATTTCTGTTAAAAAGCGAGACCATTATCTTGGAGATACGCAATATTTAGCTAAATTTAGCACCCGAAACAAGAAGCTATAATCCATGCAAAATGAAACTGACATAGATAAAGAGCTTGCAAAGCAACTGCAAGACCCCACGAAAAGGCGTTCCACATTTGCTAGAATCGTAACGCTTTACGGGGAGAAACTGTATTGGCACATCAGGAAAATGGTCTTAAACCATGATGATGCCGACGATTTGCTGCAGAATACTTTTCTAAAGGCATGGAGCAATTTGGATTATTTCAGGGGGGAAGCCAAAATTTCCACTTGGCTTTTCAAGATAGCCATAAATGAATGCATTACCTTTTTAAACAAACAGCGGAACTCCAACAACATATCCATTGACGACACGGACGCTTACCTTTTGGAAAAGCTCAAAAGCGACGCTTATTTCTGCGGTGACGACATACAGAGGAAGCTGCAAGAAGCCGTCCTCAGATTGCCCGAAAAACAACGGCTGGTATTCAACATGAAATACTTTGACGACATGACCTACGAAGAGATTTCTGAAATAGTCGGGACCACGACCGGAGCACTCAAAGCATCGTATCACCACGCTGTAAAGAAGATTGAAGATTATCTGACCAAAGATGTCTGACAAAAAGCGGATAATCCATTAAACCTTTTAAAATGAATATAGTCATACAATTAATATATATATAAATTATATCATGATGGAAGCCAATGACAAAAATCTTAAAGACATGCGGAAAGGGAATCCCTTTCGTGTGCCCGATGGTTATTTCGAAGGATTGACCGACCGTATGATGGAACAATTGCCAGACGAAATGCCTCAATTTGCCGAAGTGAAAGTCACTATGTGGGATCGGATCCGTCCGATACTTTATTTAGCAGCCATGTTTGCGGGATTAGGGCTATTCTTCAAGGCTATCGCCTTCTTCGATAACTCCGACGGGCTCTCCGGCAAAACAGATTCCCTTATGGTCAACTCGCAAATTCCAACGGACGCATCATGGGAAGGAATGGAATACGATTCTTTCCCGGAAAACGAGGACAATGAATACTTACAATACTTGGACGACCAATATACGGAGGCTATGATTCAAAACGAATTAAACGACGAATAGCCCGCCATCAATGTTATTAATTATTTTTAACCATATATATCGATATGAATAAAGCTATAATATATATATTTGCAACGTTGACAATGACAACACCCAGCGTGATGGATGCACAAGGGCCAAAGGAAAACAAGAAATTCAATCTGGAGGCTTTTGAATCAAGGAAAGGGGCTTTTTTGACGGCAGAGCTGGAGCTTACTCCAGATGAAGCAGCAGAATTTATCCCTTTATGCAATGAATTGCAACGCAAAAAGTTTGAAATCGGTCAGGATTGTCGTAGCAAACATAAACTCATCAAAAGAGCGAAAAGGGAAAACAAGGATGTTTCTGACGACACTTACAAGAAAACGATGAACGTTTGTTTGGAAAGCCGAATCAAAGAAGCTGAAATAGAAAAAGAGTATTATGACAAGTTCCTTCAAATATTGACTCCTGAAAAACTGTACAAATACAAAGATGCAGAAATGAAATTTTGGGAGAAATACATGAGGGAGCAACATAAAAAGAAAAAATAAAGAAATTATTATCATTATTTGTGTTTTTTGTTTAGATTTAGTTTTGGCGTTTAATTTTAGGGAGGGGCAGCGATGTGAATCGGTCCCCTTTTTGTTTTATATCCCCCCAGCCGCAAGCATTGAAATGGTTGAATGTATCCTTTCAGGAAAAAGGATGCGACCGTTGCGTGGAATGGTCGCAACCTTTCCGCACAACGGCTGCAGTCATTTTCATCTGCCGCCCTCAATATAGCCGGACTTTGCACACTTTGCTTTTCCCGTCAGCCGTTTCCGCCGCCACCACATAAACGCCCGGAGGAAGCTGAATCTCCCGATAAGAATCATTCGCCTTTATTTCGTCCACCAACGTTCCGTCCATCCGGAAAATCCGAATCCGGACTACCGGGACAGGGGGTGAAGCAACCACAATCCGGTCCTTCCCTACCGCATAGACAAGCGGATACCCAGTTCCAATCGTTTCATTATGAACAGGTCTCCCTGCGCGCAAGAAGTATCTGCCTGCCACATTCCCCTTTACTTGGACATTACTGCCTTCGCTCAACAAGGTTTCCGTGTGCGTCAACGCGTCATACAAGGAAACCTTCGCGAACGATTCGGTTCCGCCAAATGTCAAAGTCACCTCCTCAGTCGTCGCGCCATACGTTCCTAACGGAATGTCATACATGTCATCTGTCTGGTTCACGCTGACCGCTTTCGTTCCCGCTACAGTATACACCGCCGGGACACCTTCTAGGTTTGAATCCAGAAATAGTTCAGCATCCTCGTCTGGATGGTAGTCCGAAGCAGCCCCGGCAGCATAGCGGATTACGGCTTTGCTTTCCTTGCTCCCGGCAGAAGCTGTTATCCGCAGAGAACGCAAACTGGCATCAGTCTGGCTATCTTCAATGCCCAGCACTTGCATATCCGAAGTAAAAATGAGATCCTTGTTCGTCTCGTCCGCCAGTTGCACAAAGAAAGAACGCAAAGGAGGAATCAAAAGCGAAGAGAGGCCTTCTCCGCTGGCAACCCAACCATCCCCACTTCCTACGGCCGCGCCCTGCTTGTCTCCGTCCACATACCAGTACTTCCTCTGCAACTGCGGATTCTTTTCAAAGAACTTCTTCATGTCCAAATGAGCGGTGAAAGGATTGCCGACCAAATAATAGGCAGTCCCATTGTTGTTCTCCAACGTAAACGTAATCGGTTCATTCTCCACATCCGGACTAAATTCGCCATGCAAACCATACAATTGGTCTGATATCAGCCTTCCAGCTTTATCACCTCTGTCCAAATCGGGCGAAGTACCCACCACAGAACCATCCTTCTTGTAATATGTATAATTCGCATCTGCTTTCGGCAAACGTATCAACGCTTTGCGTGAAGTGTCGTTGACATCCTGTATTTTCATCGAGAAGCCGAAACTTGGTTTCCATAAAACGTTCACATCGTTGTACACACTGCTCCAGTTCCCTTTTACCGCCATGGTTGCAGGTTGCAGCCCAGATCCCGAAGCAATTTGCATATCGGAAGCCTGGCTCCAAGCACGCTGGTAGACCGATGGCTGATACCGGCTGTTGCTTTTTGCGTCATAACTGATAGGCTGGAAGTATTCGCCAGTCTCCGTACCGCCGTCCTTCGTATAAAAATCACCGGCGAAAACTCCTTGCAGCGGGGTAGACAACAAGTTCCAGCTACCGGCCTCCAACTCATAATCCACCCAAGCCTTGTTGTAAGAGAGGTATTCGGCATGGACGACCTCCGCTTCCGGCTCGATATGGATTTGATTGCATTGGTTGGCACGATAGCGTTCGGTGTTGTACACGCCTTTGTCCGGCTCTTCAAACGTCATCAAGTCATACTCGATACGGAACGTACGCGGAGCAATGTAATCCGGTTTGAAATCCTCCCACCAAATACGTTGCGTATGGCCGGCACGGTACAACTCCACTTGTGTTTTCCTCGGGATAATCACTTTCGAGAAACTCATAGGCGTATAGGCTCGTCCAGTATTTTCATACGATTTCCCTTCACTGTTCGGATAAAGCGCCCCATCACTTGAAACGGCCATCCCCGCTTGTTCACGCGTCGCACGTTTCCAATTATCATCGTTGTTCCAATCTCCAACCGTATATCCTCCCGTCCCCATCGTCGTACCGTTCCAAACCAAATATTCAGGGACGACTATCATGGAGACATTGAATTGCCCTTCGCAAGCAGCACGGGTAGAGTTGCCATCCTTGTCCACCTCTTCGAAATAGACAGTGAACACATACTTATGCCCCTCTTTGGGGCGGAATTGCTTCAAAGGATTCGTTTCACCTTTTACCAATTCCCCTTCAAAATCAAAATGAACCTTCATGTAATCGTTGAACTGCGAACCAGGGTTATAATATTCGGCATGCAGGTCATCCAAAAAACCTATCGGATAGTCAAAATCATGATTGGCACCATCATTAAATAGTTCTTCATACTCCGGGTCGTCCGTTCCCACCAAATAGATATATTTGAACTTCTCGTAATCCGCAACCGGACTGATAGGTTCGATAGGTTGCATTGTCCCATTTCGGTCATAGACGAAAGCTGCTTCCCGAAGACTTATCATCAAAGGTTTTGAAGCATCGGTATCATGCAATTGTTCATACCCGATACGGATATTCGGATTGTATTCTTCAGGGTAATCCATATCGTTGAACCCAATGCGCATGTGTGGAGATTCACCTGAGATATTCATTAGAATCGGGATATAGTTCCAGCAGACCAGATTCCATTGTTCCTGAGTAATGCCGCTTCCGGGAGGCAATGTGGTACGAATCGGCATGATAATCATATGAAGCCCGGACTTTCTTAGCATCAAATCCGCCTTGGAATAATGGAGTGCCAGCCCCGGGTAATGGTCATTCGTGCCTTCAATGTCATTATATTTCTTCAACAAAAGCCACATATTCCGAGTAAAGGCTCCAACCGTCCCGTCTCCATCAGTTGGCGGGGTATCCTCTGTGATTCGATCCGCATCTGGATAATATTCACGGAAAACCCTTAAAGCTTCCAAGACAGATATGCTATCATAATCAGCATTGGCTTGCAGGAATTCTTCCTCCGTATCCTTATTGCCGGGAGAACCGAAAAACCAGTCGAAATAGACTCCTTTTGTCACCTCTTTATAATCATCGCCCACCGGGACTCTCAAATCCACCGTAAAGTCCAGCACCTTGCCGGCGCAATAGGAGGTTGTGGGTTTTATGATCTCCCCGTTTACACGCACCAAGTCACGGGACTGCACCATGAACTCCGTTTTAATCGCACAGTTCGTCCCCCAGTCATTCAAGAAATTCTTCGCCTCAGTTTCTCCTTCGTCTGCGTACGAATCCGTTATCAACAGCCAATAAGGACGGTTCGGAGCTAACATGGAAAAGAAGTCGGCGGTCAAGACGTCGTTGCCCGCATCATCCTTCCCCGCAAAGAAAAAAAATTGCATCTCTTCTCCTTCGCCCTCCGTATTGTTCCGAGCCAAAGAATAATTGTCATCCCCCGCCTTGTAAGCCACATTGCGGTCAAACGGAGTCTTAAAATTAAAACGCTGGAAACTTTTGAAAACGCCTGTTTCGGGTTCTACGGCTGCATCTTCAAGTGCCCGGACAATCCGTGTTTCTTTGTCTGGAATGGTGGGTTCCAATTCTAACATTCTGTTTGCGAACTTCACCGTGTCCACAAAACAAAAATCGACACTATGATTTCCTTCAGCAGCACCATCTATACCCAAACGGGAAAGAAGGCGGTTCCAGTCCATCGAGAAGTTCACACGGACAGCGTCATCCACACAGTTCACGCTCAACTGCATTACTTTCGCCTGCGGCCTCTTCACGTAAACTCGGATATCGTCCAAATACATGTCGCCGCCGGCAGTAGAAGCGCACTGGTTGTCCACTTGTATGATATACGAATCAAAATCAATATTATCAGACGGATTGATAAAAGAGAAATAGACCTGCATCCAATCATTCCTGTCTTTCTTGCCCAAGTCCAAGAAAGAAGTCGGAATCTGCCCGGTTTGATGGCGGTAAATCGGAGTAAAAGCTTGTTTCCCGTTCCCTAACTCCCTCACTCCCATGATGGTGAACATCATGGCCGCATTATGATCCGTTGTGCTCCCCCATTGGGAACGGGCAGACTTCACCCATGCAGTGACAAACAATTCAGATCCACGGCACAGTTTCTCTTTAAAAGGAATACGGGCTATCAACCCCGGACTGTCACTGGCATCAATGTACATGTGGTACGAACTCTTGTTGCCACGGCTGTTGAATCGAATAAGGTGGTCATCGTTCGGGACAGGATAATTTTTCCCCCATCCTCCGCCGGGACACTCGACATAATTATTGGTCAGAGCATAATACCCCCATTCCGCATAATCGCCTTTTCCGCCCCTAAAGTCACCATGCTGATAACTGCCATCATAAAAAGCATATGAACACACATCCCAGTTTTGGGGAAAAGGATAGTATTTTTGGTTATTGTACAATTCGCTTGCAACACGTGTATCGTAGTCAAAATTCAGTTCAGTCAATAACTCATAGTTGTCTTTCAAATATGCCGGTGAACGGAAATAGAACTCTTTTCCTTCTTCCTGATTTTCTTCCAGCTCGCTTTGGGATAATAATTGTCCTTCCGTTTGAAATGACAATTTATATCGGGCAATGTTATACCTCTTTCCATCTATTTGCTTATACACGATGATAGAAGCCTTTGAACCATCCTCGACCTTGTCTCCAGATGGGTAGTTGAACTGTATGACGGTATTTTCTCCCGAAATGGAGGACTTGAGCAAAGAAATTCCGGCAGAGTTATCCACCACTTCCACGTTCAATGCCACGTTCATGTTGTCATTCTTGACATTGGGAATAGCATACCCCCTCGCCTCTTTCTGCAATGAAACCAACTCTTTCGTGTAAGTCGCTCTACGAACAGCAGGGAAACTGATTTCCGACTCCTCCAAATAGGCATTGCTCCGTTCATCACTGCTTGTCAATCTCCCATTATCGATGCCCTCTTTCCATCTCCTGACATAGCTTGTATGTACATCGCCGTCCACTTCGCTGATGTAATAGATAAAACGATGCGACAAGGTTGGTTCCCAAAAACCATTCTTCTGAAATGAGGAGGTTTTAGAAGTCTCTTTCTCATATTGCGGCGTATAGTCGTTGTAACCCGACACATCGCAGGCTATCAGGTAATAGATGTTATCCAGCTCACTGTCCGTGTTTCCCGGAAACATTTGAGCGAACTCATCTGCTGTGGGATAATGAAAAAGCATGTTGTCCAGCACTTGGTTATTGCCTGTCCCCGTCAAAGGCGAACCGACATAACCATTTTGGAAGCGGTAACCTGTCCGGCCTGTAGGAATCAGCAAGTCTTTATAGTTCCAATCCTTCGTCCCCTGGGCAGTTTCAAAAGAAGCCAAACGCCTAAAGTCATACCAGCGTTGGTATGTCCTTACACTATATTCCTTGCTAGAACCGGAATAAAGACGATCCTGCAAGTGCAAATTTATGGTTTCTCCAGAATGAACGTACAAGGTATCGACGTTGGTATGCGTAGCTTGTACCCTGCCCCTACCATTGCTTAGATTCCAATATTCACGGCTATCGAACCCATCCTCACCTCCAATCTGGAACTCATCTTTCAAGTCATGCCATTTGGCTGGTTTGACCCTCACACTGTCATTTCGATAGTCAGATTTATATCCGTCGTTCTGAGACCAACTATTTTGCGATGGGAAAAACAACAGAGCCAACAAGGCCATGCAGACTTTCTTCATATATCCTTCTCCTTTCTTACTATTTTCTCATTAGACTAACAGCTTCATACCATACGGGGTTCTCGTCCCATTCCAAAGAACCGGACGGATAATATGTATCCCAATCCTGCAAGGGAATCGTATTGATTGTCAAAGAGGCATTGTTGATTTGCTGAGGTGCAGTCACATCGAACAGCAATCGAACAGTCTGGCCGGGCATAGCCGTCAGGTGCGCCGCAAACTTTTGCGCGTCCAATGCGCTTTCCGGGGTTATGATAGAACGGTATGTATCCGGCAACGTCCACTGCCAAGCAGTAACCGGATCGGACGTTTGTGCAACTCCGCCATTTTCTTGCCCGATGATTCTTCCAGAAATAGTGAAGGAGCATCCTTCCGGCAAACTCAACAAATAATTATTGGTCAATGCGTTATTTCCCAATTTCACCAAAGTGGGATATCCACCCACCGGTGCGACCGTAGCCTCCACATCCAACACTAACGAGTTCTTCAGCAGATGGAGGGAAACCGGCAATACATGATTCCTTTCCAAAGAAGAAGCCGCCAAAGTTCCGGCATATTCCTTCCCGTTAATTGTCAACAAAACTTCAAAAGGAACAGTACCTTGCGTCTCATTCACATAAAACTCCAAAACATGCGATAGTTCGCTGTCCTTCACCACCACGGTTGGATCAAAAACCTTTGTATAAGTCAAGTTTCCTGCTTTTGATGTCGTCCCGGCAAACAAAGGAGTGACATCAGCGAAACTTTTCATTTCCAATTTAGTAATATGAGCGTCCTCCCCTTGGTTGTTTGCTAATTGTATTATCACCTTTGCTACCAGACGTATCAAAGAAAGGGTGACACGCTGCCCATCGACAGACAAATTCACCTCTTGCTTCGTGCTCATCGGAATAAATTTATGGTTGACCACATCCACACTGCCCATCAGGTTCTCAATCGAATAAGAAGATACATCTTTCCACTTTTTGCCCTCATTGAAATCTTCTCCATTCAGTAAGTCATCCAAACAAAAGGTATGTTGTTTTATTCTCGCATGCTCCATATTGGCAAACGCATAAAAAGTTTTTTTCCCCGGAGCTATGTACTCTATCGTAGTTGCATAGTGAGCCAAATTGCCGTATTCCCCGCCATTCCCTTCCTCGGGATTGAATGCGATATGTTTCTCTATCACATTGTTTTCATTCACAATAAACAGGTGAAGGGAATGGATAAACTCACCTTCTTGTGCATACTCATCCCCATGCAAAGCTTTGCCCTCCGATATGCCTGCTGCACCTATCACTACGGATATATTCTCCAAGCTGCGCTTGGACGGAGGCGTAGGGATATATTCATCCTCGTTCGGAATCTCTTGGGTACAAGCCGTAAACAGTACAGAAGCCAATAAAAACACTAATACCTTGATATTCATGTCAGGCAACATCCGTCTCATATTTACTATTTTTTTATGATTTCGGTTTAATAATTATTTCTTCACGCGTCTCAGGTTTCCAATTCTCTACCAAAACATTTACATTGACCGTCCGGTCTCCAGGTATATCCCCGCCAGGAGTAGAGATGCTCCTCACCCGCAGCTTGTAGATATTATTCCGGACAATGGCATACTCCATCGGGCCACCTCCCTCGTTCTTGCCTCGAACCAAATCATTCGATTCATTTTGGTCATTGGCATGTTTTATCCAATAAGTATAATAACAAATGCCATCCTTGTACGTTGCTACGCCACTGGCCACATGGAGCAAGCGGCGTGTAGTGCCTTCAGTCACACCTGTTCCTATATCCACTCTCGCCTTTCCTCCATCCGTTATTCCATATTTCAATACATTTTTGACATAAGAGCCCCAACGCAAACTATCCTCTGCCTCGTTCATGATGCCATCTTTCCCATTCGATTCGTTTACCAGCCAAGCACGGTAACCAGCAGGGTCATCCAATTTTAAATGTGCAATAATGTCAGTACGTAACTCATTCCAGGTGAGGTTCTCTTTCCATACCGTATCATTGTTGATATAATAACTCCATGACGCGACATCGAAAGCCTCCATCATCTTTTCCAAAGTAGGATAGATGGCATTATTCCATTCAAAGAATGTGTCACCATCGGCATAACCGTTCGGTGTATAACGAGTCTGGAACACGATTCCTGTCGTTTGGGTACGTCGCCCCATTTCATTGACATTCTCTTTAGGATAGCCTATACATTTATAATTATCTTCCAATCCATCCACCAAGCTCTCTGTAATCACATGGTTGCTCCAACTCAAGTTATCATAGCCAATGTTTGGATAATAAGTATCTTCGTCAAAATCTTCGGCAGACTTTCTCGACCTTGATTTGGGATCCAATACATAATTCGTAGCCACAAAGCCATCGTCTGCCTGCTCCTTCCCTAAAAAGTCAATTGTTCCAAAAGCGAAACTTTCCGAAGCCTTCGTTACCCTTTTGAACATATAACTCTTCGTCTTGTCAGCGAGCGTGTTTATCAGCATCGCACCCAAAATCTTGGCCTTACCTATTTCCTCTCCCGTCGCTTGGCTTTTCACTGTATAAACACCTGCTTCTTCTCCTTCGGATCCATTAGCTTGATAGTCTACACGGGCCGAGAGACGTTCCACGTTAATGAGGCCCGTCGTTGCCGGATTCGTGTCACTGTTCTCTTTCGGAATAAAAAGTTTGTCACCAGAATCGGCTGAAGCCATAACGAATTTTGTATAATGAGGCCTTTCATATTGCCAGACATCAGAAGTCATCCAATCACGCACATCGCCCAGCGTATTAAACGCTTCAGCACTAAGTTGTCCCACATTGGTAACCACCAACACGTCGTAGGTGTGCCCCACTTCCAAATTCACGACCTCTGCCGGTTTCGTCGTATATTGCGCATTGCCAGAATAGATAAATGCAAGGTTCGACCAATATTGATAAGCTATGACGGGAGTCGAGGCATCCCCGTTGATTCCATCAGTCGATTCAAAGAAAAAAGCGGAAATGTCATTTACTCTATTTTCTTCCCCGATGCCATCTTCGTTGCCATCGCCAATTTCTCCTCCGGAAGGAAGCAGTACATCAGCCTTGGTCACTTGCTTGGACGAATTGGCAGACACATTAATCCCCACGTATGCAAAAGGCACTCCGTCCTTGGTATAATGCTGGCAGTCCATATCTTCATGAATGAAAACACAAGAAGACAAACAAGCAAGGCCTACCGCCATAGTTCCTATTTTCCATGTCAAACACATGACTTCAACATCTTATTTAAAACCAACCATTTCGTATTGGATACGCTTCGCCCAAGAAAGCGCACTTATCTCCACATTGACATATTCCCATTTATCTCCTCTCAAGAAAAAGGCCAGTCGATAATCATATCCACGATCCAAGAACTCTTGCGGCGAATAACGATAAACCTCGGCGGCCGAACGCAAACGGCTCAACAAGTCCGGCAGGTTCACCCGAATTACTTCTTTGCCACTTTGTTTATGGGTAATGCTGAGGATGGCATCCTTCTCGGCATCGGCATGATAAACCAAACGGGAAGTCATGAAATCGGCATGCGCCATACGTCCGACAACTCCTGTTTGTCCTTCCGCCACTTTATCTTCCGTATTACGGGAAATATACGGAGTGTAGATAACCGGTTCCGACTCATCCACCTCGTTGTTCCATAACAAACGGCTATTTCTGTCCAATATCCGGAAATCATAATCTGCCACATCCATCCTGCCGGGTTGGTCTATTTCACGCAAAGAGATGCTGATATACTTTGTATCACGCACCAGAGATACTGTATCTTGAGTTATCCTATCCTGCAACACCTCTACGGGAGTAACTTTCATGCCATGCCACAGGGTGTCAAGAGGCAAAGCTTCGTTCGGAACATATCCATCTTGTCGATGGCTCAACACATGGGTAATGCTGTTCATCATATCGCCCAATCGCGGCTCGGTACGGATAAAATTGGCACCTCCGTTTTGGATAGTCTGTTCATAAGGAACTTGGAAAGCTTCCACCACATAGTGGTACTTGCCGGGTAGAAGTTCAAGATGCATCTTGTAGTTCTTGTCATGTAAAGGTTGATTCAAGGATGCATTGCTCTCCTCTTTTTTACATAAGAACTTTCCTTCCTCGTCAAACAAATAGACGGTAACGCTTCCCACATGGTCGGAAAACATATCCGCACGCTGCAAGTTATAATCATAACGGAAAACCAAATCAATCCCTGTCGGGCAAGGCTCAATGTCATCATGAATATACCCGCACGAGGAGATTCCTCCCAACCATAATGCAAGCAGCAACAACAGGAAGGAGTCTCTGAAATTCATATTTAGTTTCTTTTTATCTTTCATCCTAATGTTTTTCTTTTCTTAAAGCAGGAAAAGGATATAGATGGACATATACCCATAACATGAATCGTGTCCAAAATTATCTATTTGAAAAGAGCATACCCACAAAGAAGGAGAACTTCTTCATGAGTACACTCCATACCTGCCTTTATTTGGCCATGGCAGGCAATGGCGTGGATTTCCATATTGAGAGAATATGAATGAATAGACTATTACAAATTACAAATCCACATCCTGAGTACGTTTTGCCCAAGACAAGATGTTTACCTGTGCATTGATGTAACTATGTTCCTTATCTGCCGGTTCTTCTGGAATCTCTGGGATATCCGGTTCACCAGGACCTGATACGCTATTTATATTGATTTCATACCAGTTGTTGCGGACTACGCCATAACGTCCCAGATGCTTTTCTTCTTCGTAAGCAGGATTGTTCTTATCCCCTTCATATTTTGTAGGATCATCACCGAAGTGTTTGATAAGAGATGTGTAATAATACATCACACCGCCTTTGTAGAATCTGATTGTGCCGTCCGAAGCTTCTAATATGGCTTTGGCCTGGTCCTCAGTCAGCCCCCCTTCATTGCCTTGCACTTCTATTAAGTTCTTTAATGCCTGACTATCCTTTACCGTCAGACCTCCTGTTGGATTTGATGATATTTTCAAAGACTCGCCGGCGCCCAAAGCATTAGCACCCGTCAATTGAGCCGTAGCAAATTGCACGAAATCATTTTCGGAATAAATAGCCGAATTATTGCCAAGAATGAACAGGTTGTCATCATCTTTTCCATCTTTCAGTTTGAATGTAGCTTGCAACAAGATACTTGTCAAATTATTAGCTTTCATCTCCGTTGCCATCGTCGTATTTTCCGCACAATATTCATTCGCACTCATGTTGTTCCAGCTTTCTGGAGCATCGGCAGCCGTGAATCGGTTCAAGTCGTCGTCATTCGTCGAACCATAGTTCGGGTCTATCGCCCAATAAACACGGTAAGGATTCGGTGCGTAGCCAAAGAAACGGTTCACTTCAGCATCAGCATAATAACCATCCCACGTGCTCCAAGCAGAGACGTTGCGGATAGGATAATATTCCTTATTGGTCAGGTTCAATCTCCAGCCTTCGAACTTCACGGTGGCTCCATCGTAAGTTGAACCAGGGTTAGAGATAGTCAGCGTATTGTCTGTTCCATTCTTGACAGAAGTTGTCACCTTGGCTACGGCACGTTCCACATATATTTGGTTTGCATTCGCGGCATCGGATTCAGCAGCAGCCTGTGTAGAATAAATCGTCAAGGGGACCAAAGTCGTAACCTGATGGTCCTCTTTGCTCTCTGATTCTTGTTTTCCAGGCTGATTACTTACCGGAGCGTTTGTCATCAAGAAGTTGGCATCAGTTCCTACCTTTGCCATCTTATCCAAGTCAACTGTCTGTGCGACATCGTTCAACGCAAGCAAATTCCCGGAAAAATCCTTGCCATTGAATTTTAATTTATTTCCTTCTACACTAAAATAACCGCCATTATTGACAATAGCCAACGCATATACTTTATCATTGCCTTTCGGTTTCGTAATTTCAATCACCCCGGAAGGATATTTAACGGTAACATTGCCTCCGGCCTCCGTTCCCGCCAATGAGGTCAAAGAATGCGCCTCCAAGCAAGTGGCTTCCGTTTCACTTGCCCCTTGGAAGAAAGCCAGGATGATATTGTTCACCTTATACTCATCCGCCAGCCCGTCATCAAAAACATCATTTCCATTACCGGCTTTTACGGAATTGCCTGATACAGTAGGTAAATTGACGGTTACTTTCACATACCCGACTTCTCCTTTGCCGCCATTCACATCGCCTTTATCCACGATGTCGTCCGAGCAGCTGAAAGACAAGGCAGCTGCCAAAACACTTGCTAAAAAAAACTTCTTTTTCATTTCTTGCTTAAAATTGATTTAGTTATTGAATTTGTGTCTATTTTATTTTCCCGTAGAATGACTTACCGATAGCCTTTAAAATACATAAACAGCACTGAGAGCCGCTTGGGTAGGACCGACATAATGCTTTTTCACCGTTTTTCTCTTTGTCCCACAATGGGTACAAGGGTAAACATCGGAGTTTAGATAAAGGTATCCGACCCCGATGGAAGCCTCCAGGTTCCAATGTTTGCCTAACACCCAGCTGTAGCCATAACTTAACCCGGCACCTGTGCCCCATCCTTGATGGCGTTCATCCTCCGTGCCCAACCATCTGACATCGGATACATTATATATCAGGAAGGGGACATGCAAACCTATGAAATGCTTGTAAAAGCTTTCAGTAAACCAATAACGGATTTCTGGATGAAGCCGGAAATGTTTGGTGGAACGTGCGAAACTTCCATCATCTTTCTTCGAGGCAAAAGGATTCAAACCAATTTCCGCCTCCATTGTCCATTTCGAAGCCCAGCGCACTTCCATTCCCACGTTCGGAGTAGCCGTGGGCCAGTATAAGGCGTTTGTCTTTAATGCAATCGTAGCTCCCCGTTCATTTTCCAACGAACTCTGTGCATAGCCTTGCACACAAGAGGCAGCTAATAAAACCAACAGATATACTACTTTTCTCATCTATATACTTTATTAATCCCATTCTCATTGTGTTTTAGGTTCTGTGATTTTTATGCTACCATTCAATCTTTCAATTGAAACCTATTACCTAAAACTATTTCTTAGTAAGTATGGCATTTATTTGGCTGCAAAAATATATAAAAAAGCAAACCGGGGGGGTATTTTTAACATAAAAAAATAAAAAACATTTTCAAGCGAAAAATGACAATTCTTTCCAAGGAGGTCATCCATTCACCCGCTTTCGCTCCCAAATCCATGCGGGGGAAATGAGAAATGAGTGCGAAGAATTGGAAAAACGCTCGCATCCTTTCCATAAAATGGCGGTAGCCCTTTCGGGAAAAGCCCGCAGCCGGTTTACGCCCGCAAAGCATCCAACAGACGCAACGATGGCGATGGAATGAAAAAGTCATAAAAAGAGCGGGGCACGTGTACTGGCCGTACGCGCGCCCCGCTCCTTTCAACAACGCCCAACTGCCTCAATCAAACAATCGGCGGAATTTATCAAAGAATTTCTCTTTCATCGTCTTGTTCGGCTGGAAATTGTCCGATTTGTCCAACTCGGCCAGGCTCTTCTTTTCAGACTCGCTCAATGACTCAGGCACATAGACACTGACATTGACCAGCAAGTCTCCGGTTCCATATCCGTTCACGGAAGGAAGTCCCTTGTTACGCAACCTGAGCACTTTGCCCGGCTGGGTACCCGGCTCGATTTTCATTTTCACTTTCCCGTCGACCGTGGGAACTT
>CALBYC010000186.1 GCA_937890135.1 uncultured Parabacteroides sp.
TTAGCTTTTCTTCCATGTTCAATCATTTATTACCGGCAAATAAGAATATTCTTTGCTATAGCGCAACATCTGCTCTGTATAACTTTCAGTATAATCCAACTTGACATCAACTATCGTTTCCGACGCATCTTTCATTAACCGCATCACAGGATTGACAAAACCTTTATAGGGGGACAAATGCAACTTTTCATACCGTTCTTTCACTTCTTTGTGAAGTTCTAAGTCAATTCGGACTCCGTATGTTTCCACCAATTGTCTACCGGCTTCATAGTCGCCTTCACTTTTGATTCGTTGCACTTCAGCCAATAATTGCCCGAACAACTCACGCAAACGCAAATAATCATTTATCACCACATAATTTTTGCCATTTTTCTTCCTCCATTCCACAACGTGCTCCGTTTTCCCCTGTTCATAAACCCATTTAGCTATTAATTGACGGTTACGCATATGTGCTTCTTCGACATTTTTCCCCAATTCGATACGGACCAATTGGGTCATCAAACCGTTCATCATGTATTTGTAATATCCAGCTTTGAAAGCTTCCGCATCAGGAACAAGGCCCAGTTCTTTCATCTTGGGATCGGCCAAATAATAAAGTCCGAACAAATCAGCTCTGGCTTCTTCCAAAGTAGATGCATAAGCCTTCAAGGAATCTGAATCTACCCCGGCAAGAAGTTGCCCAGAGCCATGCCCCAAACACTCGTGTAAATCCGTATGCAAAATGTCAGTAACAAATCCATACTTTTTGATCAAATCACGCTCTGCCCCGCTCCACACAAACTCCTCACTGAATCCACTGCCCTGTGCTGCCTTGTCATAAGCTTGCATGATATTCTCGATTGTCACAGATTTAGAACCATAATCCTTACGAATCCAATCAGCGTTAGGCAAATTTATGCCAATCGGAGTAGAAGGATAGCAATCCCCGCCCAGCATAGCAACCGTTATCACTTTCGCACTTACACCCTTGACCTTTTTCTTCTTAAAACGGTTATCTACCGGAGAATGATCTTCAAACCATTGGGCATTCGAGCTGATAACTTTCGTCCGTTCCGTTGCCGGATGATTCTGAAAGTCTACAACGGATTCCCAGCTGGCTTTCAAGCCCAAAGGATCGCCATACGTTTCAATGAATCCATTGACAAAATCGACTTCCGACGCTGTATCTTCCACCCAAAGAATCGAGTAAGCATCGAACGTTTTCAAATCGCCCGACTTATAATAGCTAACCAATGTCTCTATGATATCCTTTTGACGTTCATTCTCAGCATATTTTGCAGCTTTTTCCAATTCTGCGACTATCGGCTCTATGGCTTTTGTGTACAGGCCACCGACCTTCCATACTTTTTCTTTTATTGTGCCATTTTCTTTCACCAGCCTACTATTCAACCCAAATGAGACAGGAACATCCGATGGGGAATCTATTTTCATCTTGCCATAAAAGCTTTCCACTTCTGTCTGGCTTATTCCCCCGCCATAATAATTATTAGCCGAAGACTGAACCCAGTCTACGTCACCGCTCTGCACGGTACGCTTTGGCATTACATTCTTATCAAACATAATCGGATATAATTTCCCGAACAACGTCTCCGGGGTTTCATCATCCACAAGAGGCAAATACTCGGGAGACACAGATGAAAGAAGTTGTTTGAAATAGTCTGCCGAAAATGCAGGAATGAACTTGTCTTCCGCATAATGATGATGGATTCCATTGGCAAACCAAACTCTTTTCAAATAAACCTCAAGTGCCTGGAAATCCGCGCAACTTCTATCCCCGTCATAATGTATGTAAATCGCTTCCAGCGTACGACGTATGCGCAAATTATACCGGCAGTTCTGGTCATACAGGATATCCCTGCCCATCAAAGCCGCCTCGGACAAATGATACAACAGAAGTTTCTGCTTGAGAGATAACTCTTCAAATCCAGGGACTTCATATCTCAATACCTGCAAATCCGCAAACTGATCAACTAAGTAATTAAATTCTTTCTCCATGATTCAAACTATAAAACAAAAAACCGCTTCGGGACATCTAATCCAAAAGCGGCTTCCATTTCTATTATTTTATCTTTTTCTTAAGTCCCTTTTTAAATAGAAGAAATACATAAAGCACGCAACAAATCCTTATTGATAGGTTTGTCGTTCTTTATCGCTTTTGAGAACGGGACATTTACAATTTCATCCTTTTGTATGCCTATCATCACGTTGCGCTGCCCATCCAGCAAAGCATCTATCGCAGCAATGCCCATGCGCGTCGCCAGAATCCTGTCCTGGGCGGTCGGGGAGCCGCCTCGCTGTAAATGCCCTAATATGGAAACACGCACGTCAAACTGCGGATATTCTTTCTTGACACGCTCTGCCACACCCATTGCGCCTCCAGTCACATCACTCTCTGCCACCAACACAATGCTGCTGTTTTTGGATTTGCGGAATCCGGTTTCGATCATCTCGGCCAATTGGTCTTTTTCCAACGATATTTCAGGAATGATGGCTGCCTCGGCTCCGGAAGCAATCGCGCCATTCAAAGCCAAAAAGCCCGCATCCCGTCCCATCACTTCTATGAAGAACAGACGTTCATGGGACGTAGCCGTATCACGAATCTTATCAACACATTCCATGATGGTATTCAACGCAGTGTCATATCCTATCGTTACGTCAGTTCCGTACAAGTCATTATCAATTGTCCCGGGCAAACCAACTATAGGCAAGTTGTATTCTTCCGCAAAAACCCGAGCACCCGACAACGAGCCGTCCCCGCCGATAACGACCAATGAATCCACCCCGTGTTCCTTTAACTTATCGTAAGCTTGTTTTCGGCCTTCCGGAGTTTTAAACTCGGCACATCTTGCCGTTTTGAGGATAGTCCCACCACGCTGAATGATATTGCTGACATTCTGTGTATGAAATTCTTCTATCTCGTCCGTAATCATGCCTTTATACCCGCGGTAGATGCCTTTCACTCTGATTTTGTTAAAGATTGCAGCACGTGTTACGGCACGTATCGCCGCATTCATGCCTGGAGCGTCACCCCCAGATGTTAAAATACCGACACATTTTATAGCTGGCATATATGTCCTTTTTATTTAGAGTTTGCTGCAAAAATAATAATAATTATTATTCCATCCCACTTTTACAGATAAAAC
>CALBYC010000187.1 GCA_937890135.1 uncultured Parabacteroides sp.
TCTCTTCCCGGGTCGCATAACCGAGATAAGAGAAACGCAACGTAGCACCGGGCTTGCTGTTTATCGTATAATTGCCATCCATGTCGGTCACCGTCCCGTTATTCGTGCCCAACTCCACAATACTCACGCCCACGAGAGGATTGCCTTCAGCATCTTTGACCGTACCGGTAATTTGTTTTTGAGCAAATGCCATCGCACTTACAAATAGAGGAGATACGAAAGCAATCGTTCGTATACAGCTTCTAATAACTGTTTTTTGTTTATGCATAATTTAAGAAATTAGAACTTATATTGTTGCAAAGAAAAGACAAGCACATTACATGGAATTGTCGCAAATATTAAAAAGATATGTCAACCGTTGTACGCCGATTTTAGTCGGCAGCGAGTAAGACTGACATACGTCAGGCAAAGTTACGAAACTTATCCCAACATGTCAAATAGGGCGTATCACAACCTCTCCAACCATCTCTCACTCAGGTCCAATATCTCCCCATACTCTTTGGTCAATGGCTTTCGATACTGGAAGATGGGATGCCCGGCCCTTTCGAACAAGTCCAGCTCGCATGGCACACCTTTTCGCAGCATCTTTTCCTGAAACGCTTTCGCCGTCCCGACGGGAACAATCGGGTCCTCCGTCCCCAAAAGGAAAAGTGCGGGGGGCGTATTCCGGCTCACATGGTAAAGGGGAGAAATCGCTTTCGCCGAATCGGGCGACAATAAGGCGGGAAACCTTTCCGGCCGGACATCCACCACGGGATAGTATAGCAACATGAGATTCGGCAAATAGTCCGCCTTGAGAGAGTCTGTCGTGCCGATAGTCCCCAACGAAGCTGCCAAATGCCCTCCTGCGGAAGCTCCCGCCACGGCAATCCTATCCGCATCAATCCGAAGCTCGTCGGCATGGCCGCGGATGAAGCGGATGACATCCTTGGCATCTTCGAAGCTGTCAAAAATGGATGAATGGTACAAGGAACGGATACGGTAATCGGCAGATATGGCGACATATCCTTTCGAGGCAAAATAGGCGCATTCCCGATAGAACTGCAGAGGCGTGCCATTCGTCCAGCCTCCGCCAAAGAAGTAAACGATGGCGGGGTTCTTCCCGTCGCCGGCATTCCCGGCAGGTCTGAAGAGGTGGATGGACAACGAATCATTGCCGGGCAAATCCTTATACTTGATTATTTCAGGGTGGAAGGCGTTTGGTGCCGGCTTCAGCACTTTTTGCAAGGAGGAGAACCATACGGAAGCCATCTTCTCAGCTCCCTTGGCATTCGGATGCACTTTGTCTTTGACGGTTTCCGTCTTCCAGTCAAACCCGGCTGCCTGGTCCACGCAGATTAAGTGGTCGGAATGGACTTCCTTCACCAAACGCTCTATTTGTTTGTTCAGCTCAGGTATGTAACTATATTTGGGAAGTTTCCCGCTTGGAATCACTTTTGCCAACAAGACGAAGGCCTGGGGATTTATCTTCCATATTTTCTCGATGATGGAACGGTATGAGGCAATCATGTGCGGCACAGGGTTCTCTTCCACGGAGTGGTTATGGCCGGCATGCAACAAAACAATGTCTGCCGGATATAACCGATACAGGCTGTCCACTTTTGAGTCCAAGAACTCAACCGTGTGACCGCTGTATCCCCCGCACTTCAGCGTCCCGATCCTACACTTGGTTTCCCTCGGGCCGATGAAGTCGAACTCATATCCGGCAGACATCAGCTTTTCCCAAAGCGGGAAAATGTAAGAAGTAAAATAATCAGCTCCTTCAGTGATGGAATCACCGAACCCCATCAGCGTGAAGCGGCTTTGTTTTTTTTTTCTAACATGCCGCCTTCGTTATACCGCTGGTTGTTCGGCAGGCCTTTCTTATTGACCCCCTCTTCCATCAAGGCTTTCAATTCAGGCAAATAACGCTGGTAAACCCCGCGCGGAGAAGTGTGATGTTTTTTGCACAAGGAGGCAGCCATCCCCACCACTTCGCCCATCATGCCCGTCGTTCGCATCACGCGTACCGTGCCAAGAGCCACGTGGGTCACGCTGATATCACGTCCCGCCATGAACAGGTTGCTCACATTCCTGGAATAAAGGCAACGGTAAGGGACGGGATAGGCATGGATCAAAACATGCTTGGCTATCGACTTGAATTCATGGCCGGGGAAATACTTGCTGTTCTTCGGGTCCGGATAATGGAGGTCGATGCTCCAGGTCGTGGCAAAAGAGGCATCCTCATGGATCACTTCCTTGGTCAAATCATCCTCCTTCAGGATATAGTCGCCCAAGAGGCGGCGGGATTCGCGTTTCCCTGCCACATACGCCACCCAAGCCAGTTGCCGGTTTTTATAAGGGGCGTTCTCCTTCAGATGGTTTTTCAGGTAGCTCCAGTTGGAATAGATGACCAACATGCCATAGTCCCGGATACGCTCGAAATCCTTGACCTGGTCGAAATTCATGCCGGTTTCCCACGTCCATTCCCCCATCATGACCTTCTCGCAGTTCTCTTCATTGAAGCGAATGCCATAATTGAACTCGGGGAAAGAAGAGGCCTTCCCCTTGTCCTCGGAGTACCATTGCACGGAAGAGCCCATCGTCATCTTGTCCGCCTTCTCGGGAGCCGTGCTTTCTCCATACTCGCTTTTCGCTTCCCTGCCCATCAGGTAGTCCGCTCCAGCCAGATATCCGACAGTCCCGTCACCCGTGCAATCGACGAAAAGAGGAGCTTTGAAGTTCAGTTCCTTGCCGGTCTCGATATGTCTGGCTGTGACAGCCTCGATCTTGTCACCGTCCTTCTGCACGGCCATGGCCCGGTAGTTCAGGAAGAGCGTCACATTTTTCTCAGCTTTCAACCAGTCCATTTTCTTCTGGTCTTCATAGACGCTGGCAGGTTGGGCGTTTCCCCCCTT
>CALBYC010000188.1 GCA_937890135.1 uncultured Parabacteroides sp.
GGTTGGTGCATGGATTCAGAGGGAAAGGGGACTTGGCCCGGCAATTGTTGCGAGAGGGGCTGTATCTTTCGTTTGGGGAACATTTCCAGCCCGAAGCCGTAAAAGCAGCCTGGAAAGATCGCTTGTTGCTGGAAACGGACGAATCGTCTTTGGACATTGCGGACATTTATCAGCGCGTTTCGCAAGTCCTGGATTGCCCGCTGCCTGTCCTGCAAGAACAAATCGCAAAGAATTTTGCAGCGTTTATGGGCGTTGGTCGGTAAAAGTGCGTTTTTTTCCTTACCTTCGTGATTGGAAATGGCGAACAATCCGCTGCTTCGTAGGGTAATCTATATAAATGAACGAATAATTTATGGAAAGGACAGAATTAATCTTATTAGTCGGGTCGATTATTTTGATTTTAAGCGTATTTGCGGGAAAGGCGGGATTCCGTTTCGGTTTGCCGTCTTTGTTGTTGTTCTTGGGCGTGGGCATGCTTTTCGGGAGTGACGGCTTAGGCATCCAGTTCAACAGTCCTCAGATAGCCCAGTTTATCGGCACATTGGCCTTGAGCATCATTCTTTTTTCCGGAGGTATGGATACGAAATTGTCCGAGATCAGGCCGATCGCATCGCAGGGTGTGGTTCTTGCGACATTGGGCGTGTTGATGACGACTTTCATCACCGGCGGCTTTATTTACCTGGTCTGCCATTTTTCCAGCCGCTTTTCTTCATTATCCCTTCCGGAGTCCCTGTTGCTGGCGGCTGTCATGTCTTCGACCGACTCGGCCTCGGTCTTCTCCATATTGCGTAGCAAGAATGTTTACCTGAAGGAGAACCTCCGTCCGACGTTGGAGTTGGAAAGTGGTAGCAATGACCCGATGGCGTATCTTCTGACAGTCATTCTAATCGCATTCATCCAATCGGGAGGCATGAGTATCCCTCAAGCAATCATCATGCTGGTGATGCAGCTGGTAATCGGTGCTTTGGGCGGCTTCCTGTTGGGGAAGGTGACGGTATGGGTGGTGAACAAAATCGATATCGATAACAGTTCGCTTTACCCGATCCTGATATTGGCTTTCTCTTTCTTCATCTTTTCCGTCGTGACATTGTGCAAGGGGAATGGCTATCTGGCGGTTTATATCGCCGGCCTGGTGTTCGGGAATTCCCGCATCGTGCATAAACGCAGCATAGGCACTTTCTTTGACGGCTTTACCTGGCTTTGGCAGATTGTGATGTTCCTCACGTTAGGGCTGCTGGTCAATCCGCATGAATTGCTTCCGGTCACTCATATCGGCTTGGGCATAGGCATCTTCATGATACTCATAGCCCGTCCGGCAAGCGTGTTCCTGTGCTTGCTCCCTTACAGGAACTTCTCTGCCCGTGCGAAATTATACATATCCTGGGTCGGGCTGCGCGGGGCGGTACCGATTATCTTCGCTACTTATCCTTTGATTGCCGGCATCGAACATGCCCATTTGTTCTTTAACATTGTCTTTTTCATTACAATCCTTTCCTTGGTTATCCAGGGGACGACTGTCACCTATGTGGCCCGGAAATTGGGATTGGTGGACAAGCCGGAAGCCCAGGATGTGTTTGGCATTGACTTGGGCGATGACATCCGTAGCGCGATGAGCGAGATAGACATAACGCCCGGTGTGCTGGAACATGGCAATTGCCTTATGGAATTGGATTTGCCGGACCATACGTTGGTGGTGATGGTGAAGAGGAATGAACGTTATTTCATCCCGAAAGGGAACACGCCCTTGAAGGTAAACGATAAGTTGTTGGTCATTTCCGATGATGACAAAGCCCTGCTCTCTTCGTATGAGAAGCTGGGGATTACGGAATATACATTAAAGAAGAACTGACATAATAGAAAAAAGGATGCGGCCCTTTCCAAAATGGGCCGCATCCTTTTGCCGAAGAAGCCGGCATGAATTTTTGAAGATATGCCGGCCACTTCCCCGATACGTCGGACATATCCGGGAAGCGGCTTGATTCGATGCCGGAAGGTATGTAATCTTGTACCTGTTTTTATTTGTCTACCCTCATGGTGAAACCACCGCCCGGGGCCAAATGGATTTGGAACTTGCCATTCAAGGAAATGCTTTCTTTCTTGTAATCGCTTGCCTTGCGGCTGGCATTGACTCCGTCCTTGAACAAAACGGCTTTTTTGCCGGCAATCTTCAACGGTGTCAAATCAATGGTCAAATCGCGTTCCGTCCAGTTGGTGATGCCTCCGATGTACCAAGTGTCTCCGTGGCGGCGTGCCGTGACGATGTATTCGCCGACTTTTCCGTCCAGGACGATGGACTCGTCCCATACGGTCGGGATGCTGGCGATATAATCCAAGGATTCCGGCTCGCGCATGTAGTTGGTCGGAGCATCGCACAACATGTTGATCGGGGATTCCAATACGACGTACAAAGCCAGCTGGTGGCAACGCGTGCCTTGGCTCATCGGTTCGCTATTGCATGGGTAATAGTTTTTCTTTGTAGCATTGTGCATGGCACCTTGGGTATAATCCATCGGGCCGGCCACTTGGCGGATGAAAGGAATCATGGCGTCATATTGCATTTGGTCCACTGTGTTCGGAGACCATTTCATGTTTTCCAAGCCGTGCACGCCTTCGAAGTTGATGACATTCGGGTAGGTGCGGTTCATGCCGGATGGCTTGTACATGCCGTGGAGGTCAAGCATCATTTTATATTTGGCGCAAGTCGCGGCGGCGCGGTTGTTGAACTCGACCATCTCCTGGTCGTCACGGTCCATGAAGTCCACCTTGAATCCCTTCACGCCCATTTCCGAGTAATATTTGCAGATATTCTCCATGTCGCGGTTGAATGCATGGTAGCCTGCCCATAAGATGATGCCGACTCCTTTGCTTTTTGCGTAGTCCACCAATTCTTTCATGTGGATTTCCGGCACGATTTGCATCATGTCGGCTTTCTTGTTGACTGCCCAGCCTTCGTCCAGGATGACATACTCGATGCCATGTTTGGATGCGAAATCGATATAGAACTTATAGGTCGCATCGTTCACTCCCGTAGGGAAGTCCACGCCTTCGAGATTCCAGTCGTTCCACCATTCCCAAGCCACTTTGCCCGGTTTGATCCAGGAAATGTCTTTTACTCTGGACGGATCGGCCAAGCGGTAGGTGATGTCGGTATTGGCCAGTTCCGCATCGGAATTGGTGATGACCGCCAAGCGCCAAGGGAAATTCCGAGGCCCGTCGATTTTTGCGATATAATCTTCCCGTTCGGTTACGATAAACTGCAGCATGTTATGTCCCCCCTGTTCCGATTTCTTCGGATAGCGGGCCATGATGCCGGTCAGTTCGTTTGTCCCCTCTTTGTTCGTCATGAACATGCCCGGGTAATTCTCCAGGTTCACTTCGGAAATGCATACCCGTGTGCCGTTGCCCGTAGTTGCGAGCACGGGGAGAATCATCAGCCTGCCTTTGTTTTGTTCGGACAATTTTTTCGTCTCATACGTGTTCTCGAATGAGTTCATGTACTGAGAGTCGAAATCGCCGTCTTTGCCGCGGTTGGAATAGGCAATCATCGTGTTCACATCCGACGTGAATTTATAAGCGACTTCTTCTTTCTGGACGGTGAATGGTTGTTTCCGTTCGTTCACGAAACGATAGGCAACGCCATCGTTGTAGGCGCGAAACTGCACTTTCCATTGTTTCTTGAAAGAAAGCGTCAATTGATTGTAGTTGTCCACCACTTCGCTTCTCTTGTAAAAGGGAGAAGGGATAGTCGTGTTTGCACTTTCCCGGCTGCTTTTTGAGAGCTTTGCATTGTCGCCCCAAACTTCGCCACTGCCCAGTGTCATTGACAGGGGGGAAGGAGCCAGCACTTCTTTGCCGTCCAAACTTACCTGGTAGGTGAGTTTTTCCCCGATTTCCACGGTGGCTTTGATACGGCCATCCGGAGATGTTAATTGCATCTGTTTTTGTGCCCACGCCGCTAATGAAAGACCTAAGCAACAACTTAAAAATAATACTTTTCTCATGAGGAATAAATTTATTTAAAGATATATGGGTAGATAAGGGAATCATTCCTTTATCCTTAATGAGTCTCCTGTGTCTTCCAGATATGTGCCCGCTCCGCTCCGGCCGGAGAATTAGGCCCGTGCAATATAAGGCATAGTTCCCCGTTGAGGTCTTTGAACAACATGCCGTGCCCTCCGTTCTTGGCGTAGAATGGCTCGGGTTGTTGTTTCCATGGGCCGATGATGCGCCCTGTCGTGGATTCCGCGATTCCGATGGCATAATCCCCTTTGTAGAAGCTGGACCAGATCATAAGCAATTTGCCCGTTTTCGTCTTGTACAGGAAACAACCGTCAGTCACATGGCCTTTTTCTTTCCAATGGGGTACTTCGGTTCCCGTAGACCATGGGGCGGCGGACGCATTGAACAAGCGTATGTCAGTCCCGTCCGGAGCGGACAAATCTTGCTTCAGAGGAATTAAGTTCATGGTCCCGTCGACCGTCTGCACCCATTCATGGCAGTAGACCATGTAGGGCTTGCCGTTTTCCACGTAAAGGGTTCCGTCCAAAGCCATTTGGTCGATAGGCGTGTGCGGCAACCTGTCCCCAAAGGCTTGGAAAGGGCCTTCGGGGGAATCTGCCCAGAATATTTGCGTGCCACGTAAAATGTATTGTTGTGTGTCCGCCTTCCTTTGCCAAACAATGTCGGAGTTGATGGTGGCGAACAGGTAATATTTCCCTTGGTATGCATGGACTTCGGGCGCCCAGATATTCCCGGTGCTCCAGTTGTCATCGGGAATGGCCAGCACCTGCTTCGGTTGTGACCAATGTTCCAGGTCTTTACTTTTCAGGACTTCCACACCTCCAGTCTTGTGCCCGTCGGGATGCGTGAACATCGCAGTCCTGTACATATAATAAATGCAAGAGGACGTGTCAACTAAAATGAACGGGTCCCGTATATAAACATCTTGGATTGAAAGTGTTTTGTCTTGAGCTTTTAAGCCCATGTTACATGCTATCAGCAAGCCTGCAAGAAGAATGATTTGTTTCCAGTTCATGTCAAATATGAATTTCATGGTTACTATTCCAAAAAACGGTGGAAAGTTAGGCATAATATTTGACATGGCAACCATTTCATGGCATCGTATTTAAAAAAACTCTTTTACCGCACGTTTTTTTGCAAAACTTCCGCATAGGATTGTAAGTGGATAGGGTGATGAATGTGCCTGCAGTCGCAGATGCAGAAAAAACGAACAGGGACATACTAAACCAAGAATGCCAGCGTTATTTTATACATAATAATAAATCACAGAAAAGGAACCGATGAATAGCATATATGATTCTCGTCAAAGATTGAAATACATATTTATAATAAGTGCGGTTGTCATTGCCATAGCCTCTGTTTTTGTCTCGGACTTGCTGATTAAGGACTTGGCCCGTGAAGAAAGGCAGAAAATAGAAGTATGGGCTGAAGCCACCCGTGTCGTGACGAGTGAAGACCCGAGCTTAAATATGACTTTAATTCTCCAGATTATCCAAGGGAACACTTCCATACCTGTCATGCTTTGCAATGAAGAAGACAGTGTGATGAATTATAAGAATATAAAGCTACCCGAGAAAAACGTAAACGAATTCTTGTATAAAAAGGTGCAGGAGTTGAAAAAAAAGAACCAGCCTATCCCGATCGACATGGAGGACGGGACTTTTCAATATCTCTATTATGATGACTCAATAAACCTGAAACGGTTGTTGATTTACCCGTATGCCCAGTTGACAGTCATGGCTGTTTTCATCTTGACCGCCTTTTTGGCGTTGACAAGCACCAAACGCGCCGAGCAGAATAAGGTGTGGGTAGGTTTGTCGAAAGAGACGGCCCATCAGTTGGGCACTCCTATTTCCTCATTGATTGCGTGGGTCGAATACTTGAAAATGAAAAACGTCGATCCTGCCTTATTGGAAGAGATGGAGAAAGATGTCAAAAGGTTGGAAACCGTAGCCGACCGTTTTTCTAAGATTGGTTCCCAACCGGAGCCTGTTCCGTTGGACATTCGCGCCTCGGTCCATGCGGCAATCGATTACATGGAAACCCGGATTTCTTCGAAAGTGAAGATAACGGTCGATGAACCAGAACAACCTGTCATGGTGCTGATGAATGATTCATTGTTCGCATGGGTCGTGGAAAATTTGTGTAAAAACGCAGTGGATGCCATGGGAGGGCAGGGAAATATCCGGTTCTGCATCGAAGAAAATGCAAAGAAAGTGTTTATTGACGTAAGTGATACGGGGAAAGGAATCCTCAAGTCAAAGTTCAAGACTGTGTTCAACCCGGGTTATACCACAAAGAAAAGAGGGTGGGGACTTGGCTTGTCGTTGGTGAAACGAATCATAGAATCTTACCATGGAGGAAGGATATACGTTAAAAATTCAGAAATAGGGAAGGGGACTACTTTTAGGATTGAATTAAACCGGTATAAGGGATGAAAACGATGTGTAGCCGATAGAAAAACCGCATTATAATAAAAAATAACTATATACATGTTGCTTTTCTATTAAGAAATTTCGTACCTTTGCACAGTTTTTACACAAATAGGCTTTGGGAAAATTTGAATTATATAAAATCGATTTGAAGAATCTCGCCCCGGGGGTATACGATTTCGACTACTCCTTGGGGAACAAGTTCTTTGTGGATATAGACGGGGACCAGATACAAAAGGGAAATGTGCATGTTCATCTGACCTTGAAACGTGCTGCGATGTTGTCCGAGCTGGACTTTCATACAGAAGGCGTGGTGGTGGTTCCTTGC
>CALBYC010000189.1 GCA_937890135.1 uncultured Parabacteroides sp.
CCATCCCCGCCAACAAGCCCATCGTGGGCGATAGCGTCTTCACCCAAGTGGCCGGAGTCCATGCCGACGGGGACAACAAGAACAACCTCTATTGCAACGACCTGCTCCCCGAGCGTTTCGGACGCGTGAGGGAATATGCCTTGGGAAAGAATTCGGGCAAGGCGAACATCAGGATGAACCTGGAAAGCCTGGGGCTGGAACTGGACGAGGAGTCCATGAAGAAGGTGACGGAACGCATCATCGAACTGGGGGACAAGAAAGAGCTTGTGACGCAAGAGGACTTGCCATACATCATTTCGGACGTGCTGAAACATGGCATCGACGGAGAGGCGAAAGTAAAACTGCTGAGCTATTTCGTCACGCTGGCGAAGGGCCTGAAGCCCATGGCCACGCTAAGCATCGAAATCAACGGGAAAGTCTACCAGGAAAGCTCATCCGGCGACGGCCAGTACGATGCCTTCGTAAGGGCTTTGAGGAAGGTCTACAAAGAATCACTCAACAGGCCTTTCCCGATGCTTACCAATTACGCCGTCAGCATCCCGCCGGGAGGACGGACCGACGCTTTCGTCCAGACCGTCATCACCTGGAGCTTTGAAGACAAAATATTCCGCACGCGCGGGCTGGACGCCGACCAGACCGAAGCGGCCATCAAGGCGACGATGAAGATGCTGAACATGATAGAAAACGATTATAACAAATAAAATAAACAAAACAGGATAAGAAATGGATTTTAAAGTTGCTGTATTGCCGGGCGATGGTATCGGACCGGAAATATCCGTGCAGGGAGTCGATGTCATGACTGCCGTTTGCGGGAAATTCGGACATAAAGTGAGTTACAAATATGCTCTTTGCGGAGCGGATGCCATCGACAAGGTGGGCGACCCGTTCCCGGAAGAGACTTTCCAAATCTGCAAGGAGGCGGATGCCGTGCTGTTCTCGGCTGTCGGAGACCCCAAGTTCGACAACGACCCGACGGCCAAGGTGCGTCCGGAACAAGGGCTGCTGGCCATGCGGAAGAAGTTGGGACTGTTCGCCAACATACGCCCGGTGCAGACTTTCAAATGCCTGCTGCATAAATCGCCCCTTCGCGCCGAACTGGTGGACGGGGCAGACTTCCTTTGCATACGCGAACTGACCGGCGGCATGTATTTCGGGGAGAAGTACCAGGACAACGACAAGGCTTACGACACCAACCTGTACACCCGCCCGGAAATCGAACGCATCTTGAAAGTGGGGTTCGAGTATGCCATGAAGCGCAACAAGCACCTGACGGTGGTGGACAAGGCGAACGTGCTGGCTTCTTCCCGCCTGTGGAGACAAATAGCACAAGAGATGGCGCCACGCTACCCGGAAGTAAATACCGACTACATGTACGTGGACAACGCAGCCATGCGGATGATCCAGGAGCCGAAATTCTTCGATGTCATGGTGACGGAAAACACTTTCGGCGACATCCTGACGGACGAAGGCTCTTGCATCAGCGGTTCCATGGGATTGCTGCCTTCCGCTTCCACGGGCGAAAGCACGCCGGTGTTCGAGCCTATCCACGGTTCCTGGCCACAAGCCAAGGGTTTGAACATCGCCAATCCGTTGGCGCAAATCCTGTCGGTCGCCATGCTGTTTGAATATTTCGACTGCAAAGCCGAAGGCGCCCTGATCCGCGAGGCCGTGAACGCTTCGTTGGATGCCGACGTGCGTACCCCTGAAATCCAGGTGGAAGGCGGTGCGAAATACGGCACCAAAGAGGTGGGCGCATGGATTGTCGATTACATCCATAAAAAATAAAAGAGGGATCATTCGCAATCCTACAATATATTCATAGGGGGGCTGTGCCAAAACTTCCATTTTGGCGCAACTCTCCTTTTTTGTACCCAAAGCTACATTGTCGTTATTTTTTCGTACCTTCGCAGAAATATTACAATGAACGACTATGCTGAAGATAGGAAATTACAATACGCTGAGAATCGTCAAGATATTAAGCTTCGGAGCTTACTTGGAATGCGACGGCAAAGAAATCCTCTTACCCACCCGTTACGTGCCCGAAGGAGCACAGATTGACGACATGGTGGAAGTATTCATCTACCACGACAACGAAGGACGCTTGATTGCCACCACCCTGCACCCCAAAGCCGTGGTGGGAGAGTTTGCGTTCATGCGGGTCAAGTCCGTCAACACGACCGGGGCATTCCTGGATTGGGGATTGATGAAAGACCTGCTCGTCCCCTACAAGGAACAGAAAACACGCATGGTCGAAGGACGGTGGTACTTGGTCTACGTCCGGCTGGATCCCCTCACAGACCGCATCATGGCCTCGGCACGCATCGAGAAATTCTTAGGGAACGTTCCCGCCCACTACGAGCCAAACCAGGAAGTGGACCTGATGGTAGCGGAAATAGGCGAAATCGGCTACCGGGTCATCGTCAACAACCTGCATTGGGGAATGCTCTACTACGACCAGGTTTTCCAACGCCTGGAAAAAGGAGACAAGATGAAAGGCTACGTGAAAGAGGTGCGAGACGATGACAAACTGGACATCAGCCTCGCCCCGCTGGGATATCAAAAGGTAGACGGGGTGGCCAGCATCATCTTGGAAGCCTTGAAAGCCCGAGACGGATACTTGCCCGTGCACGACAAAAGCGACCCGGACCTCATCTATTCGCTGTTCAGATGCAGCAAGAAAGCATTCAAGCAGGCCATCGGTTCCCTATACAAGCAAAAACTCATCACCCTGGAAAAAGAGGGCATCCGGCTGACCGGAGAATGAGTTCCGGCGCGATTGAAGCCGGCAACCACGTGAAACGATAAAAACTACCTGAAAAGAGCGGGGCAATAATCCACATTGCTCCGCTCTTTTTCAATTCACATGTTAAATATTTAATTTAACATTCACTTTTAACAAAAAAACATCCATAGTTCTGATTATTTTAATTAAGTTTGACGCAAGCTAATGATAAAAACCAATTTTATATAAATAAAAAGACTGTGATTGAAGTTTATTTGTCTGAAGAACACAAATAGAATTTGCAAAACGAACCAGCAAAGAAAAGCACATGTATTTATATAACGATTGACTATTATAAGTGATGTATTATTTAAATTTAATTAATTATGAGAAAGAATGCTATTCCTGTAGGATATGGTCAACGGTATCCTTTATTGAAAAAGCTATTATGCACCGTTCCTCTCATGGCGGGTGCATTGTTGACAAACACGGCTACGGCCGAGGCAGCTGAAGAGGTAGCCGTGGCTTCCATCCAGCAGCAGGCCTTGACGGTGTCCGGCATCGTCAAGGGAAGCGACGGCGAACCTTTGATGGGTGTCAATGTGGTTGAAAAAGGGACAACGAACGGTACCATTACCGACTTGGACGGTAAATACACGCTGAACGTGCAGCCCAATGCAGTCCTCCAGTTCTCCTATATCGGCTATGCCCCAAGCGACATGGCCGTAAACGGGCAACGTACCATAGACATAACCTTGAAAGAAGATTCCCGGAACTTAGACGAAGTCGTTGTCGTGGGTTATGGCACGGTCAGGAAAGCCGATTTGGCCGGTTCCGTGTCTGTGCTGGACAACAAGTCCTTCAAAGACCAACCCATCAAGCAAGTGTCCGACGCTTTGCAGGGCCGGGTATCCGGTGTGCAAGTACAAAGCAGCGGCGTACCTGGCGGCACGGTGAAAATCCGCGTGCGCGGTTCCGGTTCCATCAACCGCAGCAACGACCCGCTTTATGTAATAGACGGCATCGTCAGAGAAAGCGGACTGACCGGTTTGAACCCGGACGACATCCAGTCCATGCAAATCTTGAAAGATGCCTCCTCGACCGCCATCTACGGTTCGCGCGGTGCAAACGGAGTCGTGTTGATTACCACCAAGACCGGAAAAGCCAATACCCGCCAAATCACGTTCGACGCACAAATCAGCGCAGGGACGGTAGCCAAACGGTACGACACCCTGAACGCATACGAGTTTGCCACATTATATAATACCTACCGCGCCAATACATTCTCCTCCGACCAATTGTCGGCTTATCAAAAGGGAGGTGGCACCAATTGGCAAGATGAAATCTTCCAAACCGGCATCACCCAAGACTACAAGATAACACTTTCCAGCGGTAACGACAAAACACAATACATGGTGTCAGGCAACTATGTGGGACAGGAGGGCGTCGTCATCGAAAACGACAACAAACGCTACCAGGCACGAGCCAACGTCACGTCCCAAATCACAGACTGGTTGCACTTGACGGCCGACGTGAACGCATCCCACAACATACGTCACAGCAGTGACTTCTCTGCAGCGAAAAGCAATATTGTCACACAAGCCATGAACTATTCTCCCGTCACCCCCACATTCAATGATGACGGTTTGACTTATGCCCGTGACAAATACAGCTCTTTGACGAACAACAACCCGGTGGGCCGCTTGAAAGAAGAGACGGGGGAGACCATGCAGGACATCGTGAACGCACACCTCGACTTGCGTTTCAACATTTTGCCGGGATTGACTTTCACGACCAGCAACGGAATCGACTACAACGACACGAAAAGCTATTCATTCGCAACGACAAAGGTCAGCAGCCAAAGCAGCATGGGCAACACGGATGCTTACCGCATGACGCTGCAGACGACCAACAACTTGACCTACATGGGAAAATGGGACAAACACGCATTGACTGCCACTGCCGTTTACGAAGCCACGCAGTCTGAATACCGTTATATGGAATTGAGCGGCAACAACTTGTTGACGGAAAGCGTAGGATGGTGGAACGTCAACATGGCATCCAGCCGCACATCGGACAACAGCTACTCGAAATGGGCGTTGATGTCCGGTGTCGCCCGCGTGATGTACAACTATGACGACCGCTATATGGTGACCGGCACGTTCCGAGCCGATGGCTCCTCCAAGTTCTTCAACGAGAAATGGGGCTACTTCCCATCCATCGCCGCGGCTTGGACCCTTACCAACGAAGAGTTCATGAAGGAACAGAACATCGTCCAAGACATGAAAATCCGTGCCAGCTACGGTTTGATAGGCAGCCAGGCAATCGACCCGTACGAGACCTTGGGCTTGATGTCGAAAGCCATGTATGCTTTCGGCGAGAACTCACAATATACAGGTTACTGGGTAGGACAGACAGTAGCGACCCCTGATTTGACTTGGGAAACGACCCACCAGCTCGATTTAGGGTTGGACTTCTCTGTCCTGAACCGGAGGGTAAACGTCACTTTGGACTATTTCGACAAACGTACCAAGGACGGATTGTTGAAGCAGAACATCCCCAACTACGACGGCGGCGGTTCATATTGGGTAAACGCCGCGGAAATCAGCAACCGCGGTTTGGACTTCTCCATCAATGCGATTATTGCAGACAATGCGGACTTCTCATGGAATACCACGCTCACAGGAACGTATCTGAAGAACGAAGTGAAGGACTTGGGAGGCTTGAAATTCGTGGCAGGTTCATCCCCGGCAGCCGGCATGATTCCGACGGACGGCGTGACCCGCGTGGAAGTAGGCCAGCCGATCGGCGCATTCTACGGATATAAATGGATCGGGCTGGATGCGACAGGCCATGATGCATTCGAAGACTTGGACAACAATGGCGTAATCGACAGCAACGACCGCACATTCATCGGCAAAGCCAACCCGGATTTCACTTTAGGATGGAACAACACCTTGTCCTGGAAGAACTGGGATCTGAATATGTTCTTCACGGGATCGTTCGGTGCCGACCGCCTGAACTTGGTCCGTTTCACGGGGACTGCAATGACCGGAGACTTCGCGTTCGTCACATTGAAAGAATATTTGAACGACAACTTCGATGTCAAAGGACAATCTGCACGCTACCCGTCCGTCAATGTAACCGGCAATGACTACCAGTCGGCTTCGACCTCCACCAAGTTCCTGGAATCAGCCAACTACTTCCGTTTGGACAACTTGAGCCTGTCATACAATCTTCCGAAATCAGTTGCTAAGTTCGCAGACATGCGCTTCACGCTGAGTTGCCAGAATGTATTCACGATTACCAAGTACAAAGGCATGGACCCGGCAGGCATCTCCTTCATGGGCAGCGGGGTTGATGTGAATGACGGCATCGACTTCGGGGCTTACCCGTTGACCCGGACTTATACAGTCGGCGTACGTTTGAATTTCTAACCATCCATTAAAAAGAGACAACGATTATGAAAACTAAATATATTTTATGCTGTGCGTTAGGACTGACACTGATGTCCACCTCATGCAACGATTTCCTTCAGGAAGACCCCAAAGGGCAATTGACCCCGAACACATTTTTCTCCACGCAGGACGAACTGGACATGGCCACATACGCCCTGTACCAGAAAATCTGTTACTTGCAAAACAATACCAACCCGACCATCCCCGGATGGCAAGGCGACGACTTGACAACCAACCCGGGCAGCAACAAGCAGGCTTATGCCGAAGTGGACGCATTCCGGTCTACCGACACCAACAAGGGCGTGGAAGCCGCTTGGTCTACTTCCTACACGGCCATCAAGGCTGCCAATTACATTATCCTGAACTGCGAGAAGACCCCTACCACGCAGGATGAAATCAACATCGCAATGGGGCAGGCCAAGTATTGGCGCGCAGTCAACTACTTCATGCTTGTCCGCCGTTGGGGCAAAGTGCCTTTGGTATTGGACACGGAAGTAAATTACGACCGTGCCCTCGCAAGCGAGGAAGAGGTCTATAACCAGATTGTAAGCGACCTGAAAGATTGCGTTTCCATTCTCCCGACAAGCTATTCCACTTCGCCCCGGAGCTTCGAAGGAGCGAATGTCTACATCACAAAGCAAGCAGCTCAGGCCACATTGGCGGCCGTTTACATGGCGATGGCAGGATGGCCTTTGAACCAAAGCCAATATTACGCTTCAGCCGCCGAACAAGCTAAAGCCGTCATCGATGGCGTGAACGCCGGCACGTACGAGTACATCCTCGAACCCGAGTACAAACATGTGTACGCACCGAGCCACAACTACACAAACGAGACCGTCGTGGGCATCAGCTACAACCGTTCATTCACTTGGGACGGCGACTCTCAGATGACCGACTCCCATTTGTTCGAATCGCTGGGCGGCTGGGGCGACGGCTGGGGGGAAATCAAATATTGGAAAGAGTTCCCGGAAGGTCCCCGCAAAGACGCGACATACAATCCCAAGATTCTTGCCGGAAACAAAGCCGGAGGCGAATTATTGGACTGGTGGGACCCTACCATCCCCGAACAGCACCCGATGTTCTGCGCCTTCACCATTGCCGAGGATGGCGGTGACTATGACTACACGAAACCAGCCAATACCTCTTGGATGACCAACAGCCATCGCCACCGTTTAATCCGTTATTCCGAAGTGCTGCTGTGGTATGCCGAAGCGCAAGCACGTGCTGAAGGAACTCCGAACGCAATGGCTTACGATTGCGTCAACCGCGTGCGCGAACGTGCCGGCCTGGACAATCTTCCGGCAGGCATGAACGGCACGACATTCGCAGATGCCGTCATGAAAGAACACGGATATGAAGTAGCCGGTTATTGGGTCGCACTGGTTACCCGCCGCGACGACTTGCTCCGCATGGACAAGCTGCAGGAAGTGTTCGAAATCCGCAAGGCCAACGCTCCCGTCGAAGTCGCTCCGGGCGTGATGAAGAAAGAGACGATCGAGATTCCTGCCAGCCAGTCATGGCAAGGTGAAAGATCCATCTATCTGCCTTATCCATCGACCGACAAGCAGTACAATCCGAACTTGACAAGATAATCAAGGATACAAACATCAAAACAGGGCAAAGGCGGACAACTTGCCTTTGTCCCGTCATTTTTAACTATTATAAATCAAATAGCCTATGAAAACAAAAATGTTGGCTTCCCTACTGGCCGCTGTTGCCATTCCCGCTTGGGGACAAGTAAAGATGGAAGCCGTAACGGAGAAAATCCCGACCTACCAGATAGGCAGTCCGGAAGAAGACCCTGTCTTTTTCACCGGCCGTGTCTATCAAGGCGCAGAAGGATATATCTATCCGTATCCCCTGTATGACGTGTTGACCGAGAATGTAGTGGACCAGCCCTACAATGTCTTGAAACTGGGCAACGAGTATGTCAACATCGCCGTGCTTCCCGAAATAGGAGGACGAATCTTTTCAGCAACGGACAAGACCAACGATTACCACTTCTTTTACACCCAGACGGGCATAAAGCCGGCTTTGATCGGCATGCTGGGGGCGTGGCTGTCCGGTGGCGTGGAATGGAATATTCCCGACCATCACCGGGCGACAACTTATCTACCGACAAACTGGACCATGAAAGAGAACAAGG
>CALBYC010000190.1 GCA_937890135.1 uncultured Parabacteroides sp.
TTAAGGGCAAGCTTGCCTTCCCGGCTAATAGAAGACCTGATGGCTTTCTTCGAAGTCGTGAAAGGCCCTATAGCCGTGCGCTCTTCCAGCTTGTTGGAGGATTCGCACTATCAGCCCTTTGCTGGCATATATTCAACGTATATGATTCCGAAGTTAGAGGACAAATATGAGATGCTGCGGACTGTGAGCGATGCCATAAAAGCCGTATATGCTTCCGTTTTCTACAAGGACAGCAAGGCGTATATGACTGCGACTTCCAATCTCATAGATCAAGAAAAGATGGCCGTCGTATTGCAGGAAGTCGTGGGATCTCGTTATGGCAATCATTATTACCCGACTATTTCTGGCGTTGCACGCTCTTTGAACTTTTACCCGATAGGCAACGAGAAAGCCGAAGACGGAATAGCTAACATTGCATTGGGCTTGGGCAAGTATATTGTGGACGGCGGCATGACCCTGCGTTTCTCGCCGGTCCATCCTCATAATATTTTACAGATGAGCACTCTCGACTTTGCCTTGCGAGAAACGCAGACGAAGTTTTACGCATTGGATGTCAGCGAGGAAAAAATCGCAGATAAATTCTCGGTGAACGATGCTTTTAATTTGCTGAAACTGACTGTGAAAGATGCCGATGCGGATGGCGCGCTTAAATATATTGTTTCCACTTATGATCCGTATGACATGGTAATCCGTGACGGATACTACCCCGGAGGGCGGAAAATAGTTTCGTTTGTGAATATTTTACAGCACGAAGTCTTTCCCCTCGCTGAAACGCTTGACCAGATTCTGAAGATTGGACAAAACGAAATGGGCCGCCCTATAGAAATCGAGTTCGCCGTTAATCTGGACAAAGAGAATCCTCAAAAAGCATCGTTTTACTTGTTGCAGATACGTCCTATCGTGGATAACAAAGAAGTGATGGAGGAGGACCTTTCTCTTATACCGAAGGAGCAGACACTTCTCGCCTCTGCCAATGTGCTGGGGCACGGGATTGTGAATGACGTGAATGATGTCGTTTATGTGAAAAGCGATGCGTTTAATGCGTCCAACAATCAGCAGATAGCCTACGAGATAGAAAAAATGAATCGGAAGTTTGCATCCGATGAAAAGAATTATGTTTTGGTCGGCCCTGGACGTTGGGGAAGCAGTGATTCTTGGTTGGGCATCCCGGTAAAATGGCCTCATATCAGCAAAGCGCGGATTATCGTTGAGTGCGGATTGGAAAACTATCGAGTAGATCCAAGCCAGGGGACCCATTTCTTCCAGAATTTGACATCTTTCGGCGTCGGTTATTTTACCGTCAATCCGTACAACGGAGACGGCTGGTTTGACGAGGCTTTCCTTAATTCCATGCCCGCCGTCGAAGAAACGCAGCATCTGCGCCATGTCCATTTTGATAAACCATTAGTCATAAAAATGGACGGAAAGAAAAGTTTTGGGGTAGTGCTTAAACCCACAGCGGATTAAAGGAGCGCTCGCCTTCATGCCGTCCCTTTGCCGTCCCTTGCGCATGCCGTTCCCTGCTGTCTCCATGAGGCCGGGCAATTGTTTCCTGCCCCGTCATGCCGGAAGGGAACGGCCGCGGCCTTCCCAGGAACCGGTTACGATGTTTTCGGAAAGACATCGTAACCTTTTGGAAAATTCCTCGGCACGAAATCTTGGAGACATGCCGTCCTGAGGCACGATACGTTCCGCCCGGTTTTGCCAAAAGTCCTTTTCTGAACATTAAACATGGAAATACATGCAAAAATAGGAGCAGGAGAGCGTTTTTTTCAGGATTTTATTTTTACTTTTGCGCTACATAGAAAAACGAAAACAGACTTGGATGATTGAACGAATATACATTCTGGAAACAGTTGACCCGCTAATCTTCTATGGCGTAAACAACTGCAACATGCAATTGATAAAAACGCTATTCCCAAAGCTTCGCATCGTAGCCAGGGGAAATGTCATGAAAGTGATAGGAGATGAAGAAGAGTCGGAGGTCTTCTTAAAGAAGGTTCGTGAGATAGAAAAGTATTGTGAAGAATTCAACATATTATCAGAAGACGTAATCATCGATCTGGTCAAGGGCAACGGCCCCGTCGTGGTCAAGCAGGAAAACTTGATTATCCATGGCATGAATGGGAAACCGATAACGGCCCGGACGGAGAATCAGCAACTGCTGGTGAAAGCCTTCGAAGAGAACGACCTCGTGTTTGCCACGGGACCGGCAGGGTCGGGGAAAACATTTGTGGCGATAGCCCTCGCCGTGAAAGCCTTAAAGAACAAAATGGTCCGGAAGATTATCCTGAGCCGCCCCGCAGTGGAGGCCGGTGAAAAACTCGGCTTCCTCCCGGGCGAGATGAAAGACAAGCTGGATCCATACCTGCAACCATTATACGATGCCTTGCAGGACATGATACCTCCTGCGAAGCTGAAAGAATACATGGAGAACAACGTCATACAGATAGCCCCTCTGGCATTCATGCGTGGCAGGACATTGAACGATGCCGTCATTATTTTAGACGAGGCGCAGAATACTACTACGCATCAGATTAAAATGTTCCTAACGCGCCTCGGCATGAACGCCAAGATGATAGTCACGGGAGACATGACTCAAATCGATTTGCCCATGTCGGTAACATCGGGATTGAAAGAAGCTATGGGTGTCTTGAAGGGAGTCGAGGGCATAGGAAAGGTAGAATTTACCAAGAAAGATATAGTAAGGCACAAATTGGTGCAACGGATAGTGGAAGCTTATGACAAGTTCGACCGTGGCAAGCAACGTGCCTCAAAAAAAGAAACGAACAACATTACAAAATAATTTATTAGTCGTTATGAATGCAGTTTTAGTAAAAACAGATTTTCATTTTCCGGAACAAAAAAGTGTTTACCATGGCAAAGTGAGAGACGTATATAGCATAGGCGATGACTTGTTGGTTATGGTAGCTACGGACCGTATTTCAGCGTTTGATGTCATCTTGCCGGAGGGCATTCCTTACAAGGGGCAGATGCTGAACCAAATTGCAGCAAAGTTTTTGGATGCCACCCAGGATATTTGCCCGAATTGGAAACTGGCAACTCCGGACCCTATGGTGACAGTAGGCGTGCGCTGTGAAGGATTTCCGGTAGAAATGATCGTCCGCGGGTATCTTTGCGGAAGCGCTTGGCGTGCCTACAAGAATGGAGCCCGCGAGCTATGCGGTGTGAAATTGCCTGAAGGTATGCGGGAGAATCAACGTTTCCAGGAACCTATCATCACTCCGACGACAAAAGCGGAAATAGGGGAGCATGACCAAGACATTTCCAAGGAAGAGATCTTGGCTCGTGGATTGGCTACTCCTGAAGAATACGCTTTATTGGAAAAATACACATTGGCATTGTTTAAAAGAGGCACTGAGATTGCTGAAAAAAGAGGCCTGATACTGGTGGATACCAAATATGAATTCGGCAAGCACAATGGGCAAATCTATTTAATGGATGAAATCCATACACCGGATTCCTCCCGGTATTTTTATTTGGAAGGTTATGAGGACAGATTTTCAAAAGGCGAACCTCAGAAACAGCTATCCAAAGAATTCGTGCGTGAATGGTTGATGGAAAATGGATTCCAAGGGAAAGCGGGACAGCAAATTCCAGAAATGACACCTGCCATTATAGACGGCATCAGCAATCGGTATATTGAATTGTATGAACACATAACAGGGGAAAAATTTGTGAAGACCGATACAGCCAATATATCTCAGCGCATAGAAAAGAATGTGACGGATTATTTATCTAACCATAAATAATCCGGGATGAGGTACGGTTCAGAGGATATATTCCCTTATAACTTAAAAGAGCATAAAAGCATCCAAGTGAAACGAATGTTCGATGCCATTGCGGGAAAATACGATTTGTTGAATCATACGCTTTCTTTTGGCTTTGATAAATGGTGGCGCAAGAAAGGAATCGCTTCCTTGCGCCCTTTTTCGCCTCGGACAATTTTGGATATAGCGACAGGCACAGGCGACCTTGCCATAGCGATGCAGAACGATTTGCAGCCTCAGCTTATGATAGGAGCAGATATTTCTGAAGGGATGATGGATGTCGCTCGTGAAAAAGCAAAGGAATTGCATTTGCAGGAATCAATAAGGTTCGAATATCAGGATTGTACGAATCTCTCTTATCCGAATGATACGTTTGATGCGGTAACTTCAGCGTTTGGAGTCCGGAATTTCGAGGACATCGAGCAGGGCTTGTCGGAGATGCACAGAGTGCTCAAACCGGGGGGGCATCTGATGATATTAGAGCTTTCTACGCCTGAATCCTTCCCTATGAAGCAGCTTTATCGGATTTACTCGAAAATAGTCATTCCAAATGTCGGCAGGCTGATTTCTAAAGAAAAGGCGGCGTACTGTTATTTGCCCGCATCTATTAAAGTTGTGCCGCAAGGGAATGTTATGACTGAACTGTTAGCCAAGATTGGCTTTAAAGAAGCCAAGACACATTCTCTTACGTGGGGAATATGTTCATTATATACAGGAACGAAATAAAGAGTTGGTTATGCAGAAATACGGTTTAGTAGGTTTCCCATTAGGACATTCATTTTCTTGTGGCTTTTTCAATGAAAAGTTTAAAGCAGAAAACATAGATGCTCAATATTTGAATTTTGAAATTCCCAGCATAAAAGAATTTAAGCAAGTAATTAAGGATAATCCTGAATTGAATGGACTAAACGTTACCATTCCATACAAACAGCAGGTAATTCCTTTTTTGGACGATTTAGATGAAGATGCACGACGGATAGGGGCTGTAAATGTCATCAAGTTCTTGACAAATCCTTCAGGCGAAACAAAATTAATAGGATATAATTCAGACGTGATAGGCTTTACGGAATCCATCAAACCGTTGTTGACCCCGTCACATAAAAAAGCTTTGATTTTGGGGACGGGAGGAGCATCCAAAGCTGTATTTTATGGTTTGAAGTCATTAGGAGTAGAAGCAAAATATGTATCTCGCAGCCCTAAAGAGTTTTGTCTTACTTATGAAACCCTTACTCCTAAGGTGATGGAAGAACATACAGTAATTGTGAACACGACTCCGTTAGGAATGTTCCCTAACGTCAATAATTGCCCTAATATTCCCTATGAATTGCTTTCACCACGGCATATATTATATGACCTGATATACAACCCTGACGAAACATTATTCATGGCAAAAGGAAAGGCACATGGGACAGTGGTTAAAAACGGGTTGGAGATGTTAAAACTGCAAGCTATCGCAGCTTGGGATATTTGGCAAAATATAACAATAAGCAAAGACTAATGCAGCTCTTACCGATTTTTATCATTACATTTGCAAAATCAAATTTAATAACTGAATTGCATGCACGAGAAACTTATCATTCTTGATTTTGGTTCGCAGACGACACAACTCATCGGGCGTAGAGTCCGAGAGTTGAACATGTATTGCGAAATCGTTCCGTACAATAA
>CALBYC010000191.1 GCA_937890135.1 uncultured Parabacteroides sp.
AACTGTGTTAAACTACTTTTATTGTAACTTGACACAGTTTATCTTACACTCTCGAAGCCGCTTTGTATATAGGTCTGACAAATACTATTTCTTCTTTGTCTTCTTGGCTGGCTGTTCTGCGCTTTCGGTGGTAGGTTCTTCCTTGTCCAAAGCCTCATAGAACTTGGTGGCGATGAAGATGACGCGACTGCGCTTGGTTCCCTGCTGGTCTGTCCATTCATCGGGTTTGAAGTACCCCTCAACGGTGAGTAGATTGCCCTTGACCAATTTGTCAAATGACTCGGTGTGCTCGTTCTTGCGCCATGCCTCCATACTGATGAAAGCCGACACCCTGTTCGTTTCCTCTCCATTCTTTTCCTGACGGCTTACTGCCAATGAGAAACGTGCGACGCTTGCTGTGGTGAACTGGCGGATTTCCGCATTGTTGCCTACGAAACCTGTTACTGTGAAGTTGTTCTCGATCTTTTTCATTTGAATTTCCTTTTGAAGTTAAACTTAATTTTTACATGCAATCCAAAGCAGGGATGTGGCACATGAGGAAAGCACCAAGGAAATGGACTATAATACTCGTTTTCTGTTGGCGGTCAGGAGAACCGACGAACGAAGCAAGAGCAAAGGCAAAATTTATTTGGGCTTTGCCTTGCAAGGAGGAGGAAGCTAACAGCAAAAAGGAAGATTATCGGCAATTTTATTGGTCACAGCGGAGCGACCTCACAAGATGGCTGAAGGCATCGCGGCATCACGCTAAATTTGCATCGGAAAAATGAGTGGCTTCAATAATGGCAATTCAGAAAAGATACACGGACAACAAGCAACAGGTTGTGGCAAGCTGGAATCCGTCCTCACGGCATACACTCGCGCTAATCATTCATTGGCTGTCGGTAGGAATATAAGCAGGAAACGTATAAGGGCGTATGGCAAAAAGTATGGTTTGTGGCGTAGTGCATACCTGTGTTGACGTATTGTGCAAGGAGATACTTGTTGATGGGGTATCAAACCTATATAAGACAGGCTTGGCAGGGACATTGTGCGTCTTGCATCATTCGCCATGTGAATATGAGTATGGGCAAGAACCGCTACCAGGCAGTTGTTGCAGCCAGTCATAAAAGGAGAAATGTCTGCCAGACATGATAAAGCGACTTGTTCGCTGTTGCGGTTAACGAATGGAAAAACTGATTAGTGTATAAAAGGGTAAATCGATGCGGTTGGCATTGCACCAGTTTACTGGCTATAAAAGGCATTGCCGGCGAAAAGAAAAACCTGCCCACACATCGTGCAGACAGGTCTATGAACTTCTATTCCAATAACTCCTGTTCATCTATATGAACTTTCGTTCTTGAAACATCATAAATGTCAAGGATAAGGAAGTAGTCCTCTTGATTTTCATGAATTTCGTAGCCGTCTTTCATATTGTCGGTGTCTGTGATGTCCCAATCATCCAATATTTCCGTTTTCTTCTCCGCCATAGATTTGATTGCGCCTTCACGTGTCTTGTGGATAGCAACAATCTCACACTCCAAACCGCCAATGGTTCCGTCCTCATATACAACAGCAAATACTTTCATGCGTTATGTTTTTTATGAGGGGAGAAAAACACTCCCCTCTATTAAACTTCATTTTTCGGTTGTGGCTGATTATTCGTAAATCAACACCTCGTCACGATATTCTGTCAGTTCCTTGCCGTTGTTCAGCCTGACAATAATCTCCTTGCCATAGTCAGCAACGACCGTACCCTCAGAATGTCCACGATAGGGATAAATCAATGTGCAATAGCATCCGACAATGCCTTCCAACTCGTCATAGTCAAACATATCATTTCCTCCTTTCCGTTTTTACTCGAACTCGAATTTGTTGATATAGAAATACGTGTCGCTGTCCTTGTACTCGTATTTCTTGATATACTCGTGCATTTCCTCGTCTGAGCGTCCGTCTCGTCCGATGTCCATTTTCTCACACCATTCCTCGATTGCGTCAGCCAACGTGTCAAATGGTTCTTCACACATTACTTCAAACGGTTCTCCGTTTGCACTCACGCAACATTCTTCGGGGAAATGCTCGCCCTCGTCATGAACACAGAAAATGCCACAGCCACATTCTATTTCCCGATAACTGATAGACAACGCTCCCTCAAACTTGTCGTTAAGCGCATTGAAGAAGTCGTTGCAAGCAGTCCAAGCCGTTTCCGTGTCAAACGACAGCAAGGCATAGTCACCGTCTTCTTCATATTCCGCCCAATAGATTTCACCACGGACGGAAAAACCTTTTGCCTTGTAGTCGATGCCGTAATGGTTCGCCAAATCACCGAGCCAGATATTCTTCTCGTCCACGTTCATTTCTTGAAGCGTGTTCCACAGGTCGGCAACGGCTTTCTTCTCACCTGTGATTTTGTACTGCGTGTCACATAAGTTCGCCATAATCGTTTGTTTTAAGTTTTTGTTACTTCCCTCTTATAGCTACAGCTACTTGGGGATTTGATAAAATTCTGTTGCCTCAAAAGGTCTCATGTACCTGCATGCAAGGTTTCATGGTAAAATACGACCTCAGTGCCAACCGAGGTGGAGATTTTTCCAATGAACCGTAAGGCGCAGACCTTGCAAGGCAGAAGGCATGAGAAGTACCTTTGCAACACAATTCTTATCTACAAGTCCCCAAGTATGCAGCGAAAAGAAAGGTGACGGGTGTAAAGATAAAATATCAACCATATAACAGAACGATTGCAGCCAAAAGAGAACGTGACGCACAAGCATTATGCGCTGCTTTTTCTTTTGGCTGTAAGCCTAAAAATGGCAGTATGGTTTATGTAGAACAGTTCACTTTACATGGTTAGTCTTATATATAGGCTAAACCGAAGTAAAGTATATATGTGAAGTGATTTTTGCAAATGTGGGGATGAGGGTGTAAAATGAGATGATTGCGGTGAAAAGAGAAGGGTACGCACAAGCATTATGCGCTGCTTCTCTTTTGGCTGCAACCCTACAAATGGCAGTATGGTTTACGTGGAATGGTTCACTTTACATGGTTAGTCTTATATATATAGGCTAAACCAAAGTAAAGTATATATGTAAAGTGATCTTTGTAAAAGTGGAGACGAGAATGTGTAATTGGATGATTGCAGTGAAAAGAGAAAGTGACGCACAAGCATTATGCGCAGTTTCTCTTTTGGCTGCAATCCTACAAGTGGCAGTATGGTTTATGTGGAATAGTTCACTTTACTGGTTAGCCTTTATATATAGGCTAAACCAAAGTAAAGTATATATATGAAGTAATTTTTGTAACTTTGCAGATGTGAGGCGTTGCTGTACGGATATGCTACGGCATTGCTATTACCGAAAACCAAGCGAGCGTTCTTGTGCACCTTTCTCTTTTGGTCAGCAATGATAACGCCAATGATTCTGTTGTCGGCAAATCATCAGGTATCGTTTGAGGAAAAATACAGTTCTATAAACTGATAGAATTTTCAGCAAGACCATAAAATGCAACCAACGGAAACCAAAGAAACTATAAGAAACAAGGAAAATGCGAAAATGTTGTTTCTTCGATATTTTGTTTCTGTACTGTTTCTTGTTGTTTGTTTGCGATACTATAATTGTTGAATATCAGATAGTTATAATTTTATATTAAAATCTTGTCAAGTTTAAGAACATGACTCCTTTGCATATGGGGACAGGAAAGGAAAACTATGACTTTTCCGCATCTGTGTTGCAAAGCGACACGATATCTTCTGCTTTGGCAGCAATAAGAGTACGGATGGATGGACATATGGATATTAGGGATTTTCTGGATTCTTTTGCCATCAGTTCTGCATTCCCTTATGTGGAAGATAGCTTTTTTTTGCCCAAACCCCAAGGACGTTTGAATATATCAGTTGTTGATGGAGATGAATATATTTCAAGGAAGAGACTAAAAAAGTTGAAATACATAGAATCCTCATTATGGAACAAAATTATTTCAGGAGAGATGATTGAAGTAGTTCAAGCTCAATTACAAGGCTCTTTTTTGCTAAAAATGACAGATGGCGGTTTTGTTAAGCCATATCTATCGTCGGTAAACCAGCGGGTGTCAGTTCCTCGAGATGAGGGGATGGATGCTGAGCCATTCTTTTTCGAGTGGACTTACTTCCATGAAAAAGCTGGGCTTTACTGCCTCTTGAATGCGGTGGACAAGAGACGGGAGGAAATCATCCGCCTGTTTCGATTGCTCGGAGAAGCAGGCATTGGCACAGACCGTAACGTAGGAGGAGGTAAATTCGAGGTGGAAACAAGTCAGCTGGCTTTGCGGGAAGTGCCTTCGGCAAATGCATCTATGTTGTTGTCTCTATATCTCCCGATGGAGGAAGAAATGGAATATCTGAATTTGAATGATTCCAACTATGAGTTGCTGCTACGTGGAGGATATATTTCCGGTAGTTCTTATGAGGAATTTATTCATTTGCGAAAGAAATCTGTTTATATGTTTGATTGCGGTTCTATTTTCAGGACTACTCATCCGCTGATAGGGAAAATTGTGGACTTGCGCCCTGAGTGGAACGATGGTCGTTTGCATCCTGTGTTGAGAAGCGGAAAACCTTTTGTCATACCTGTTAAAAAAGAATGAGCCATGAGCAAAGTAAAAATAGAGACATTTACCGCTGTGCACATAGGAAATGGAAATTTGTTGCAAAAGGACATGGACTATGTGATTTATGAAGATGAAGACAAAGATTCCTATATTGGCATCATCAATCCGAGAAAGATATTACCTTTGATTGGAGTAGAGCACCTGAATGACTGGCTGTTGGCAATAGAGAGGAAGGAAGATATACGTAAATTTGTGGCGCGATTCAACAAAAAGGCTACAATCGATGATTATATTTTCCGTAGCATAACTGATTATACAGGTGGAAAGAGTTTGGGAACCCTGAAAGAATGTTTGCACAATGGTATGGGGGTGCCCTATATCCCGGGAAGTTCCATTAAGGGGGCTATCAGGACTGCTGTTTTGGCAACCATTGCGCAAGGGAAAAGGGCATCTTTGGAACATTGGATGTTCAACCTGAAGGGCAAACTTTCAGCTAAAAAGGTTGAGTCAGAATTATTCGGGCCGACGGCTAATGAAGATGTCTTCCGCTTCTTCCAAGTGGGTGATGCCTACTTTGAAAAAGGATGCGAAGTCGCTTATAGAATGGTGAATTTGAATATCCGGAAAACAGACTCATTAAAGGATGGTTCAAAGCCTCAGGCTGTAGAGGCGATCAGTTGTGAATTCGAGAGTGAATTCGACATGAGAATATCTAAGGCTGCATATGGATATGCTAAAACGCATGGAAGCAAATTGAAAGACCTTCCTGCTGGCATGGATTCGTTGTCTTCTTTGTTTGATTTGGTTAATGAGCATACTTATGGTTTGGTGAGAAAGGAAATCACATATTGGACAGAGGTCGATGAACAGAAAAGCGGTGCTGAGGACTATTTGTCCAATATGAAACAGATTTTGGACGAGGTGGAAAAATGCAAACAGGGCAAAGAGTGCATTTTACGTCTTGGTCATGGTTCTGGTTGGAGATTTATCACGGGGGCTTGGGCAGAAATGTTCAGGACGGAAGATTGGAAAGACGATTCGAATAATATGTACCACAAAGTAGTTTGGGCTTCCCGCCCGAAAGCGTATCAATATCAAGAGTACGATTTCCCCAAATCAAGAAGACTTGATTATGAAGGTTGTTTATTGGGTTTTGTCAAGTTATCTTTAAAATAAATAGATATGAGTAAAATACATATTGCGTTAGTAGGTGGCCAACCGGCACCGGTTTACCATGGCATTGTTGCAACCAAACCCGATAAAGTCGTCTTCGTCTATTCTGAAAATAGCGAGGATGTGCTGGAATCATTAAAAAGGGAAATAAACATTCCCATAGATGAGCAGAAGCCATTAGATCCTACGGATCCTATGAAGATACTAATGCGTGCAAAAGAATTAGCTGATAAGTATAAAAACGATGACGTGAGTTTGAATATCTCCAGCGGCTTGAAATCGTGGTCGCATTTGTTCGGCATTGTTTTTGATAAGATGGAAAATGCCGAGGTCGTTTACATGGATCAGAACAATGTCTTATGGAATTACAAGACCATGACTTGTAGTGACGATTTCGATTTTGATATGCATGCATTGTTTCGCCTGTATGGTAATCCGTTGGTTAATTATACTCCGTTTGAACAGTATACAGAAGAAGACATAAAAGTCATGAAAGAGGTTGAAAATATTCGGAGATTTAATGTAGAAGTATTCAATAAGTTGGTGACCGTTCTGAATAAGGATAAACAAAACAAGCTGTTGAGCCAAAAGTCTGGGAGGTTTAATATTGAAAATGACTCTTCATATGTTGAATGGACTAAGAAGAATGAAGGTGCTGGCGTGATAAATGATGTAGTTGAATTAAGTTTGAATAAAACAGGAAAAAACGTAACGAGAAAATTTGTCTCTCCACATGCCTTGTCTTTAGTTTTTAATTCCGGATGGTTTGAGTATAAAGTGGCATTGATGTTATCAAAATGGGACAAGGCTAAGGAAATTTGTTTGAATTGCCGTTTCCCTTCTAAGGTCGGTTTGGACAAAAATGAGGTGGACATTATCGTCAATACAGGTAAGAAAATTCTGTTCGTGGAATGCAAGACGCAAATAAGTTCATCTGCTGATATTGATAAATTCAGGAGTGTGGTTAACGGTTATGGTGGTATGGGTAGCAAAGGTTTGTTTGTTACGGATGCGAAGATGAGTGAGTTTAATGATGAGAAGTGTAAGGAACGTAATATTATACCATTTTCGATTGAACTGGCTAAGCAATGGTCGTTGGCTCCAGAAAAAGCCCTGTCATTGTTGTTAGATAGTGATTTGTTTAATATAAATACCAAATGAGTATGGCACGAAAAGTATTTGTATCTTTTTTGGGCTTCAATAATTATGGAGCCTGTCATTACGTGCGTGATGAATTTAAATCTTCAAAAGTACGGTACATTCAAGAAGCAACAGTCCAGTATCTCATGGGTCAATCAACATGGACAAAGAATGACGCAGCTTACATTCTGCTAACAGAAGGGGCAGAGAAACATAACTGGGTGGATAATGGACAGCGAGACAGAGATGGAAATATAATTGAGCAAGAAGGCTTAAAAAGTCGAATGAATCATATGGATTTGCCTTTTGTTGTTCATCCAATTCAGAACCTGCCGGACGGAAACAATGAAAAGGAAATTTGGCAGATATTTGGACGGATATTTGAAGTGATTGAAGATGGAGACGAGCTCTACTTTGACTTGACGCACGGTTTCCGGTATTTGCCGATGCTTGTATTGGTTTTAGGCAATTATTCCAAATTCTTGAAGAATGTTTCGATAAGAAGCATTACTTATGGAAATTATGAGTCAAGGAACAAAGAAACGAATGAAGCTCCAATCATTGATTTGCTTCCCCTGTCGGAATTGCAGGATTGGACATCATCCGCTGCCGCTTTTTTGACCAGTGGAAATGTGACGCTTCTGAAAGCAATGTGCAATAAAAAACTTAGGCCGGTACTGATGGAAACAAGAGGGACAGACATAAATGCCCAAACCTTGCAAAGATATATGAAGGCGTTAAATGAAGTTGTCAGCGACTTGACCACTTGTAGAGGCAAAAATATTGTGTCGGGTGAGCATATAGCTGATATGAATAAATATGCCAACAAGTTAAATGAGGTGATGATAGAGCCTATGAAGCCAATCATCCATAAACTGAAGGATTCTTTTGAAGGGTTTATGCCATCTGAGGATGTGAAAAATGGGTACATTGCCGCCAAATGGTGTTTTCAGAACAAATTATACCAACAGTCATTGACGATTCTGCAGGAGACGATGATATCGCATATATGTGAAGAATTGGATTGGGATATTATTGAATTTAGGAAGCGTGAAGCTGTATCTAAGGCATTCCGCATCCTGTTGTATAGAATTGTGGATGATAAGAGCCAATGGAAGGCAGAAATATCTGATTTCCCTTTGATAGAAAAGGCTTTGGCTAACGAGACATTGAGGTCGTTGTCGAAATATTATTCTACTATTAGTGATATAAGGAATGATTACAATCATGCAGGAATGAAAAGCGGTGCGGCTTCTGAAGACAGTATTGTGTCAAAATTAGAGGAAGATTTAGATAATATAATGTCGTTAGTTCCCAAAAAGAAATGACATTTATAAATATATCCAATCATCCTTCTGTCTATTGGGATGAAAAGCAGTTGTCTGAAGCTGGGCAGTATGGTGAAATAATCGATATGCCTTTTCCTGCTATTTCTGCCATGGCCGGAGAAGAGCAAATAGCGGATTTGTCCGGTACATTTGCGGAAATAATCATCGAAAAATATAACCCTGACGATGCTGTGTTTCATATAATGGGAGAATTGTGCTTCACTTTTGCATTAGTGAGCAGGCTACAATCAAAAGGCTACGTGTGCATGGCTTCTACAACGGAAAGGATTGTCGAAGAAACGTTCCCGGGGCGCAAGGAGGTATATTTCCAATTTGTGAAGTTTCGGGAATATCTTAAAAATTTATGACCGGAACACATTCGTCCATATCATTCCTTTTTCTTACTTTTGTAAAGTAATCACTAAAAGACGAGAGGTATGAAATACAAATTATTGGTGATAGATGTGGATGGAACATTGCTGAATGAAACTGGCGAGATTACCCAGCACACCCGTTCCGCCATATTGAAAGCCCAACAGATGGGGCTTCAAGTTGTGCTGTCTTCCGGACGTCCGTCGGGTGGAATATTGCCTTTGGCCAGGGAATTGGAATTGAATAATTATAAAGGATTCGTCATTGCGTACAATGGTGCGCAAATTATCGATATGACGGATCAGAGTTTTTTGTTCGACAAACACATAGACCATGCTTTGATTCCCTATCTGAATAAAAAAGCGAAGAAAAACGGTTTTTCTATTTTTACTTATTCCGATGATGTCATATTGACCGACTCGGCATTTGATGTTTATATCCAGCATGAAGCGGACTTGAACAACATGCCCATCTGCGAGGTGAATGATTTTCCTTCAGCTGTTGATTTCGATCCATGCAAATGTGTTTTGGTAAGTGACGACGAGGCGGGTCTGGTCGAGTTGGAGAATCATTGGAAAAGGAAATTGGCAGGGACAGCGGATGTTTTCCGTTCCGAAGATTATTTTTTGGAAGTAGTCCCGGCGACGGTGGACAAAGGGAACGCATTGGCTTTGTTGATGCAGATGCTGGGAATGGAACGTGATGAGGTGATGGCGATTGGGGATGGTGTGGCCGATGTCCCTATGTTGCAGTTGGCCGGTTTGTCCGTAGCCATGGGAAATGCACGCAATTCAGTTCAGGCTTGCGCCGATACGGTGACTTTGCCCAACAGCCAAGAAGGAGTGGCGGTTGCGATTGAGAAAAACATATTGGCGACGATGCGCCCGGCGGAAATACCATTGGACTTGCTCAATGCGAGAGGAAAACATGCCTTGATGGGCAATTTGGGCATTCAGTACACCTATGCATCTGAAACACGAGTGGAGGCGACGATGCCTGTCGACGAACGAACGCGCCAGCCTTTTGGCATCCTCCACGGAGGGGCTACCCTGGCATTGGCGGAAACGGCGGCCGGATTGGGCTCTATGCTGATTGTGCGGCCCGATGAAATCGTCGTGGGCATGCAAGTCAGTGGAAACCATATCTCTTCAGCCCATGAAGGTGACACGGTACGTGCGGTTGCCACGATACTCCACAAGGGACGTTCGTCGCACGTTTGGAACGTCGATATCTTTACTTCGACAGATCGCTTGGTTTCTTCTGTGAGGGTTATGAACAGTGTGATGAAAAAGAAATGATAACAGAAGATTCCTGCGAACTGATTGATGCGTTGATTAAACAAGGCCGAAGTTTTGCTTTGTGGCGTGTGGCGGGGGACGATTGCATCCATTTTGGTATGCAGACTTATGGAAGCCCGGAATTGTTATATGATATTTCGGATTTGAATGGGCGTACCGGTTTTGTGATTGCTCCCTTTCAAATATCCAGCAAGCATCCTGTCGTGGTAATCAAACCGGACTGCCTGGATTTGCCGGAAGATATATTGGAAAGCCCGCAAGATATGATAGAGGTGTTGGCGCATGAAGCCCCCGTGGTGTTGACTGAGCAAGAAGAAAAAAAACAGTATGAGTCTGCTTTCTGTCTGTTTAGCCGTCCACTGCTTAAAGGAACCCAGGACAAGTTGGTTTTGTCCCGTTCCAAGACAGTCAAGCGCAGGCGAGGCTTGTCCCCGGCCAATTCCTTTTTCAAAGCTTGCAAACGTTATATCTATTCGTATGTGTATTTATTGCATACGCCCGTGACCGGGACATGGATGGGGAGCACTCCGGAGGTTCTTTTGGCGGGGAAAGGGAAAGACTGGCAAACCGTTGCCTTGGCGGGCACGCAACGGCTGGTAGATGGAAAATTGCCGGCTAAATGGGATAGCAAAAACTGTCAGGAACAACAGCTGGTAGCTTCTTATATCCGCCGCCAGTTAGCCGCATTGAATATTCATCCGGATGAAAAAGGCCCTTATTCTGTACGAGCGGGGGAGTTGTCCCACCTGAAGAGCATTTTCAAGTTTGCTTTGCCCGACACTCGCATGCTGGGCGATGTATTGAGCTTGCTGCATCCGACTCCTGCCGTATGCGGACTCCCGAAAGAGGACGCTTTCCGGTTCATTATAGAGAAAGAAGGGTATGACAGGAGCTACTATTCCGGATTTGTTGGTTGGCTTTCCCCTACAGGACAGACGGATATATATGTGAACCTTCGTTGCGTGAATATTCATCCGGACACTTATACTTTGTTCGCAGGGGGAGGATTATTGGCCTCATCGGATTTGGAGGATGAATGGGAAGAGACCATCGATAAGATGAAAACAATGCAGAACATTTTAGAATGATAAATTAATTATGTATTCGGATAAAAAGAATGTGCTTCAATTGGTCGCTTTGCTGAAGGAGCATGGCATCCGGAACGTGGTGTTGTGTCCCGGCAGTCGCAATATGCCGATTGTGCAGACTTTGGTACAGCATCCGTTCTTCAGTTGCCATGCCGTGACGGATGAGCGGAATGCTGGATTTTTTGCTGTGGGATTGGCATTGAACAGCGGCAGACCTTCCGTTGTATGTTGTACTTCAGGTACGGCATTGCTTGACATGCATCCTGCAGTTGCGGAAGCTTACTACCAGCAGGTCCCTTTGGTTGTTGTCTCGGCAGATCGCCCGGCAGCTTGGATTGGCCAGATGGACGGCCAGACATTGCATCAGGAACGTGTATTCCATGACGTAGTGAAGAAAGAAGTTTGTTTGCCGGAGATCCATACCCGTGAGGAAGAATGGTATTGTAACCGTTTGATAAACGAGGCTTTGCTGGAAATGAACCACCATGGTAAAGGTCCAGTGCACATTAACGTCCCGATATCAGAACCCTTTTTCGATTTTACTGTGGAACAACTCCCCGAAGTCCGTGTCATACAGCGTTATCAGGGCTTGAATGTTTATGAACGAGAATATGGGAGCCTGATTGCCCGTCTTGGACGATACTCCAAGCGCATGGTAGTGGCAGGACAACAGAACATGATATACCAGTTTGAACGGAAGACGGCGAAGATGATTTACAAGTATTTTACATGGTTGTGCGAGCATACTGCCAACCAGACAGTTCCAGGCGTTCCCGTCAAGAATTTCGACATGGTACTGGCATCTTTGGATGAAAGCCAGAAAGACAAGCTGTCTCCTGACCTTGTGATTACATATGGCGGACATATTGTATCCAAAAGGCTGAAGCAGTGGTTGCGGAAGTATCCGCCCAAAGAACATTGGCATGTGGCTTCAGATGGCGAGGTCCGTGATACATTTGGCGCATTGACAACCGTTATCGAGATGGATCCTTTCGAATTCATTGAAAAGGTGGCCGTTTTAATAGACTCCAACGTGGGGTATGAATACCCGAAACAATGGGAATATCTTTCCAAGAAGACGGAGGAGCCGTTTTTTGAGTATTCCGAGATGTCGGCGATAGGTGCTTTGTTACATGCTTTGCCGGCTAACTCCACGTTGCATTTAGCCAATAGCTCGGTAGTTCGTTATGCCCAAATGTTCAAGTTGCCCAAGGAAGTTGAGGTTTGCTGCAACAGAGGAACGAGCGGAATAGAAGGCTCTCTGTCGACGGCGTTGGGATATGCGTGGGCTTCTGACAAACTCAATTTCATTCTGCTGGGAGATTTGAGTTTCTTTTATAACATGAACGCACTTTGGGACAACTCGTCCCGGGGGAATGTGCGTGTCCTGCTCTTTAACAATGGAGGCGGGGAAAAATTCAGCTCTTTGGGAGCGCAATTGGCTGAGCCGGCAGAGAAGTATGTGAAAGGTTTACATCGTATGTCCGCCAAAGAATGGGCAATAGCCAATAAGTTTGACTACGCTTCAGTGCATAATTCCGAGGAACTGGAAGCCGTCCTGCCTGCTTTTGTTCAGGCGGAGCAACAGATAAATCCACAATTCGTGGAGGTGTTTACCAATCAAAGTGATGATGTTCGTTTGTTGAATAATTTTTATAATGGATTAAAATAGATTTAGGAATGGGTACAAAACGAGAATGGAAACCAATAAAAGAGTATAAGGAAATCCTTTTTGACATATATGACGGCATTGCCCGTATCACGATTAATCGTGAACGTTATCGTAATGCGTTTACCCCGACTACAACCACAGAGATGAGTGATGCCCTTTATGTTTGCCGTGAATGCCAGGATATCCGTGTTGTCGTATTGACTGGAGCAGGAGATAAAGCTTTTTGCGCAGGCGGAGACATGCATGTTAAAGGAAGAGGTGGGTATGTAGGCACAGACGGTGTTCCTCGTTTGAATGTATTGGACGTGCAGAAGCAGATACGTTCCTTGCCCAAGCCCGTGATTGCCATGGTCAATGGTTTTGCCATCGGAGGCGGGCATGTCCTGCATGTAATGTGCGATTTGACCATTGCGTCCGATAATGCGAGGTTTGGGCAGACAGGCCCTAAAGTTGGCAGTTTCGATGCTGGCTTTGGCTCTTCATACTTGGCGCGTTGCGTGGGGCAGAAACGTGCCCGGGAAATTTGGTTCCTGTGCCGGCAATATACGGCGCAGGAGGCGTATGAGATGGGTATGGTCAACAAGGTTGTCCCATTAGAGAGGCTGGAGGATGAAGTCGTCGAATGGGCAGAGACGATGATGCAGCACAGTCCGCTGGCTCTTCGCATGATTAAGGCGGGGCTGAATGCCGAGCTGGATGGGCAGGCTGGCATACAGGAACTGGCGGGTGACGCTACGATGCTTTACTACATGACTGATGAGGCTCAGGAAGGAGGAAAAGCTTTCCTTGAGAAACGTCGGCCACGTTTTGAAGATTATCCCAAGTTCCCATAACTGTTTTGCTCATGTACCATATTGATATTGTTCCTAAAACATTGCATTTCAAGCGACCCGCAGGAACATCCAGAGGAACATATAGGATACGACGTGTATGGTATTTGCGCCTTACGTCAGATGAATGTCCAGGCAGATGCGGCATAGGAGAATGTGCCCCATTGCCGGCGTTGAGTTGCGACGACCTGCCGTGTTTCGAGGATATATTGAAAGGATGTTGTGTGCATTTTGAACGAAACGGCATAATAGATGAAGAGGCATTGCGTCCTTATCCTTCCAT
>CALBYC010000192.1 GCA_937890135.1 uncultured Parabacteroides sp.
TAGAGCAAATGACTCTTAATCATTGGGTCGAGGGTTCGAGCCCCTCCGAGGTCACGTCAGCAAGCATGGAAGCAATGACTTCGTAGCTCAGTTGGTAGAGCAAATGACTCTTAATCATTGGGTCGAGGGTTCGAGCCCCTCCGAGGTCACGTCAGCAAGCATGGAAGCAATGACTTCGTAGCTCAGTTGGTAGAGCAAATGACTCTTAATCATTGGGTCGAGGGTTCGAGCCCCTCCGAGGTCACCGAATCGATGGACTGTTTAGTAAGCCTTTTACAGATATGAATCTGTGAGAGGCTTTTTTTTATTTTGCATGTGACGTGAAAATCGGCCGCGTTTGCTTTCGGCTTCTTGCAAAATAGATTACTTTTGCGGAGAAACAGTTTTTAGAGGAAATATGGAAACTAATAAGAATAATTCGCTGATCCAGTCCGCCATGAGATATGGATTCCCCTTGGGGATGTTCTGGGTGTTCAAGTACCTTTTCTACATGGGCAGTTTGAAATTCCCTTATTTGGTCTCGATATACTGGGGCCTGTCCCTTGTCGTCCCGTATGTCGCGTACCTGTTGACCAAAAGGTACAAGAACGATTTGGGCGGCAGCATCGGTTTCTTCCGGGCATGGCAGTTCGGGATATTCCTGTATTTTTTCGCCGCGCTGATTGTGTCCGTCATGCACTATGTGTTCTACCGCTTCGTGGCACCGCCCGATTTTGTCAAGTCGGCCATCGACCAGACGCTGGAATCTTTGACGCAGCTGCATGCCGATTCGAAAGTGATACAATCCGTGAAGGCTTTAGACTTTTCACCGATACACATGGCATTGCAAGGCATCCTGAACAATGTGTTTTACGGCATTGTATTTTCCATACCGGTGGCTGCGTTGCTATGCCGGAACAACCAGACCGGTTCAGTGAGATGAAGAAAGAAGATAAATAAATAGACATAAAATGGATATATCAGTTGTCATACCGCTGTATAACGAGGCGGAATCCCTTCCGGAACTGTTCTCATGGATCGAACGCGTGATGGATGAACATCATTTCACCTATGAAATCATATTCGTGGATGATGGCAGCACGGACGATTCGTGGAAGATAATAGAAGGTTTCAAGCAGCGGTCCGCCTGCGTGCACGGGATTCGTTTCCGTCGCAATTACGGCAAGTCGCCCGGCTTGCACTGCGGGTTCCAGCGGGCGCAGGGCGACGTGGTCATCACGATGGACGCCGATTTGCAGGACAGCCCGGACGAGATTCCGGAACTGTACCGCATGATAAAGGAAGACGGGTATGACTTGGTGTCGGGATGGAAGAAAAAGCGTTACGACCCCCTGTCGAAAACAATCCCCACGAAGCTGTTCAACGCGACCGCGCGTAAGATTTCCGGCATACACAACCTCCATGACTTCAATTGCGGGCTGAAAGCATACAAGAACATCGTGGTGAAAAACATCGAGGTATATAACGACATGCACCGTTACATCCCTTACTTGGCGAAAATAGCGGGATTTAACAAGATCGGCGAGAAGGTCGTGCATCACCAGGCACGCAAGTATGGCAAGACCAAGTTTGGCCTGGACCGTTTCGTCAACGGTTATTTGGACTTGATCACGTTGTGGTTTACCTCCAAGTTCGGGAAAAAGCCGATGCATTTCTTCGGCCTGTGGGGGAGCGTGATGTTTTTCCTGAGCTTCCTTTCCTTGGTGGCGGTCTTGACTGCCAAGCTGTTCTCGTTGTGGGCTGGTTCGCCGCGCCCGTTGGTCGCCAGCTCGCCATTCTTTTACATCGCGTTGACGGGCATGATAGTGGGAACCCAGCTGTTCTTGGCCGGTTTCATAGGGGAACTCATATCCCGGAACTCTCCAAACAGGAATAACTACAAGATAGCGGATGAAATATAAGTATGTCGTTTGTTGAAATTGTATTGCTGGCAATCGGGCTGTCGATGGACAGCCTGGCCGTGTCGGCGACTTCGGGGGCGATCCTGAAGCGTTGTGCTTTCGTTCAAATGGTGAAGATAGCCGCTGTCCTGGCATTCTTCCAGGCCGCTTTTACCTTGGGCGGCTACCTCCTGGGGTTCGGCTTCCTGCGTTACATCGAGGCGATAGACCATTGGATAGCCTTTGGATTGTTGTTTTATCTGGGCGGCAGGATGATTAAGGAAAGCTTCCACGAGAAGGAGGAGGACGGGAAGATGAACCCGCTTTGCTGGAAAACGCTGTGCGGTTTAGGCGTGGCGACCAGCATCGACGCGTTGGCGGTGGGGGTGTCTTTGGCCATGTTGCAGACATCCTTGTGGGTCGTCGTGTTGACAGTAGCCGCCGTCACCTTCCTCTTTTCCGCGTTCGGGGTATGCTTCGGCAGCCGGGTCGGCGGGAAGTTCGACTTCAAGTTGGATCTGGCAGG
>CALBYC010000193.1 GCA_937890135.1 uncultured Parabacteroides sp.
CGTTACAAAGTTATTGCTTTATTCTTTTCGCTGACACAGTTTAAATGACGGTCTCTGGCGATACCGATTACAGTGCCACAATGATACCGATTCAGAGGTATCGTCACTTACGAATATACTTTCTGACCTTCTATTTTTATCCGACATTTGTGATAACGGAAAGCTGCCTTAATCCTTATTGCAATGGAATATACTTTCTGATTACTTTGACTTTTATTCCTGAGGAAAAAGATGATTTGTCTTAATCCTTATTGTAATGGAATATACTTTCTGATAAAATTCTCAGAATAATGAAAAACTTCGCCCAAAAATAGTCTTAATCCTTATTGTAATGGAATATACTTTCTGATAAATCAAAATCACTCAGTAATAAAAGAAATTGCCTCGTCTTAATCCTTATTGTAATGGAATATACTTTCTGATATAAAAAATAAGTTACCATGATATTGTACTATGGTGTCTTAATCCTTATTGTAATGGAATATACTTTCTGATACATTTAAAAGAATATAGTTAGGGATATTTATATCCCTAGTCTTAATCCTTATTGTAATGGAATATACTTTCTGATAATTACCTCAAGAAGCCATCCGCCCATTGGGCGGAGTCTTAATCCTTATTGTAATGGAATATACTTTCTGATAGCAAAAAATACAAACACCTAATTATCTTATTTTTCTCTTGTCAACTTAAGATTAAACGACTATATTTTAATATATATTAAGCACCTTTTTATTGTCTGCAAAAGTAAGTATTCTATTCGGTATTTCAAAGAACGCAAAAGTTAAAAAACATCTAAATAATCAAGATAGAATTTACACTATATGAAACACATGGGAGTTTCAGAAAAATAAAGTGTTCTTGCTGTGCATGATGACATCCAACTCTATTTTTTGGCCTATGATTTTCATAGAACGAAGATAATCGGAAGATATAGGAACGACTAAAATGCTATCATTGTTTTCATAAGCCGCTTGCACTTCCGCCAAGTCGTTACGAATGTTATTATATTCTGCTATTTCCAAATCGGCCAGAAAAATAGATTTCTGAACCCTCACACAGCCTTTGCGTTGTAAATATTTCACAACCAGCCGCCGTACTTTATTACTTTCTATATCATACATGACAAAAAACAACATACTTGTAGCCGTTCTGTTTAAGCGATTGACTATTCCTAAAATTTTGCTCACTCGTTCTTCCATAGAAGATAGATTGTCCAAATTATTGCCAATCCTGTTTGGAACGGCAGAACCGGCTATTCCTGCATGAACAAACCTCCGCATCTTCTCGACAAAGGAGGGAGGTTCTTTCTTTTTCCTTACCATAATTACATCTTGCTAATGAAATCTAAAACAAGATACGCCATCAATGAATTTAATTCAGCATTCGTACCTGTCCGTGGAGATTGCACAACAGAAAAACCTCGCTTCCCAAAAAAGAGGTTGACCTCGGCTTGCTTCATTCCCATTTTGAACCTGATCTTCTTCCCATACTGAATATTTATCACTTCCGTTACGGTCACTCCCGTCTGTTCCACATAAGGTTGCAACAAAAGCATTACGTCATCCAACTCATGGGGAACAAAAACTTCTGGTTTCTGCTTTTTAGCTTTAGGATAGAGCATTTGCTTGATTCTGTCCATCGCTTCCTTGTCCGGGTCAGATGGGACTTTCTCTTTCCGTTCATTTGCTGTTTGCTCTCCCTGAAATTTGTCTTGCATCCTTTTTTGTTCAAACATGGAAAAAGGGTTATTCAAATCCACATATGCCGACAAATCCACGGTTTCTGCTCCCGGGTTATAATATGACATTGCATCCTCACTCAAAAAACATGCCCTTGACACGTCACACGTCTTTCCATCCACAACTTGCTGTAATCCGTACTGTCCTCCGAAGCTTGACAAAAAAGCCTTATAGAACAACGTGTACAAGCCACTGTCGTAACAACGTTCTTTAAGTCTGAAACAAAGTTTCAAACCAGGACTACTCTTTGGTCTTTTTCCAACCTCCTACGGGTTTCTTCCACTGAAAGCCCCTTCTCACTCAAATGGTCGACATCTATGATAAAGTATTCCGTGTATGCAAAATTCTCGTTTTTCCTGTATGGGGGATTGAACATTCCGCAGACAATATAAGGTAGCTGCCGTTTTAATGCTGAATATTGTTTGGAATCTATTTCACGAATGATTCTTAACTGCCTGATTGCGGATTTTATTTCCGGCCTTGGATTACGCAAACAATCATAAACGTACTTGACCGGAACTTTCTGCAGCATATCCGCACTGCTTGTTATGTTTTTTCCAATAGATATCATATCAACCCAAATTTTTCCATTGTAGTGCCAAATTTTGTGCGTATAAAGAAATCTGGTTCAACCGACTTCTGGAAACGCCCTTAAGCATAATAACTTCATCCAAATAATCATTCAACGATTGGATAAGCACGCGGCGTCCCAATGCTTCAAGCCAGCAAGAACCATCTTCCCTAACAGAGTAGTATTCATCCGTTATGACCTGCTGCATCAATAGTGAACAAACTACATAATCGACCCACACCCGGTATAACTCGATGATATCATACACTAACACAGGACGGTTATAGTCATCCCGATGCATCACTCCTACATAAGGATCTATGCCCGCCTTTATCAAAGCCCCTTCAATCTTCCCGTAAAGCAAGCCATATCCATAGTTGAACAACGCATTCGCTACATCCATTGCAGGGTGCTGACTCCTTTCTTTGAACCGGTATGCTTCAGGCAAAAAAAGATTCAAGGTGTTGAAATAGATTTTAGAGGCAAGCCCCTCCCATCCGCGCAAAGTAGGAGCCACATCTGCCACAATGTCGCCTTCCACCCCTTTCACTTTAGTCCTATAGTCTTCCAAACGGTTGATGGACTTACGGACAGTTGCTTCAATTTCTGGAGTACGGGGTATCATCATCATGAGCAATGCTTGCTGGTTCTCTATTTTCCGTGATATCACATCCCGTATCCAAGCGACTGCTTCTTTTGAGAAAGTGAAACTCAATTGACCTTTCCGAATAGTGGATACAGAACCATACTTCGGGCTCCAAATCCGCCCCATTGGACGGCCGCTCCGATCCATGAAGAGCACTTCAATCTCTCTCTCAATAGCCAAAAGAACCGCATCGCTCGTTATTTGCGCACCACGGCTTATCTGGATGGAAGTAATGCCTTCCGCTGGGATGCACTGCTTTCCTTCCTTGGTCAAAATAACGAATCCTTCGTTATCCCGGCTTAATGATGTCCCAAAGGTATTTAAGACTAATTCCATAGGCTAACATTTATGTCAATATACAATCTTAATCAAATGTTTTTCTTCAGCTCCTCGCCTATCAAGCGCGCGGATGCTTCCACATAGCGGGCGCAAGGACGTTTGGCATAGTATTCGGCCGTGCGGAGCGACGGGGAAGGATTTTGCTTGGCAGCTTCAGCGGCCGGGAGCAGTTCGCGGCAGATGATTGTGCCGAACCGATCCTTGAAGGCCCCGGCCAGGCTTTGCACTGCGGCATAATTGCGCGTCCGTGCCTCCTGGTCGGAAGGATCGGCTACCGGATATTTGAATCCGGCCAGCATGGCCATGGCACTGACCGTGCCGCACACTTCCCGCATCCGGGCCATGCCTCCTCCAAAAGACACGCTGACGCTTTTCGCCACCTCGAAGTCAAGGCCGAACAAATCGTAATAGGCTAAAAAAACGGACTGGGCGCAGTTGTATCCCGACATGAAGTTTTTTACCGCCTTCTCGACCCGCTCTTCCTTGTCAAAATCCTTCATGGCCGGAACTGGTAGTCCACACATGCGCGGTCTGCTTTCACCGGCCCGATGATGCCTTTAGCTACCGCCACATGTTCCGGATGGTTGGCATACGTGTTCACGTCCTCCAGGCTGTCCAGCTCAGTTGTCAAAATCAAGTCCCAAGCTTCGGCGGGATTGCAGTTGAAATCCACTTCTATCTTATGCAGCACCTCGATTTTTCCCTTCAACGCCTCCAGCTTTTCTTTGATTTCAGCCATTTTTGCCGCTTTCTCGGCCGGAGTGGCGAACTCCTTCAATTTGAACATTACTATGTGTCTGATCATATCTTTTTCTTTTATCTGTTATCTCGATCCATTTCATCACCGGTCAAATCCCCTTTTCGGACAAATAACGTTCCGCTTCGATGGCGGCCTTGCAACCACTGCCCGCGGCCGTGACAGCTTGCCTGTAACGGGGATCGGCCACATCGCCGGCGGCGAACACTCCCGCCACTTTGGTACGGGGCGTTCCCTCTATCGTCTGGATGTATCCCACTTCGTCCGTCTCCAACCAAGGTTTGAATATGTCGGAGTTGGGTTTATGGCCGATTGCCAGGAAGAATCCATCTATGGCTATGTCCACTTTCTCTTCATCCGCTTCTCCTTTGCGTTTGACCAAATGTGCTCCTTCCACTCCATTTTCACCGAACAGGCCGACCGTGTTATGCTCGAACAAGACGGTTATGTTCGGAGTCTTGAATACCCGTTCCTGCATCACCTTCGAGGCACGCAAATAGGGCTTGCGGACAATCAAGTAAACCTGTTTGGCCAGGCTTGCCAAATAGAGGGCCTCTTCGCATGCCGTATCGCCTCCTCCCACGACAGCCACGTTCTTCTTGCGGTAGAAGAACCCATCGCAAGTCGCACAGGCAGAAACGCCCATTCCCGCATATTTGGCCTCGTCGGGCAGACCCAAATATTTAGCCGTCGCTCCGGTACAGATGATCAACGTTTCCGCCTCGACCACCTTCTCCCCTTCTACCGTAATCTTGTACGGAGCTTTGGACAAGTCGGCCGCAGTTACGATTCCCCTGCGGATATCCGTGCCGAACCGCGCCGCCTGTTTCTTCAAGTCCTCCATCAGTTCGGGTCCTGTTATCCCGTCTGGGTAACCAGGGAAATTTTCCACTTCGGTCGTTGTCGTCAACTGCCCTCCCGGTTGTATTCCTTCGTATAAGACCGGGGACAAATTGGCACGTGACGCATAAATTGCCGCCGTATATCCAGCAGGTCCGGAGCCGATTATCAAGCAACGCACCTTTTCATTCTGTGTATCCATATCCTTATTTATCTATGTTATCTGCCTCCCCTATCGCAGATCCACAATCTCCGCATCGGGGAAATCCTTTTCATTGAAAACAAAAACATCGTCCTTTTGGTTTACCCCTGTCTGCCATTGGCTGATATAAATGCTATAAGTAGCTCCTTTTTTGTCCGTCACCGTAAAAGCGACAGGGACACACGTAAGTTTTTCAATCTGCATATCAATCCGCTTGATGTCGCTCTTCTTGTTCGGGGTCAACGTTATGTCATAAGCGGCTTTCGCCTGGCGAGTCGTGCTGGTGCCCTCATAAGCTGCCGTGAATCCTTTTTTGTACGTGCGCAAAATCAGGGCCGGATTGGTAAATTGCAGCTCATCACCTGTCGGCGTGCTGACGTTGACTTCCTCGTTGCGTTCGACATATACCCACTGTGTCGTCCCGTCGTACCATGTAGTCATACCCGGCGTTTCCAACTTAAACTTGTCCTGTTTCATCTGGATGACGCCTTCCAGGCTCTCCGACACGTTTTGCCGGGGAATAGACGTATGCAACGTGAATTTGGCTTTTATGCCATTCGATTGTTCATAAAACTGTGCCGACTTGTCCAATATCCCGGCAGCATCCTGCGCCATACCGCCCACCATCGAACAGCACAACAGCAGTAGCATAAAAACGCTTTTTGCCCCTAAACTCATATATCATTCCTTATTTCAAACTGTTCAACAATTGTTCCAACGAATATTCATCCGGCATCAGCACTTGGCGTGCCTTGCTGCCTTCGGAAGGCCCGACTATCCCCGCGACTTCCAGCTGGTCCATCAAACGCCCCGCGCGGTTGTACCCTATGGCGAATTTACGTTGAATCAAGGACGTGGAGCCTTGTTGCTGCAAGACGATCAAACGGGCCGCTTCCTCGAACAAAGGGTCGCGTTCTCCCAAGTCCACAGCGGAAGAGGAAGACCTGTCCCCGTCGTTGTCGGGTACATAATCCGGCAGCATGTAGGCTGTCGGGTAAGCGACCTGACGGCTTATGTAATCCACAATGTTTTCCACTTCCGGCGTGTCGACAAAAGCGCATTGCACGCGCAACATCTCTTTCCCGGCTATGGCCAACAACATATCTCCCCGGCCAATCAGCCGGTTCGCTCCGGGCGCATCCAAAATGGTACGAGAATCGACCATCGCCGCCACCTTGAAAGCGATGCGGCTGGGGAAATTACTTTTGATGGTACCTGTCACGACTTTCGTGTCCGGACGCTGGGTAGCCAAGATCATGTGGATGCCAATCGCACGTGCTTTGGCAGCAATACGTGCGATTGGGGTCTCAATCTCCTTGCCGCTGGTCGCTATCAAATCAGCAAACTCATCGACGATGGCCACGATATAAGGCAAAAAACGATGTCCCTTTTCCGGGTTCAGCTGGCGGTTGATGAACTTGGAATTGTATTCTTTTATGTTTCTCACATTGGCAGACACCAGCAGCTTGTAACGGTTTTCCATCTCAATGACCAGCGAGTTCAGTGTCGCCACGGCATCCAACGGTTCCGTCACGATAGGATTGTCTATGTTGGGCAATTTCGCCAGGTAATGCCTCTCTATCTTGGAGTATAGGCTGAACTCGACCATCTTGGGGTCTATCATCACGAACTTCAATTCTGCCGGGTGTTTCTTGTAAAGCAAGGAGGTAATGATGGCGTTCAAGCCGACGGACTTGCCTTGCCCGGTCGCGCCGGCCACGAGCAAATGGGGGGCTTTTGCCAAGTCGAACATGCAAATCTCGTTGGTTATGGTCTTGCCCATCGCCACAGGCAAGTCATATGTGCATTCCTGGAATTTCTTAGAAGCAATCACGGAACGCATGGAGACCGTCTGCGGCTTTTTATTCGGCACTTCTATGCCGATCGTGCCTTTGCCGGGGATGGGGGCAATGATACGAATCTGCAGCGCGGCCAGATTCAGCGCGATGTCATCTTCCAACGTTTTTATCCTTGCGATGCGGACACCCGCCTCCGGTATGATCTCATACAAAGTAACCGTCGGGCCGACCGTAGCCTTTATCGAGGCGATTTTGATGCCGAAATCCTCCAGGGCTTTCTTGATGAGCTGTTGGTTGTTTTTCAAATCTTCCTCATTTATCTCTATCTTCCCTTGGTCATAGACTTCCAGCAAATCTATATTGGGGAACACGTAGCGGGATAAGTCCAAACGGGGATCATAGTTGCCCAATGCCGAGCCATTGTAATCCTCTTCCTCTTCCGGCGCGATTTCTATCTCCAAGCCGGAGGACGCATCGCTACTGTCCCCATCGGAAGATTGTCCTTCCGGCGGCATCCCTCCGGAAGGAGCCACAACTGTTCCGGTTGCTTCCTCGTCCCCTGCTCCGGATTCCGCCGGATCTCCCGGTTCAACCGTAAGTTTTTCCGCCTCCTCCAACTCTTTTTCCGTATCAAAGGCAGGTTCTACGACCGGAGATGCGCACCCTCGGGAAGGCTCTGATTCTTTTTCCCTATCGGATTCCTTCGGCTCAACCTCAATACCCACACGTTCTTCCTCCTTTTTTTTCTTCCTGAACTTAGGCATGGAGATTTTATGCATCCAAGCAAAATCAAAAAGACGTTGCAAGAACGGAATCGTTTTCTTGCTGGAAAATATGGCAATGATCAGGAAGAAAGTGAGCAGGAACAAAAATGTCCCGGAAACGCCCAGGTTGTCTTTCAAGGCTTGCACGATATAATAGCCATGCTGGCCTCCAAGGTACAGGAATGTATCTTCATATCCTTTTATGAAAAGAAAAGCCAATGTGCATGAAGTCAAAACCATGACAGCCGCAGAAAAGATAAAACGGTTCAGCAAATTAATCCTTCTGATCTTCATCAGCACAAGACCCACAGATCCCAGGAAGTAAAGAATCATGAACGAGGAAACGCCAAACCAACGGTTCATCAGCAAATCCGAAATGCACGCACCCCTGACACCTGTCCAGTTCTCGACACTGCCATGATTGGACAACATGTCCCTTATTCCCAAGTTCTCGACCTTGCTTTGGTCGGATGCGCCCGTGAAGAAAAAAGAGAGCAGGGCAAGGGCCAAATAAATCGTCAGGACGGAAAGGATTAATCCTGAAATAAAACGTGTACGTTCAGACGTGAAAAAGGCTTTCACCATGCTCCTTAAAGTAATGTTCGCATTGCTATCTTGTTTTGTTTTATCTCTCTTTGCCATTGTCGTTATATCTGAATTGAATGCAAACTTACGAAAAATATCGCCTATACTTGCATTCTTTCAAGCAAAAAAAATCCCGGGTTTTATCACAAAAGCCGGGATTCAAATAACATATTTTGTGCATTTATCTCAGATGAAGCCAACTTCATCCGGGAACATTGGTTAGTTCGTAAATTTCAAACCGTCACCATCGCGGTCTATCACAATCGGATGTTCCCGCTTTACCTTGCCGCTCAATATCTGCTTTGACAATTCATTCAGCACATAACGTTGGATGACTCGTTTGACTGGGCGCGCACCGAACTGCGGGTCGTACCCTTCATGGCTGATGAAGTCAAGAGCCGCATCCGTGAATTTCAATTCGATGCCATTTTGTTCTACCATTTTCTTCACGCTGTTCAACTGCAATTTCACAATTTGACGGATTTCGTTTTCGTTCAAAGGCGTGAACATGATAATTTCGTCGATACGGTTCAGGAATTCCGGACGGATTGTCTTCTTCAACAAGTCCATCACCTGCGACTTGGTTTGTGCAATGACCTCGCTACGGTTTTCGTCCGTGATTTTCTCGAAGTTATCCCGGATCAAGGATGAACCCAAGTTACTTGTCATGATGATGATCGTATTCTTGAAGTTCACCGTACGGCCCTTGTTGTCTGTCAAACGGCCGTCGTCCAGTACTTGCAGCAAGATGTTGAATACATCCGGATGCGCTTTCTCGATTTCATCGAACAGAACGACAGAATAAGGTTTACGGCGTATGGCCTCGGTCAACTGTCCGCCTTCATCATATCCCACGTATCCCGGAGGCGCACCGATCAGACGAGTGGCGCTGAACTTCTCTTGATATTCGCTCATATCGATACGCGTCATCATGTTCTCGTCGTCAAACAAGTAATCCGCCAACGCCTTGGCCAATTCCGTCTTACCGACACCGGTCGTTCCCAAGAAGATGAACGAACCTATCGGACGTTTCGGGTCTTGCAAACCGGCACGGCTCCTGCGGACTGCATCGGCAATGGCATGGATGGCTTCGTCCTGGCCAATGACACGTTTGTGAAGTTCTTCTTCCAGATGTAACAATTTCTCACGTTCGCTCTGCAACATCTTTGTCACAGGGATTCCAGTCCATCTGGATACGACTTCGGCAATATCCTCGCTGTCCACTTCTTCCTTAATCATGGCAGCCGCACCCTGCATGTTATGCAGTTTCTCCTGAACCACCTTGATGTCGTTTTCCTTTTCCTTGATTTTGCCATAGCGAATCTCAGCCACTTTGCCATAGTCGCCTTCACGCTCGGCCTTATCTGCTTCGAACTTGAAATTCTCGATATCTACTTTGTCCTGCTGGATTTTATTAATCAAAGACTTTTCACTTTCCCATTGGGCTTTCTGCTTCGTCTCTTCTTCTTTCAAATCGGCGATTTCCTTGTTCAGCTGTTCCAACTTCGACTTATCGTCTTCCCGTTTGATGGCTTCCCGCTCGATTTCCAACTGCTTGATATGGCGGGAGACTTCATCCAACGCCTCAGGCACGGAGTTCATCTGCATACGCAAACGGGCAGCAGCCTCGTCCATCAAGTCGATGGCTTTATCCGGCAAGAAACGGTCGGTAATATAACGGCTTGACAATTTGACGGCAGCGATGATGGCATCGTCTTTGATACGCACCTTATGGTGATTCTCGTACTTTTCTTTCAAGCCCCTCAAGATGGATATGGCA
>CALBYC010000194.1 GCA_937890135.1 uncultured Parabacteroides sp.
TGCCACGGCCGGGGACATGTTCAATTTATTAGCCCGGGATGTATCTATGAGGAATGTGTCCAATACCCCCTTGTCGAAGATTTTTCTGGGCTGCGTTGCCACTCCCTCCTCATCGAAATAGCGAGCACCATAAGCCCCTACCTTATGGGGCTCGTCCCTCAACGTGAACAGGCTGTTCATGACAGGTTCGTTCAATCGATTCATCAAAAAGGAATTCTTTTGCTGGATGGCCACCCCGTCTATCGCATCCATGACCGGAGACATTAATTGGGAAGCATTGAGGTTATCGACTACCATCTCATATTTGCCCGTGCTTATCTTTCTCTGCCCCAGCTTGGACAAGGCTCGCTCCAACGCCTTCTCACCGACTCCTACACTCTTCAGATCTTTGTACAGCAGGGAAGACTCGAACCAATACGATTCCGGGCGAACCTCGGATTGGTCCTTTACGCTGGCATTGGCATAAATGGAAAAGTAAGAAGAAGAAGACTCCCCTTCAAAGCCATTGCTGGTTATCATGTACTTGTATTCCCGCTCATCCCCGTAGGCCGATGCGGCAGAAACAACCCGCGCATCTTTGCCGTACATTTCGGCACAGGCTTTCAATGCCAACTCTTTCTTATCCTCCGGATTTATCTTGTCAAAACTTGCGTCCAACAATTGCAAGTCCGGCTTTCCCCCTTTGTAATAGCGAGATTCATCCGGCAGCGTGCGGTCTTTGTCTTCCGCTAAAAAGCGTGTCGCCTCTATATTCATCGGGATATACTGCTCCAATTCCCGTTTGTCCAGCCTGTTCGTCGAGAAAGAGCCGAATCTGCCATCGACATAAAAATTGACGACCAACAAATTCTCCGAGGCCTGCTGCAACCGTTCCATCTGCATGTCCCGGACTTCAAAAGAGCAACTGGTTCCATTATACAGTTTCACCCTTGATTGCTGGCAACCGTTTCTCAGGGCAAAATCCAATGCCCATTGAGCCATATCCTTATTATCTTTCGTAATCATGATGCTTTTCAGATTAATGGTTATATTTCACCTCCAACGGTCAGCTTATCAACCAAAACGGAAGGCATACCGCAAGTCACAGGGACGGACTGGCCGTCCTTGCCACAAGTCCAACGCCCGTTGTCTATCTTCGAATTGTTCCCCACCATCGATATGTCCGCAAGTGCCCTTGGCCCATTCCCTATGATATTGACATCTTTTATGGGCTGCGTCAGCTTGCCATTTTCTATAAAGAAACCATTCGAGACATAGAACGTGAAGTCCCCTGCGCCAATCTGTACTTGACCGTTTGTGAACCCGCAGGCATAAATTCCCTGCTTCACGGAAGATATGATTTCTTCTTCGGTCACATCGCCTCCCTCCATGTAGGTGGCTCTCATTCTCGGGATTGGGGCTTGCCGGAAACTCTCTCTCCGGCCGTTTCCGGTAGGCTGTACATGATAGTAATTGGCGCTGATTCTGTCATGCAAGTAACTTGTAAGGACTCCGTCTTTGACGATATAGGTTTTCTGTCCTTCCACCCCCTCGTCGTCCATATTCACTGCCCCACGGTTAGACATGATTGTTGCATCGTCCACCACGTTAATCCGGCTGTTACAGATCTGCTTGTGCAGCATGTCGGAGAAAATAGAAATTCCCTTACGGTTAAAGTCCGCCTCGAAAGCATGCCCTATCGCTTCATGCAACAATATGCCGGAACCGCCCGCAGCCATGACCACAGGCATTTCTCCCCCTTTAGGTTTCACGGCTATCAAAGACAATGCCGCATGACGGATGGCAGATTGCACCAAATCGACCATTAATCCGTCGGTCAAAAACTCCGCCCCCATCCGGAATGAACGGGTAGCCACACCCTTCTCTATCTTACCATTTTCATCCAAAATACAAGTGGCACTTATGGAAACGATAGGACGGTAATCATAAAACATTTCCCCCTCGCTGTTGCAGAAAAAAACATGGGAAACAGCATCACTTAAAACCGCATTCACTTTTACAACCCGCTTGTCGGACTCGAAAAACAGATCATTCATTTTTTGCAAGAAGGGGATTTTTGCATCCATGGCTAACGTGTCCCAAGGCGTTTCTATCGGATAAAAATCATTATGGCACAACTTTTCCGTGAGATTCGGGATGGAATGCGCTTGGTGTCCGCAATCTGCGATTTGTGCTGCCACCCGTGCGGCGGAAAGCATTTCGTCCTTAGTTAAGTTCTCCACGTATGCGTACCCGGTTTGGTCTCCTTTCAAGACACGCACTCCCACGCCGAAATCGACATTCGATTGTGCATTATTCACCGTTCCATCCAATAGTTGTAATCCGTGATATACAGTATGTTGAAAGTATAAATCGGCATAATCGCCCCCTTTTTCCAAGGAAGCAGCCAATACGCATCTAATATCTTCTTCAGAAACTTTAAAGTAATTCCGTCCGAACTCTGCATTCTTTTTATCTAACATATCCCAACCTTTGGTTCTACGGCAAAAGTAATCATTTTTCATCAGAGTTCTTTACATACATACGCAAGATTATTGATTTGTGCTTATCTTTGTTGCAGGATTAATATAGAAACGCAATGGAAACAAATCAAACGATCAAGCGCACCTTTCCCGTGTTGGGAATGAGTTGTGCGGCATGTGCCATCCGGGTAGACAAGACATTGCAAAAACAAAAAGGAGTTGTCGGGGCAAATGTAAACTATGCAGCTGCCACCGCTACCGTAGAGTATGTGCCATCGCTTTGTTCTCCTGAAATCCTAAAGGAGTCAGTACAGGAAGCTGGGTATGATTTGGTCATTGAAACAGGCAGCCAAGTGGAAATGAAAGTAAAAGATGCGCAAGCCCAACGCCTGTCGCTGCTCAAGCATAAGACTGTCGCTGCGGTGCTGCTGTCCATACCTGTTGTCGCCATCAGTATGTTCGGCATGGATATCCCGTATGCCAATTACATCGCATGGATGCTATCGACCCCCGTCGTATTCGGATTAGGAAACACTTTCTTTCGCAATGCATGGAGGCAATTGAAACATAAGACATCCAATATGGACACACTGGTTGCCAACAGTACGGGCATTGCCTACATCTTCAGTGTATTCAATCTTTTCTTTCCCGAGTATTGGACGGACAGGGGACTGCATCCCCATGTATACTTCGAAGCAGCAAGTGTCATCATCACTTTTATTTTATTAGGGAGGTTTTTGGAAGAACGTGCGAAAGGCAATGCTTCCACTGCCATAAAGAAATTGATGGACTTACGCCCCCAGCTTGTGACAATCGTCGGCCCGGAAGGAAAGGAACAGAAAATCCCCATTGGCAAAGCCCAGACAGGAGACCTTATTTTAGTGAAACCGGGGGAACGCATTGCGGCGGACGGGAAAGTAATGGAAGGGCGTTCGTATGTAGATGAAAGCATGCTTAGCGGTGAACCTGTCCCCGTAAAAAAGGAAAGGGGAGAAAAGGTGTTTGCCGGTACCATCAACCAGAAAGGCAGCTTCCTGTTCAAGGCGGACAGGGTAAATGATGATACGGTATTGGCCCATATCATTCACTACGTGCAAGAAGCGCAAGGCAGTAAAGCTCCGATAGAAAAGTCGGTAGACAAGATAGCTGCCGTTTTTGTACCAGTTGTCCTTGGCGTAGCCCTACTGACTTTTTTGGCATGGATAGCCTTGGACTCGTCTTCCATGGGATTCACTCATGGATTGTTAAGTGCCGTGACCGTCCTTATCATCGCCTGCCCTTGCGCTTTGGGACTGGCTACCCCCACGGCTATCATGGTCGGGATCGGGAAAGGTGCGGAAAATGGCATCTTGATTAAGGATGCGGAATGCCTGGAGACAGCATGTAAGATAGATACTGTCGTCTTGGATAAAACGGGTACCATCACGGAAGGAAAGCCGGTTGTCACAAAGGCCATGTGGGCAGAAGGGGCGGACTCCCATGCCAAATCTTTATTTTATAGTTTGGAGGCACTTTCCGAGCACCCTTTGGCGGATGCCGTCAAGCAATATCTGCCAGCTACATCATTCTCTGTCGAGCAGTTTGAAAGTGTGACGGGGAAAGGCATACAAGGAATTGTCGAAGGGAGGCATTGTTTTGCCGGAAACAAGAAAATGATGGAGGAGAACCATGTTAGCCTACCGGACGCATTGAAACAGGAAGCTGAAAAAGCCGCAGCCGATGCCAATACCGTCATTTGGTTCGCAAATGAACAAGAGGCATTGGGCTGGTTAGCCATAGCCGATCCGATAAAACCCACATCCCGGCAGGCCGTGCGCACATTGGAAGGCAAAGGCATCTCGGTTTATTTGCTCACCGGTGACAATGCAGAAACGGCGAAAGCTATAGCAACGCAAGCCGGCATTCATCATTACCGGGCAGAAATGTTGCCCGAACAAAAGGCTGCGTTCATCAAGCAACTTCAACTGGCGGGGAAATGCGTGGCAATGGCTGGGGATGGCATAAACGACAGTGCGGCTTTGGCACAAGCCAATCTAGGCATTGCCATGGGAAAAGGAAGCGACATAGCGATGGATGTCGCCCAAATGACCATCATTTCTTCCGACCTGACCAAAATAGCGGAAGCCATACAACTTTCATATGCGACAGTAAAGACAATCCATCAAAACTTATTTTGGGCGTTTATCTACAATATCATCGGCATTCCTCTTGCCGCAGGGGTATTATACCCTATAAATGGTTTCTTGCTCAATCCTATGATTGCAGGAGCTGCCATGGCATTCAGCAGCGTCAGTGTCGTAACCAATAGTTTGCGGCTTAAGTCCAAAGCAATAGCAGACGAGTCAAATATTCATATAAATAAAACAAAAATGAAACAAACGTACAAAATCGAAGGCATGATGTGCAACCACTGCCGAATGAGAGTCGAAAAGGATTTGAACCAGCTGGACGGTGTCACAGCCACGGTTACTTTGGATCCTCCCGTAGCAACCATTGAGTTTGAAAAGGGAGAAAAGAGCTTGGCCGAGCTACAAGCCGCACTGGATGAAGACGGATATAAAATAACGAAGATGGAGTAGTCTGTAGCTTTGTCGTTTAATTATTATTTTTGTTATCCCGTTTTCCTTTACGCTTGTAGACGAGCAAAAGTTATGACAAAACAGTGAAAAATCAATAATTCAATAAAAGATTCTAATTAAATAAACGAAAAGATGAAAAGAAACATCATGAAAGACATGGCGATTGGCGTTGCCTTAATGACGCTATGGGGATGCGGATCCCCGTCTTCCAATCAGCCCTGTTCCCGCATCGCAGCCTTGGACGATGCTGCTTGGAATGAATCCGAATGGATTTCCGTAGTCAATGCTCCGGTAGTGACCGGAATAGTCGATAGCAATAACGGGCGCAAAAACGAACGGGCTGCCGATGGTGCCAGTTGGTTCGTCACAACGCTCAAAAATGAGCAAAAGGTGACAGATGCTCGTTGGATGACTACCGGATTGGGCGTGTACGAACTTTATGTTAATGGCCAACTCATCGGGGAAGAGATTCTTAAGCCAGGCTTTACCCACTATGCCAAGACAAAACGTTCTTTCACATACGATGTCACGAATGCTTTCAATACCGCTGCTGGAGCAGAGAACCAGTTGGCCGTACAGGTGACCCCGGGTTGGTGGGCCGATAAAATCATCACCCCCGGCGGACATGAAGGAATGATTGGTAAAAAAGTAGCTTTCCGAGGTGTGCTGGAACTCACTTTTGCCAATGGTTCAAAGAAATTATATGGTAGCAATACCTCCGACTGGAAAGCAGGCATCGCCGGACCGGTGAAACATGCCGACATTTTCGACGGAGAAGAATACGATGCCCGTGTAGCTCCTGGATTTGAAGAGCTGCAAGCCTTGTCCACACCGGAAAAGAACACAGAGTTCAATGGAGAAATACTTCCTTCTGACGGTGCGGAGATTTACCTGCGCCACGACTTGGCTTTGAAACCCCAGCTCGTCTATACATGGAAAGGAGTGACGGGCGAGAGTGAAGACGCATACGGCAAGGTTGTCGTCACCAAAGAGTATCAGCCCGGACAAGAAATCACCTTGCCGGCAGGAGAAACGCTCGTAGTTGATTTCGGTCAGAACGCAGCTGCCGTGCCTTCATTCGTGTTCAGCGCCAAAGCGGGAACTAAGCTGACTTGCTTGCCTGCCGAATTGCTTAACGATGGGAACGGCGCCAAAGAACGCGGCATGGATGGTCCGGAAGGCAGTTGCCATCGTACCAACCTGCGTTGCCCTGAAATTGGCATGATACTTGATTATACCTTCGCGGACAACAAGGGGTACGCCAGCTTCACCCCGCAACGTACTTTCTTCGGCTACCGCTTTATCTCCGTAACGGCTACTGACGAGGTGAAAATAAGACAAGTGGAGTCCATCCCTGTTTCTTCCATCACCAAAGGCATGGAAACCGGCACGATTACCACTGGCAATCCTTCCATCAACCAACTTATCAGCAATACTCTATGGGGACAACGTTCCAACTACCTCTCCGTACCTACGGATTGCCCGCAACGCAACGAGCGTCTTGGCTGGACGGCCGATACCCAGGTATTCAGCGAGACGGGGACTTTCTTTGCCAATACGGACAAGTTCTTCCACAAATGGATGCGCGACATGCGCGACACGCAGGATGAATTGGGCGGATTCCCGGGCGTGGCCCCCGCTGCTCAGTATGGTTCAGAACCCACTTCCATGATGCGCCTTGGATGGTCTGATGCAGGTGTCATAGTGCCTTGGGTCGTTTGGAAGCAGTTTGACGACAAGCAAATCGTCGAAGAGAGCTGGGCGTCCATGGAGAAATACCTCAACCACCTCGAAGAAACGAAGTATGACCATAACGCCAATATCGACCAGAACGGCAACTACCAGTGGGGTGACTGGCTGAGCTACGAACCGCTCGAAAGTTGTGGTGGCGGCATCTTTGACCATGACAAGAATGGGAAAAGCTTCATCCGGCCCGAGGCGGTCAGCTATTGGAACTTCCTTAGTGCTTGTTACTGGGCGATGGATGCCGGCATGATGGCAGATATGGCGAAAGCTACCGGCCGTGATGCGACCAAGTATGAAAAGATGCAAGCCGAAGCGAGACAATACGCCAAGGATACATTCATGAATCCTGACGGTACTTTCAAGACAAGCATCCTCAACACCATGCAAACGCCTGCCCTCTTCGCCTTGAAGAATGGCTTGGTCGAAGGCAAAGCGAAAGAAAACATGATTGCCCGCCTGCGTCAAAATTTCGTCGAACATGGCAACTGCCTTCAGACAGGTTTCTTAGGCACTTCCATCCTGATGTCTACATTGACGGAGAACGGCATGGTAGACATCGCCTACGAGTTGCTCTTCCAGCGCAAGAACCCCAGCTGGCTCTATTCCGTGGACAATGGCGCCACTACCATTTGGGAACGCTGGAACAGCTATATGAAGGACAAGGGCATGGGACCGGCCGGCATGAACAGCTTCAACCACTATGCTTACGGATGTGTCTGCGAATGGATATGGGAAACAGCGGCTGGAATATCGGCGGATGCCCAACAGCCGGGTTTCAAGCGCATCATCATGAAGCCCGTGCCCGACAAGCGTTTGGGCTCTTTGAAAGCCGAGTACGAATCTGCTGCCGGCCTTATCCAGAGCGAGTGGAAATACGAGGGCGACAAATGGATTTGGAAATTCACCGTTCCTCAAGGGGCTACCGCTTCTGTCACCCTTCCCGGGGAAACGGAGTCCAAAACGTATGAGGCTGGGACTTACAACATAGAGAAGACGTTGTAGGTTTCCTCGCGAGGCTTTACCCGACAATAGCCATCTCTTAGAAAAAAGGCCGCATCCTCTTGGAAAATTGGTTGCGGCCTTTTTATGAAAACTCCCCGGCCTTTCGGTTCAAACTTCCCGGTGACATGGGAACGTGAAGACGGCAATAGGCGAAAAACTTCCCAAGACTTCCCTCCATTCTTCAAAAGGGTGGTTTCCCGAAAATAGGAGGAAAATTTCCCGTTTTAGCGTTCGCTTTACCCGTGATTCGGGTACACCCTTGAAAAGCATTCGACCCTATTTTTGCACTTAGGTTTATAAATAATGATTAGTGCGAAGATTGAAAATCGTTAACCTTAAAAGGGCTGCGCCAAAACATCTGTTTCGACGCAGCCCCTTCTTTATCCTCCGGATTCGAGCCTATGCAAAGAACAGGATCAAGAGTTGTGCTGTCAATACACGTAAGAACATGGTTAAAGGATACACTGTGGCATAACCTACAGACGGGGCATCATTCCCGGCCGTCTGGTTGGAATAAGCCAATGCGGGAGGATCCGTCGTGCTTCCTGCAATAAGTCCCATCAACGTGAAATAATTGATCTTGAAGAAATGCCTTGCGACAAAACCCATCAGCAGCAACGGCAACATCGTTATTATCACACCATAGCCGACCCAAGAAAGGCCTCCGTCATTGACTATCGTGTCTACGAATCCATCCCCGGCACGTAGCCCGACACAAGCCAGGAAAATCGCGATGCCTACTTCCCTCAACATGAAGTTGGCACTCTGCGTTGTATAGGTAATCAACTTGTAATGATACCCGAAACGGCTAATCAGGATGGCAACAATAAGCGGACCGCCCGCCAAGCCCAATTTTATGGGTTGAGGAATGCCCGGGAACTTCATCGGGATGCTTCCTAAGAAGATACCTAAAGCTATACCCATGAAGATGGCAATCAAATTGGGTTCGTTCAAACGTTTCATCGAGTTTCCCAGCACCTTTTCCACACTGGCGATGGCGGCTTCCGTGCCCACCACGTTCACGCGGTCACCCACTTGCAAGGTCAGGCTGGGCTTGGCCACCAGATCCACGCCGGCACGATTGATGCGGGTGATGTTAATGCCATACAATTTACGTAGCTTCAAATCGCCCAAATGCCTTCCGTTCAGTTCAGGTTTGGTAATCAAGATGCGGCGGTTTACAAACTGGCTCTCCATTCGAATCCATTGTTTGCGCTCCATATTGATGGCTTCACCAATGAATGTTTTCAGGGTCTCTGCGTCCTGCTCGGTCGTAATGACAAATATTTTGTCATTCTCATGGAGGACGGTGTCAGCCGTGACTATGTCTATCTTTTTGTCGCTATCCCTCCATATACGCGAAATGACGAAGTCGCGGTGTTCCAGCAGGCTGGATATCTCACCGACCGTCTTGTTGAAGATTGCCGGGTTTTTCACGATCAAAGAGATTGGGATAGCCCCGTTGGTGTGCGAACTATCTCCTTTTTCCAGCATCTCATTCTCTTTCTGGAAAGATACTCGGAAAACATAACGAATGATAATGGTGGAAAAGATGATGCCGATAACACCCAACGGATAAGCTACCGCATATCCCATCGGGATGGAATTATCGCTCACACCATGCATATCCGAGTAGGCCTGTTGCGCCGCACCCAAACCCGGAGTATTGGTCACGGCACCGGAAAGAATGCCGACCATGGTAGGCATGGGTATTCCTGTCACATAATGTATGACAATGGTTGTCAACACGCCCAAGAAGATAATGCCGCAAGCCAGCATGTTCAACGTCACCCCGCCTTGCTTGAAGGAGGAAAAGAAGCCGGGGCCCACTTGCATTCCGACCGAATACACAAACAGAATCAAACCGAATTCTTGGAAAAAATGGATGACGTCGGGATTGATAGTTATCCCGAAATGTCCCATGATGATTCCGACGAAAAGAACAAAGGTGATTCCCAACGATACACCAAAAACCTTGATTTTACCTAACTGTATGCCTAATGCTATGACAAAAGACAACAACAATATGGAGTGCCCTACACCTTGCCCCCATACCAATTCATTTATCCAATTCATATAATAGTAAGTATAACGTTACCGCTAAAAACACTAAATTCTATTAATAAATGTGCAAATATACGACATGTTTTTGTATCATAAAGATAATGGATTAACTTTACAACAATATTTATGATACTCAGATGAAAAATTTAGTTTATTTATTTATTTTGATTGCCACAAGCTCTTTTGCCCTCAAGGCATTCGGGACAGAAGTCGTCATCACAACCAGCGAAGGGGTGATGAAAGCCCACTTGTACGAAAACGTGCCGAACCATGTAAAAGTCTTTGTCGAGCGAGCACGTTCAGGAGCTTTCGACGGCACTTTGTTCACGCGCGTCATTCCCGGGTTCATCATACAAGGTGGGGCCCCTGATTCCAGGAACGCCTTGCCGGGGGCACGGGTTGGCTATGGAGACAGAAGCACGGAAATCATGCCGGAAATGAGGCCTGAGTATTTTTTCAAAAAGGGAGCATTGGCTGCGCCCAGGCAAAATGACGATATCAACCCCAAAAGGAAATCAGACATGTCGCAGTTTTTTATCGTTCAGGGGAAAGTCTACCGGAATGGGGAACTGGACACGTTGGAAAAAGTGCAGAATTACAAAATCCGCCAAAAGGCTCTTGACTTGTATTACCGTCCGGTGAGAACCGAACTCCAGATGTTAAGAACAGATAACCCGAAAGCTTTCAACAAACGAATTGCCGACATCAATGCGAAGATAGATTCCATGATATTGGCGACTCCGGGGCATCTCATTTTCTCGAAAGAACAGAGGGAAGCCTATACGACGGTAGGCGGCTGCCATAGCCTGGACGGCCAATATACAATTTTCGGGGAATTGACCGAAGGCTTTGACGTATTGGATAAAATCGCAAGACAAAAAAGGGACAAATACGACCGGCCTTTGAAGGATGTCAAAATCATAACTGTCAAGATAATGAATTAACACAGCCAATTGATATGCTGAAAAGAGATTTTATCATGGTGCAGATTGAAGAAATCGGCAAAGCAATCGCTTTGCTGTTCTTCAACAGGAAAGAGGGAAAAGGTGCGGATGAAAACCCTACCATATTATCCAATGCTTACCTTGCATTGAAAATAGATTCCCCCTTTTTATTGCAACATACTCCACAGGAAATCGTGGAAGTTTTAAACCAGGATGACGGATGCGGGATGCAACGCTTAGAGCTGGCAGCCAAATTGCTGTTGGAGGAAAGCTACCTGTCCACGTTCCCCTTGCCTCTTTTGGAAAAAGCGCAGGAGTTGTTCTACTATCTGCAAATACATGACAGCACTTACTCGTTGGAAAGAGTAAAGTTATTGCAAGACATTGAATTTGAAATCAATTACCGGAAAATATCGAAAACGTGATATCCTATACGGCTGTCCTTCCCTCCAAGATGCAAAAAAGGAGTTATATTTCAAACATAACCCCTTCATTTCCAGCCTGTCGGGGTACCAGGATTCGAACCTGGGACCCCCTGCTCCCAAAGCAGGTGCGCT
>CALBYC010000195.1 GCA_937890135.1 uncultured Parabacteroides sp.
CGACGGGTTTCCTATCGGCCGATTGAGGGATGCGGCTGAAAAGGGGGAAATCAATGATCGGATTTACGCCTTGGGCGGAATCAGTGCGGAGACAATTCCTTTGCTGGACGGGCTTCCATTCGGCGGGGCAGCTGTGTTAGGAGCTTTGTGGGGCAGTGTCCCATGTAAGGAGGTGAAGGATAATTGGAAAGATTTGCACGACATATTATCGGAAAAAGGATAGAAAGATGACGAACCAAGATATTGAAATAGGCAGACGGTTGATGCTGATAACGCATCGGACCGGACGTTACACGGAATATGATGAGGCTGAGATGTTTCTTCAAGGCGGTGGACGCTGGGTGCAATTGCGTATGAAACAAGGTTTGGACCCGGTCATGGCCGATCGGATAGCTGCTCTTTGTAGGACTTACGGAGCTGTGTTCTGCATCGATGATGATGTAAGTTTGGCCCTTTCCTGTTCTGCTTCCGCTGTCCATTTGGGTAAAAATGACATGCCTGTCGGACAAGCAAAGGAGCGGGCAGATGCCGCGCACGTGGGTGCGTTCATGATAGGTGCGACAGCCAATTCATTTGAAGATATTCGGGAAGCGGCGCACCAAGGCGCTTCTTATATTGGATTGGGTCCGTTCCGGTTCACGCAGACAAAGCAAAAATTGAGCCCTGTATTAGGAGTGGAAGGTTATAAACACATTCTGATGCAATGTGCGACGGAAGGCATCGGTTTGCCTGTGTATGCGATTGGCGGGATTACCGAAAAAGATGTGCCGGCCTTGATGGCGACAGGAATTGCCGGCATTGCCGTTTCCGGTGCGATAGTCCAGTCTGATGATCCGATAGGGAAGACGCGAATGTTCCTTGATTCGATTGCGTCCTCTTTGCCGGAATAGTTCCATGGAACGGATGCGGCCAAATAGAAAAACGGATGCGACCGAAGGAGGAAACGGCCGCATCCGTTTTTTTATGGGATAGTCAGCGAAAATCCTGCAGGTTACAAGCCTCGGATCGTTTAATCGGCGACATTCTCTTTAATCCCCTTGTTGATATTTTCAATGAACCCTAAAATTTCCTCTTTCCCGTTTTTGGTTTCGGAAGACGAGGTCAGGATGGGGGGGAGTTCTTCCCATGTTTCTAACAATCGCTTTTGGTATAGCTTTATGTTGTCGGCCAAGCGGCCTTTGCTGATTTTGTCCGTCTTGGTGAAGATGATGGCGAAGGGAACCCCGTTTTCGCCCAGCCACTCCATGAATTCCAAATCAATCTTCTGTGCTTCATGGCGGCAATCCAGCAAGACAAACAAGCAAGTCAGCTGTTCTCGGTAAAGGACATAACTCTCAATGATTCTCCGGATGTTTTCCCGCCCCTCTTTTCCTCGTTGGGCAAAGCCGTAGCCGGGCAAATCCACCAAATACCAATCGTCATTGATTAAGAAGTGATTGATTAAAAGCGTTTTCCCGGGTTTCTGCGAGGTCATGGCAAGTCCTTTCTTGTTGGTTAGCATATTAATCAAGGATGACTTGCCAACGTTGCTCCTCCCGATAAAAGCATATTCCGGCAGGTTTCCTTCCGGGCATTTGTGGACATCGGAATTGCTGATAACAAATTTTGCGCTTTTAATTTCCATTTGTATTTGTATATTCTTGTTTATTCTTCTTAGATAATAATAAAAGGCCGGTAAATGTGATGAATCCGTTCAACATCAACAATTCATATCCGAATGTGTAACCGGCGCAATGATTTCCCCAATAACTGATGCCATAGCATACAAGTGGAGAAAGTATGCAAATATACGGAACTAATTTGTCATTTGGAACTCTCCGGGTGAAAAGTCCGAAAACAAACAGGCCTAACAGCGGCCCGTATGTATAGGAGGCAATCATGTAAATGGCATCGATGACGCTCCGGTTGTTCAGCTCTTTGATGATGATGATGATGGCGGCGAAGAGCAGCGACATGGCGAGGTGTACCTTCAGGCGTGTTTTGCTTGCCTGTTTCGCATTTTCTTTATCGATGTTCAATATGTCCACGCAGAAGGAAGTGGTCAAGGCTGTCAGGGCCGAGTCCGCACTGCTGAAGGCCGCCGCGATGATTCCTATGGTGAAGAAGATGAGTATGCTGTTGCCCAGAATGCCGGACGTGCAAAACATTGGAAGAATATCGTCGCTCATGGCTGGCAAGGCAATCTGTTCTTTCTGGGCTAACAGCAGCAAGGATATGCCTAAAGTCAGGAAAAGGAAGTTGACCGGGGTAAAGGCGAAACCATATGAGTACATGTTTTTTTGTGCGTCCCGAAGGCTTTTGCAGGAGAGGTTCTTCTGCATCATGTCTTGGTCGAGGCCGGTCATGACGATGGTGATGAATATGCCGCTGAAGAACTGCTTCACAAAATGCTGTGTGCTATGCCAGTCGGAAAATTCAAAGATGCGGAAATGGGGGCTAGCGGATATCGCCTGTGCCATTTCCGGAATC
>CALBYC010000196.1 GCA_937890135.1 uncultured Parabacteroides sp.
CCAAGATCATTTGGACGAAGTTGAATGCCAACGACATGACAATCATCGACGAAGGCGAATTCAATGAAATCACCGTCCCGGAAGGTTGGGAGTTCTTGACCACTTCGGGTATCTTGACCTACCGTCAGGCAGACAACAAGCTCTTCTACTTCTATTATGCGAAGAGGAACAAAGATGCCAGCAACCCGATGCGTGCGACCAACGAACCGAATTTCCGTGTGGCGGTGATCGACCCGGCGACCATGGCAGTGGAAAGCCAGAGCGTTTCTCCCATCACGTCTGAAATGGCAGGCAGCGCATACGGCGAATTGATGCAGAACAGTGTCATGTACGATGAAGCCGGCAACCTCTATTTGGCTTGCTTCGAGGACACAGACTCCATGGAAAAAGGCATGTTGTTGCGTATCAATGCCGGTGAAACTGAGTTCGATCCTTCATACAACGGTTACAAGGATGCGGATGGCAAATTGCTGACGGTGCAGTACATTGGCAATAACAAAGCATTCATCTATGCGCGTAACGACAATGCCCCTTCCGTGACAGTGGGCGGCAAGACCATCAAGCCCACAGCTATCGACGGTTATTCCCACTACTATGCCATTTTGGACTTGGCAACGGGCGAGAAGACCCGCATGAGCTACAATGGGAAAGAATTGGCATACAGCGGCGGACGGTTCTCGCAACGTTCTGTCATCTTCAACAACAAAGTTTATTTTGGTACCAACACGAAGGATGACCAAAACTCAATCATGTATATCTATGATATCGAGACTGGAAACATCGAGAAGGGGGCAGAAGTGGATGGCGGCTTCTTCTTCGACATGATCCGTGTCATCGAGAACGATTGACATCCATGATAGAATAGCAAAAACACCCATTTTGTTTGCCTCGCATCGACCATTGCAAGGCAAACAGGACGGGTGCTTTTTTTCCATAGTCCCATAAATATTTTTTATTCTGTTCTATCTTTTGGTAAAAAGTGCCATTCTTTTATTACCTTTGCAGCGTCATTGGTCCAAGGCCCACGTAAGAAGCCTTGCTAAAGGGAATCAGGTGAAAGACCTGAGCAGACCCGCTGCTGTAAGTCCCGCATAAGTTTCTGAAAAAGGAATGCCACTGTCTATAGGAAAACAAGATGGGAAGGCTTTTTAGAAACGGGACAAGCCAGAAAACCTGCCAATAACACATCTGTTTTAATGCTTTCGGGTATAAAGCATGGAATATTTCGCTTATCTTTTCCCCTTTCAATGGGAGCGGGGTTTGCGTGTTGCCTTTATCCGGAGTTTTACAAGAACATAAGAAAGGCAATAGCAAATGAACATTCTGAAAAAGATTTTACTTATTCTTCTTTTATGCCCGATGTCGGTTCAGGCATGGGCGCAAGGCAAAATCCTCCTTTCCGGCAAAGTCACGGATGCGAACGGCGCTCCGCTTCCTCAAGTAACCATTGCCGTGGAGAACACGACACGGGGAACTTACTCCGACAATCAAGGGAAATATTCATTGCAGCTGAATGCGGGGAATTATACGATTGTCGTCTCTTACATCGGATATGAAACCATCCGCCAAAAGGTGGATTTGAGGAAAAATCAGACTTGCGATTTCCGTTTGAAGGAAAGTTCGGTCTCTTTGAACTCGGTCGAAGTGTACGGGAAAACGAGGACGCAGCAAATCAAGGAAGGGGCTTTAGCCGTCAACGCGTTGGATGTGGCCCCGATAGTCAATTCCATCACGAACTTGAATGACTTGATTAACCGTACCTCAGGCATCAAAGTGAGGGAGGAAGGCGGGGTCGGTTCCGATTTCGATTTGTATATCAATGGCCTTTCCGGCAATTCCATCCGATACTTCTTGGACGGTGTACCCTTGGAC